>JBDHKE010000384.1:0-51086 GCA_039586555.1 Gemmatimonadota bacterium | reverse complement strand
AAAAAACCTTCCGATTCCCGGCGCCGACCTCGACGGAGTCCTGGTCAACACCCACTTCCTGCGCGATGTTCGCCTCGGCAAGTACTCCAATGGGGGCAAGGAGGCGGCCGAGCTGGGTGCACAGGTGCTCGTGCTTGGCGGCGGCAATGTGGCCGTCGACTGTGCGCGCACGGCGGTCCGCCTGGGCCGAGAGGTCCACATGGCTTGCCTGGAGGGCCGGGAAGAGATGCCCGCCCACCCCTGGGAGGTAGAAGCCGCCGAGGCCGAGGGCATCGTTATGCACACGGGCCTGACGTTCGAGCGCGTCCTGGGGAGTGAGGATGGCCGGGTGAGGGGCATCGAGTGCATGCGGGCGGCCTCATTCAGTTTCGACGAGAGGGGCCGCCTCCAGGTGGAGAAGGTGCCTGACTCGCGCATCGAAATCCCCTGCGACACCATCGTTTTTTCGGTGGGTCAGCGCGCCGGTCTCGCGTTCATTCCGGACGACGCGAACGTCGGCTTGACCGACACCCAGACGATCGCGGTGAATCCCAACACGCTGGCGGCGTCCCGCCCCGGCGTGTTCGCGGCTGGCGACTGCATCTCGGGGACGGCATTCGTCATCGAAGCGGTGGATCGGGGGCATACGGCCGCCCAGTCCATCATCCGTTATCTCTCGGGCGAACCTCTGGAGCCACCTCCTCAACCAGACCTGCCCGTCGTCCATCTCTCCAGTGGGGAGATTGGGCAGCGCATGGCTCGCGGCGAGATCACGCGACAGTCCCGCGTCCCCCTGCCCGAGCTGCCGGTGGAGCAGCGCGTCGAGAGCTTCGTCGAGGTGGAGGGTGGCTATGACGACCAAAGCGCCCAGGCGGAGGCCGCGAGGTGTCTTGCCTGCGGGATCTGCTCGGAGTGCATGAGCTGTGTATTTGCTTGCGGCGTCAACGCCATCAACCACGACGACGTGGACCGTAGGTCCGAGATCAACGTGGGCGCCGTTATCCTGGCACCTGGGTATCAGATCTACAACGCGCAGCTGTCCGAGGAATTCGGGCTCGGGCGTTATCCGAACGTCGTGACCTCCTTGCAGTACGAGCGCCTGCTCTCCGCAAGCGGCCCCACCCATGGACATGTCCGCCGGCCGTCCGACGGCGCCAGCCCCAAGCGAATCGCCTTTCTGCAGTGCGTGGGCAGCCGGGATCAGAGCCATGATTACTGCTCTTCCGTGTGTTGCATGTATGCGGCCAAGGAAGCGATCATGACGATCGAACATGTCATGGCCGAAGCTCGGAGTGGCAACGGCGACGGCCGGATATCCTGCCAAGTGTTCTTCATGGACACCCGAGCCTACAGCAAGGGCTACGAGGAGTACTACCGTCGGGCCGAACAGAAGTACGGTGTGAAGTACACACGATGCCGACTCAGCGATGTCAGGGAAGACCCGACTAGCCAGAATCTGAAGGTACGCTACACGGCGCCCTACGAGGGCCTTCACGAGATCGTTGAAGAGGAGTTCGACCTCGTGGTTCTGTCAGTGGGGATGGAGATCGCAGATTCCGTGAAGTCCTTGGGTCGCAGTCTAGGCATCGCGCTCGATTCGTATGGCTTCTGCCACACGACGCTGTTCGATCCCCTGCAGACCAGTCGCAAGGGAATCTACGTGGCCGGCCCCTTTCGGGAGCCTAAAGACATTCCCGAGACGGTGATCGAGGCGAGCGGGGCAGCGGCATCCGTGGCCCGCATACTGGCGCCAGCCCGGCATACCCTGACAGAGGTCCAGGAGTACCCGAAGCAACGTGATGTCACCAAAGAGAAGCCACGCATTGGGGTGTTTGTCTGTCACTGCGGCACCAATATCGGCGGATTTTTGGACGTGCCCGCTGTCGCCGAATATGCCAAGACGCTTGCTGGGGTGGTCCACGCAGAGGAGAACCTCTATACCTGTTCTCAGGATTCAATCGCCCACATTATCGAACAGGTCAAGAAGTTGGAGCTGAACCGGGTGGTCGTAGCCTCCTGCACACCGCTCACCCATGAGCCCCTGTTCCAGGACGCCATACGCCGGGCAGGCCTCAACCCCTACCTATTCGATATGGCCAACATCCGTAACCAGTGTTCATGGATCCACTCAGGTGATTGGGAAGGCGCCACCGAAAAGGCCAGGTCGCTGGTACGGATGTCGGTAGCCCGAGCTGCTCGACTGGAGCCTCTCGAGACACGAGAAGTCCCGATCAACAAATCTGCGTTGATCATCGGCGGTGGAGCGGCTGGGATGACCGCGGCGTTGACATTGGCTGAACAGGGTTTTCCGGTTCACCTGGTGGAACGAGAGGACAAGCTTGGCGGCAATTTGCGCCATCTTCGGTACTTCCTCTCCCCCCAAGGCGAACCGAATGAGTGGACGCCTGGCGAGTACCTGGCTGAAATGGTGTTCAGAGTGAAGCAACAGCCGCTGATCCAGACGCATCTGAACACGGAAGTCGTCGAAACGAGCGGCTTCAAGGGCAACTTCAGCTCGACGCTCGAATCGAACGGTCAGACGTCAGAGGTCGAGCATGGGGTTATCATCGTTGCGACGGGCGGTGTCGAGTACAAAGGCCGTGAATATAGCTACGGTACTGACGATCGTGTCGTCACCCAGCAAGAATTCGAGCAACTTCTGGCCGATCCAGAATCCGGGGCCGATACGCTCCAATCCGTAGTGATGATTCAATGCATTGGCCCGGCGGAACGTTTCTGTAGCCGGCTGTGCTGCACTACTGCCATAAAGAATGCTCTGAAGATCAAAGAACTGAACTCCAGAACAGATGTAACGATTATCTATCGAGACATCCGCACATACGGCTTCAAGGAGAGGGCCTATACCGAGGCGCGGCGGGCCGGCGTCAGGTTCATACATTACGACTTTGACCGGAAGCCAAAGGTCACAGTCTATGATGCGCAATCTCGGATCGACGTGCAAGTGCACGATCCAACGCTGGACAAGAACCTGGTCTTGAAGCCTGATTTGCTGGTGCTGAGTACGCCGATGGTTCCATCCACGGGATCAGGGGAACTAGCCAGCCTGCTGAAGTTGCCCTTAGACATGGACGGTTTCTTCCTGGAGGCCCACGTCAAGCTGCGGCCCGTTGACTTTTCGGCTGACGGCGTATTCATGGCGGGTCTGGCTCATTATCCCAAGCTCCTCGACGAGAGCATCGCCCAGGCGCAGGCCGCCGCTTCCCGCGCCGCGAGCGTCCTGTCTCAGGAGAGCATGCTCGCCAGTGGCCAGGTGGCGGTTGTGGATCCGCTTAGTTGCGTGGGGTGCCTCACCTGTGTACGTATCTGTCCCTACGGCGTGCCGCGGATCAGCAGCCACATCACGGGCGTGGGGAATCTGGTGGGAGCGGCCTATATAGAGTCAGCGATATGCCACGGCTGCGGGACGTGTGCGTCTGAGTGCCCGGGCCGCGCCATACAACTCATGCACTATACTGACAGCCAAACGATGACCAAGGTCGATGCGCTGTTCGATAGTGACAAGGAGGATATCGGTGCAGTGAAGATAATCAATCTAATAGACGAGGTACTGGAGGGACAGGGACAGTCATGAACACACGTGGATTCGACCCTGATATCGTAGCTTTCTGCTGTCGCCACTGCGCCTATGCAGCGGCCGACCTGGCGGGATCGATGCGATTGGACTACCCGACGTCAATCAAGGTCGTGGAGCTACCCTGCACGGGCAAACTTGACGTGCTTTACGTCTTACGAGCCTTCGAGCGTGGCGCCGATGGCGTCCTGGTCGCCGGCTGACTGGAAGGCGACTGTCATTACCTGGAAGGTAATCTGAACGCTCGGAGGCGAGTTGAATACGCTCGAAACCTGCTCGAGGAGATCGGGCTGGAAGGTCGACGCGTGCAGATGATCAACGTCTCTTCGGCCATGGGCGGCCAGTTCGCGTGGTCAGCGGCCGAGTTGACGGAAGAGATTAGACAAATGGGCTCCAACCCGCTGAGGCGGGAGCCGACCGACACGCACAATCCTGCTGTAGAGGAGCGTTAGCCATGGACGGGCAAGCCTACATCCTCGTGGTGGACGACGACCCGGACATTCTGGATAACATCATCACCGTCCTGGAGACGCAACCATATCGGCTGGCAACGGCACGAGATGGCAAACAGTGTATGGATATGATTGCCGGAGAGATCCCGGACCTCTTGATATTGGATTTGCTCATGCCTCGAATGGATGGCTGGGGTGTGATCCGTGCGATGCGCAGTGAAGCGCGCTACGCGAAGGTGCCGATCATGGTGCTCACTACAGTCATCGAGGATGCCAGCCGGAGGCGATATGAGCTGGAGACCGGCATGGCCATGGATGTGCAAGAGTACATACAGAAACCGGTGGCACCGAGGGAGCTCATCCGTCGGGTCGGGGAATTGCTGCAGGTTCAGAGTCATGCTTGAGGCAACATCATCCGCATCGCATAGAGCCTCTCTCCTGGCTGAGCGCCTGGGTCGCTCGGAGGTCTTCTCGAACCTGAGCCGGGGAGACCTGCTCGCGATTGCCGAGTTCAGTCGCGAGGAGACGTACGACGAGGGTCAAACATTACTCATCGAGGGCGAACGGGCGGACAAGCTCTTCGTTGTCGAGCGCGGACGGGTATCGCTGGAGAAGAAGGTGCAGCTCGGTCGCCACTCCACACCCCGCAACGCCACAATCGATTACATCGCGCCGGGGGCGGTGGCCGGATTCTCAGCTCTCGTTCATCCCCATGCATACTCCACGTCGGCCATATGTGTGGAACCGACGCGGGTCATCGAGTTGGATGGGGTGGCCTTGCGCAAGTACCTGGAAGAGCACCCGGCCGTGGGATTCAAGATCCTCGCGACGATAAGCTCGATGGTGAGCAGCCGCTTTCGCCACGCTACCGGTACATTGACCTACTTCCTCTCGGTGGTCTCTCACGAACTGCGCTCGCCGCTCGCGGCCGTCGAGAACTACTTGCAGTTGATGCTTGAGGGGTTTGCCGGCGAGCTGGGCCCCAAGCAGGAACGGATGGTCAAGCGCTGCATTCTTCGTGTCACTGACTTGCGGGGGCAGATCGGGGACGTGGTTGATCTCGCTCGGATGCAGCCCGAACAGATTGAAATGGACTTCACCTGGTTCGATTTGAGTGAGGTGGGTAATGAAGCCATTGAAGACGTTCGCCTGGCGGCGACCGAAAAGGGCATCCGCCTCAATGTCGAGCCCCCGGCAGAGTTCGATCCGATCGTGGGCGCTCCCCGGCGCATTCGCCAGGTTCTCACCAATCTGCTGAATAACGCGATTCGCTACTCTCCGAACGGCAGTGCGGTGACCTTTCGAGCCTCCTACCAGCCGGAGGCTGTGATCGTCGAGGTGGAGAACGAGGGCCCCGGCATTCCGCCGGAGGACATCCCCCACATCTTCAAGGACTTCTTCCGGGCCGGCAACGTGGAGGGTGAGGCGGGGATGGGGCTTGGGCTATCGATCGCAAAGAAGATCGTTGAAGCTCACCGGGGGCGCATTTCAGTCACGAACCTGACAGATGGGGGCGCGGATGCCTCCGGCGGAGGAAGAGCAGGCACTTGTTTCACAGTCGTCTTGCCTCGGGATCTCAAGACGCCAGAGATGCGGCGGCAAATGTGGAAAGGAGCGGAAGAAACTGGCTGACAGCGGTCAGTTCAGTCCTGTGACAGGGGTTATGCTCAGGAGAGCGACGTAGGATCTCTGCTGTAGACAGACGGAAAGATAGTATACGGTTGGGCTTTGAGTCGATGTGAGATGAACAGCATGGATGCGGCCAAGGAGTTCGGGCAGAAGGGGAGGTCGCCAACCGGCGCGGTCATGGTCGTCGGTGGGGGGGTCGCCGGCATCCAGGCTTCCCTGGATCTGGCAGATCAGGGATTCAAGGTCTATCTGGTCGAAAGGAACTCGGCTCTTGGTGGACATATGGCGCAGCTCGACAAGACATTCCCTACGAACGACTGCGCCATGTGCAGTATCAGCCCGAGACTGGTCGATGCGGGGCGGCATCTCAATATCGAGATACTAACGGATACCGATGTGCTGGGTGTCGAAGGGGAGGCGGGACACTTCGCCGTGCAGTTATGCCGCAGGCCTCGGTACATCGATGTGGAGCGGTGTATCGGCTGTGGCGATTGCGCCGCCGTGTGCCCGGTCTCGGTGCCTGACGTGTACGAGGAGGGATTAACGGAGCGTAGGGCTGCGTATCGGCTGTATGCTCAGGCAGTGCCCAATGCCTACGCCATCGACAAGCTGGGTATGGCCCCGTGTCGGGATGCTTGCCCGGCTGGTCAGAGGGCGCAGGGCTATATCGCCCTCGTTGCCGAGGGGCGATACCGGGAAGCGTTCCGGGTGATCAAGGAAGACAACCCCTTTCCTAGTGTCTGTGGCCGTACTTGTCACCATCCGTGTGAGGGGCGCTGTACCCGGGCGCTGGTGGATGATGCCGTGGGGATCATGGCTCTCAAACGCTTTGTCGTAGACCATGCCTTGGCCTACGGCCGAGAACCGGTAGACAGGATCCCTCGTACGCGGCCTGAGTGGATCGCAGTGGTGGGAGCCGGCCCCGCCGGGCTGACGGCTGCTCACGATCTTGTGAAGATGGGCTTCGGAGTAACGGTGTACGAAGCCCTTTCGGTGGCGGGAGGGATGATGCGGGTGGGCATTCCGGCCCATCGCTTGCCCAAGGGGGTGTTGCAGCAGGATATCGACGACATCCTGGCGTTGGGGGTGCACCTCAAGACGAACCACCCGATCAAAGACCCGGCCAAGCTGCTGGACGAGGGATATGACGCCGTCTGTGTGGCGACAGGCATCTCGTCGACTGAGCACACTCTCGGAGTGGAAGGCGAAGGAGCGAACGGTGTGATCCCGGCGGCGACCTTCCTGCGGAAGGTCAATCTGGGGGAGCCGATCCGGATCGAGCAGCGCGTCGCCGTCGTTGGTGGGGGGATCACGGCTTTGGATGCGGCCGCCGTGGCCCGGCGCCTGGGCGCCGAAGTGTACCTGGCCCTGGACAGGCCGCGTGGCGAGCTACCGGCCTATCACTGGGAAGTTGCGGCCGTTGAAGCAGAGGGGATTCACGTTCTGGAGCGCACGACCCTCACGAGGGTCCTGGCCGAGGACGGAAAGGTCGTCGGCGTCGAACTGGCCGAGACGGTGCGGGGAAGTCCGAAGGGCGCGAAGGGCCGCCGTAACCCGACCACGAAAGGGGGCACCGAGTTCAGGGTCGAGGTAGACACGGTCATCTGCACGACTGGCCAATACTCGGATCTGCACTTCCTGGACAGCCGCTTCGACGACCTGGCCGTTGATAGAGAAACCCTGAGCAGTGGGATCCCGGGCTTGTTTGTCGTTGCCGGGCGCAAGACCGGAGCCAGCTACATCATCGACGCGGTTGCGCTCGGACACCGCGTGGCTACGTCTATCCGCCGCTATCTGGACGGGCAGCCGCTCCATCACTCTGGGCGCCCTGCCCCGCCGGCGATCAAGTTTACGCGCCAGGAGCTGTCCCGGCGTGTGCGTGAGGGAGAGATTCAGCTGCAGTCGCGGATCGAGCCCGTGTTGCTGCCCATGGAAGAGCGGGTGACCAGTTTCCGGGAAGTGGTGCTGGGGTTGAATGAGCAACAAGCTCGAGTAGAGGCAGGGCGCTGCCTGCAGTGTGGGGTTTGCTCGGAATGTCTGGCCTGCGTTTACGCCTGCGGTGTCGAGGCCATCGACCACAATATGACGGCTCAGGAGGAGCGCGTCGAAGTCGGGGCCATCATCCTGGCGCCGGGTTATCAGATCTACAATGCAGCCCTGTCCGAGGAGTACGGGTTCGGGCGATATCCCAACGTCGTAACCGCATTGCAGTTCGAGCGCTTGCTGTCCGCCTCCGGCCCCACGCTGGGTCACGTCCAGCGGCCGTCCGACGGGAAGACGCCCCGGCGGATCGCCTTCCTGCAGTGTGTGGGCTCGAGGGACCAAAGCCACGACTACTGTTCGGCCGTGTGTTGTATGTACGCGACGAAGGAAGCGGTCATCGCGAAGGAGCACGACCCAGCTCTGGATATCCACGTCTTCATGATGGATATGCGTGCATTCTCCAAGGGATATTTGGGCTACTTCGAGCGGGCTCGCGATAAATATGGTATTCACTACAATCGGGCTCGACTCAGTGCCTTGCATGAGGAACCACAGAGTGGAAACCTGGTCCTCCATTTCCAGGATGAGGAGGGTCGGCAGGTTACTGAGCGCTTCGATCTCGTTGTTCTTTCCGTGGGGATGGAAATCTCGGCTTCAGTCCGGGACCTTGGACGGCGGCTGGGTGTGGAGCTGGATGAACATGGATTCTGTCACACCGTCCGCTTCAATCCCGTTGAAACGAGTCGTCCAGGAATCTATGCGGTAGGACCGTTTCGCGAGCCAAAGGACATCCCCGAGTCCGTCGTTGAAGCCAGCGGTGCAGCTGCGACCGCGGCAGGCCGGCTTCAGTCCGAGCGCTTCTCTCTGACAGCCGACATCGAGTTCCCGCTGGAGCGCGATGTGACGGACGAACCCGTGCGGGTCGGCGTTTTCGTCTGCCATTGTGGTTCGAACATCGCGGGCTTCCTCGACGTTCCTGAGGTCACAAGATACGCTTCGACGCTCGGGAGCGTGGCGCACGCCGAGTCGAGCCTCTACACGTGTTCCCAGGACAGCATCCAACACATCACCCAAGTGGTGCGAGAGCGCCGGCTCAACCGCGTCGTCGTGGCGAGCTGCACGCCTCTCACCCACGGGCCGCTCTTCCAGGACAGCATCCGTGCTGCCGGACTCAATCCATATCTGTTCGAGATGGCCAACATCCGTAATCAGTGCTCCTGGGTACACTCTCACGACTGGGATGCGGCGACGGCGAAGGCCAAGGATCTGGTGCGCATGGCGGTGGCGCGGGCAGGGCTACTCGAGTCGCAAAACATGATCGACATGCCGGTCCAGAAAGCCGCATTGGTGGTCGGAGGGGGGGGCGCCGGCATGACCGCCGCTCTGTCGCTGGCTGACCAGGGATTCCCTGTCCACCTGGTCGAAAAGGAGTCCGAACTCGGGGGAAACCTGCGCCACGTATTCACGATCGAGCCTATGGTTCCCCCTGAGCGGGCCCCGAGGCAGATCCTGAATAGGCTGGTTGCGCAAGTGCAGGATCGTGAGGCGATCACCGTCCACACGGAGAGCCGGGTGATCGATTCCGGCGGTTTCGTGGGTAACTTCGCTAGCAGGGTTCGACACAGAGATGGTAGCGAGCACGAGATCTTACACGGAGTGGTGATCCTGGCGACGGGCGCCCAGGAGTATCGCGGCGAGGAGTACAACTTCGGCCGGGATCCGCGCATCGTTTCACAACAACAGTTCGAAGAGCTCCTGGAGGAGGCCCGCAACGACACTAGCCGGCTGCCCGATCGCGTGGTCATGATCCAGTGCGTGGGTCCAGCAGAACGGTTCTGCAGCCGTATTTGCTGCACTGTGGCACTCAAGAACGCTCTGACTCTAAGCAAGCTGAACCCACGCGCCCAGATTACCGTCCTGTACAGGGATATCCGGACGTACGGATTCAGGGAGCGCTTGTACACCATGGCACGCGAGTGCGGGGTGGTCTTTGTGCGCTACGATGAGGATGATCGTCCCGAGATTGTGGACAAAGAGCCCCTGACCGTCCGGATCTGGGATTCCATCCTGCGGCGACCGGTGCATCTCGATGCCGAGCTACTCGTGCTCAGTATGCCGGTGGTCCCCCGGACGGACGTCCATGAGCTCGCCAAGCTGTTCAAAGTTCCGATCGATAATGATGGCTTCTTCCTGGAGGCCCATGTCAAGCTCCGCCCGGTGGATTTTGGCACAGACGGCGTGTTCATGGCGGGTATGGCTCATTACCCTAAACTGTTGGACGAGAGCATAATCCAGGCCCATGCAGCTGCAGCGCGTGCGGCACGAATCCTCAGTCGTGACACCCTCAGCGCCGGAGGGCGCGTCGCAGTTGTGGACGAGTCCTCCTGCACTGGCTGCCTGACATGTGCCCGGATCTGTCCATTCGGCGTCCCCCTCGTCAAGTCGAACGTGCTTGGGGTGGGGAACATCATGGGCGCCGCATACATCGAGCCGACGATCTGCCAGGGCTGTGGCACGTGTGTCGGTGAATGCCCTGCCAGGGCAATTCAGCTCATGCACTATACCGACTCCCAGATGAGGGCGACGGTGAATGCGCTGATGCAATCACAGGCTCGGTCGGATCCGGAGGAAGGTATCTTAGGAATCTAGATCATAGTAGTCTCGGAACGTAGGAATGGATATTCACCCTCTTCACATCGTTGCCTTCTGCTGCGAGCATTGTGCCTACGCAGCGGCGGACCTCGCGGGGGGTCTGCGGATGCAGTATCCTCCGGACATCAAAATCGTACAGCTTCCCTGCACGGGGCAGCTGGACGTGTTGATGGTTCTCCAAACCCTTGAGGCGGGAGCAGACGGGGTGATGGCGGCGGGGTGACTACCCGGTGACTGTCATTACCTGGAAGGTAATCTGAACGCCAAACGCCGGGTGGAGCGAGTAAAGGAGTTGCTCGGACAGATCGGCCTGGAATCGGATCGGGTCCGAATGTTCAACATGTCCTCTGCAATGGCGGGGCAGTTTGCGGAGGCAGCCAAGGAAATGACAGAGCAAGTCGCGAAGTTGGGACCGAACCCCTTGCGTGAGCCCGACCCCGCCTGACCGGGTGGGCGTGGACGGTTCAAGATACCGGAGGGCACCTTCATGATCGTAGGAGAGCAAAAGCCCCTCGAAGAAATTCAACAGATGATCGCGGATGCCGAGAAGGTTCTTGTTGTTGGGTGCGGAACCTGCGTGACGGTCTGTTTTGCGGGTGGCGAGCGGGAGGCAGCCATCGCGGCCACGTCGCTGCGGATGGCCTCGAAGCTGGGCGGGAATCCGAAGGACATCACCGATACCACGGTCCAACGCCAGTGTGAGTGGGAATATCTGGACCAGATCGCCGACGAGATTCAGGATGCCGATCTCGTGCTTTCCCTGGCCTGTGGGATCGGCGTCCAGGCCATCGCGGAGCGCTTCCCCAATACCTGGGTCGTGCCCGGCCTGAACACCACGTTCCTCGGATTGCCGACCGAGCAGGGAGTCTGGGAGGAGCGATGCGCAGCCTGCGGGGACTGCATCCTTGGATTGACGGGTGGCATCTGTCCAATCGCACGCTGCTCGAAGTCGTTGCTCAACGGACCCTGCGGCGGCTCCGAGGATGGTCATTGCGAGATCAACCCGGAGATTCCCTGTGCCTGGCAGTTGATCTACGATCGGTTGAGCAGAATGAACAAGGTGGAAGCCCTCATGGACCTCCAACCACCGAAGAACTGGCGCACGTCACGGGACGGCGGGCCACGCAAGATCATTCGTGAGGACCTGCGGCTGGCTGCGGAGGAGGAGTAGAGGATGGACGCGCAATCGAGCGACAACGGATACCTGTCGGGCTCGAATCTGGAGCGAGTCCTGCGTGCGGGTCACTTCGCAGTCACCGGAGAGCTGGGCCCCCCCCAGAGCGCGGATGGAGAGGTGATCCGAAACAAGGCGAAGCTCCTTAAGGGCTTCGTGGATGCGGTGAACCTCACGGACAACCAGACGGCTGTCGTCCGCATCTCCAGCATCGGCTCCGGGACTATCCTGGTTCGGGAAGGTCTCGAGCCGGTCATCCAGATGACCTGCCGGGACCGTAACCGGCTGGCGATTCAAAGCGACCTCCTGGGCGCGTACGCCCTGGGCATGCGTAACCTCCTCTGCCTGACCGGCGACCATCAGATCTTCGGTAACCACCCGACGGCCAAGAACGTGTTCGATATCGACTCGTTGCAGATGGTCCGGATGGTTGCTGCTATGCGCGACGAGCACGTCTTCCAATCCGGAGACGATTTCAAAGGGCAGGAACCACGGTTCTTCGTGGGTGCCGCGGCAGCTCCGTTTGCCGATCCTGTGGACTTCCGTCCCTACCGTCTGGCGAAGAAGGTCAAGGCCGGAGCCGACTTCATTCAGACTCAGCTCGTGTACGACGTTCCAGCCTTCGCGCGGTACATGGAGAAGGTGAGGGCCCTCGGCCTCCATGAGAAGACGTTCATCCTTGCCGGCGTCGGACCGCTCAAGAGCCCGGGGATGGCGCGTTACATGAAGAACAACGTTCCGGGCATCCTGGTTCCGGACGAGTTGATCGATCGGATGACCAAGGCGGGAGAGCCCTGGTCTGGCAAGCCAAAAGAGGAGATGACATCGGAGGATAAGGCCGCCCGCTCGAACGCCTGGAAAGAGGAGGGCATCCGGATCTGCATCGATCTCATCAAGGAGCTTCGCGAGATTCAAGGGGTGGCGGGGGTCCACATCATGGCGATCGAGTGGGAGGAGGCCATAAAGCCGATCGTGGAGGGGGCGGGGCTGTCCGAGCGCCCGGTCGTGTCAGCCCCTGAACCGGCGGGAGAGAGCGCATGAGCGAGAACGATAGACCCGTCGACGAGCCGATGACCATCAGCCCCGATCTCGCTCGCCGTGTCCAGGAGGAGGTCGGTCAGAACGTCTACCTCTGCTACCAGTGCGTCAAATGCACCAGCGGCTGTCCGGTGGCGGAGTTCCTCGACTGGCAGCCCAACCAGATCATGCGCGCCTTGCAGCTGGGTCAGGAGGACATCGCGCTGGAATCCGAGACGCCGTGGCTCTGCGCCTCATGCCAGACCTGCGCGACCCGTTGCCCCCAGAATCTGGACATCACGGCGATCATGGAGTTCCTGACCCGGGAGGCCCGCGATCGTGGAATGGAATGTCCCGTGAAGTCAGTAGGCATCTTCAACGAGGCCTTCATGCGGGAGGTCCGACTGTGGGGTCGGGCCTACGAGTTGGGGTTGATGGCGGAGATGAACCTGCGGACGGGGAAGCCGATGCAGGACCTGCCGCTGGGGATGAAGATGATCCGTAGAGGCAAGATCGCCTTCCTGCCACAGCTGACCCGTCACCCGCGCAAGGTGAAGCCCGTCCCCGGTGCCGAGGAGGCGGTCGCATACTATCCTGGATGCTCGCTCCACTCGACTGCGGCCGAGTTCGACCACTCAGCCAGAGCCGTCTGTGAGGCTCTGGATGTGCGGCTGATCGAGCCTCACGGGTGGCTCTGCTGCGGGAGCAGCGCGGCCCACCGTGCGGACCCGGAATCCGCCTTCGAGCTGCCGATGGAGAATCTCTCCCTCATCGAGCAGAGCGGATTCAAAGAGGTGACCATGCCCTGTGCTGCCTGTTTCAACCGGCACAAGGCGGCCCAGTACGAGAACCGGCATGACGAAGCCCATGGAAGGGCGGCGCAGGGCGCAATCGGGTACGAATATCAGGACACCGTCGAGGTCAAGACACTGGTCCAGACCCTTCTCGAGCACGTGGGGGAGGGGGCCATCGCCGACCGGGTGGAACGGCCCCTCGAGGGTCTACGCGTGGTATGCTACTACGGTTGCCTACTGACACGTCCTCCTCAGGTGACGGAAGCAGAGCATCCGGAGAACCCCACGGACATGGACACCCTGATGGCGGCCCTGGGCGCGGAAGTGCTCGACTGGTCTGACAAGACCTCCTGCTGTGGAGCTGCTCATTCCCTGACCCGGCAGGACATCGTCCTGAAGCTGAGCGGCGACCTGATCCAGCATGCCCGTGATGCGGGCGCGGACGCCATCGCGGTCGCATGCCCTCTCTGCCACACGAACCTGGATGCTCGCCAGTTCCAGATGGAGCTGGAGGAGCCCATGCCGGTGCTCTATTTCACCCAGCTGATGGCGGTGGCCCTGGGTCTTCCGCCAAAGGCAGCAGCGCTGAAAAAGAATCTCGTGGACCCGCGCCCTCTGCTTCGGTCCAAGGCGCTGATCTAGGGGAGGCGCTCCGCGATCTGGAAGAGGCGCTCGACAGGGCAGGGAACCTGCGCGCCCTCAGTTGGCCTGTCCATCGCTGCCCGTCAAGAACCGGTGGATGCCCTCCGCTGCCCGGCGGCCATGGGCCACCGCCCTGACGACCAGGGCAGGACCTAGCACGATGTCACCACCGGCAAAGACTCCTCTCCTCGAAGTGGCGCCTGTCTCCTCGTCCTGGATGGTGATCAATCCCCAGGAGTGGGTCTCGAGTTCGGGGGTCGTCTTCCCCATGAGCGGGTCCGGCCAGTAACCCAGTGCCAGGATCACCGTCTCCACCGGCATCGTGAACTCGGACCCTTCGATGGGGATGGGCCGCCTCCTGCCGGATTCGTCGGGCTCTCCCAATTGCATCTCGATGCATTCCATGGCCACCACGCGACCCTCGTCGTTCCCGACGAACCTCAGGGGCTGCGTAAGCCAGCGGAACGCGACCCCCTCCTCCTTAGCCATCTGACGATCCCGCACGTTCCCCGGCATCTCCGCCTCGGTGCGGCGGTAGACGCAGGTGACGTCCTCGGCACCGAGGCGAACTGACGTGCGCACGCAGTCCATGGCGGTGTCGCCGCCACCGATCACCACGACACGAGAGCCTACCTTCGCGGGTTCGTTGAGGTGGCTGGGCCGGTCGCGTTCCTTCACGTTTGACTGAATCAAGAAGGGCGTGGCGTCGTACACGCCATCGAGGTCCACGCCTGGCACCTCGAAATCGGCGCCGACTCCGGCCCCCACGCCCAGGAACACGGCCTCGAAGCCCTGATCGAACAGGTCATCAACACTCGGGTCCTCACCGATCATCGTCTCGTAGACGAATCCGACCCCCAGCTGCTCCAGGTACTCCGTCTTCTCGTCGATGAGGCCGTGATCCATCTTGAACGTTGGAATCCCGTAGCGCATCACGCCGCCACTCGCTGGCTGGGCTTCGAAGACGGTCACGGAATGCCCTTTCTTGGACAGGAGCTCCGCGACGGTCAGGCCCGCGGGACCGGCTCCAACCACCGCGACCCGGTGGCCCGTGGCGGGCTGCCTTTCGACCGGAAGGCCCTCGCTGCGTCTGAGGTAATCGGAGACGAACGCCTCGAGTCGGCCCACCGGCACCGGAGTGTTCCCTTTCTTCACGTGGGGACAGGCCCCCTCGCAGAGCAGCACTTGTGGGCAGACCCGCCCGCAGATCTCGGGCAGTGTGCTGGTCATGCGAAAGATCCGTGCGGCATCCGCGAATTCCCCGTTTTCGATGTGCCACAGGGCCAGTGGAATGTCGTTGTGAACGGGGCATGCCTTGATGCAGGCCTGAGCCGGACACTGCATGCAGCGTCCGGCTGCGGCTTTCGCGGACTCTTCGTCGAACGGGAGATAGACTTCGTCGAAGTTGTGAATCCGCACATCCGGGTCTTGCTTTTCGATCACCGTGGATGGCATGGCGATCCGGCTCTTCCGGTCGATAGCCTTCGAGTCGGGCCTTTCCAACATCGTGATCCTCCCTGACGAAACGCTTCAAACCGCTGGCATCGCCAGGGTCATCGAGCTTCTGGCAGAAGGGAGGGGGACCCGGCAAGCTTCCTGACCAGGTCCACCACTGCGGGGACCGCGGCCTCTACGCTCGGGTGCATGGGTCCTCCTATAGTCAGGCAATCGGCGGCTTCCACGGCCACGATCACCACTTCCTCCGGGGTCCCGAGCTCCAGACCCCGCCCGGCCTCCAGGGCCTCAAACAGTCCAACATAGTGTGGCGAATCCCCAGGAGCGCAACGGAAATCTTCCTCTCGCAGGAGAGAGACCGTGCCGGGATCCACCTGCCCGGTCACCATCGTGTCTACCACGATCAGACGGCGTGCGTTCACCAGATGGTCCAGGAGGCCGAATCCTCCGGCGAAAGTATAGGTTACCTCGCAAGCGCGGGGCGGGCACTCCCGCAGCCGCTCTGCAACGATCACGCCCAGCGCATCATCTGACAGGATGTCATTACCAAGGCAGAGCACACGAGTGTCGGCCCACGCTTCGGCAGGCGGCTGCTCCCCGGGGCCCAGGGAGGGGCCAGCAGCGGCCCTGTCAGCTGCGACGCACACGACCGTCGCGATCCCGCTGCAGCGTGGAGAGGATCCTTCCTTGGGGATCCCTGACACAGGCCATGAGCGGCATGCTGCCCGGGAGCGAGTGTGTGGCGCATGCGTGGCACGGATCATAGGCCCGGAACGCCATCTCGACGGTGTTCAGCACGCCTTCGCTTACGTCCCCGCCGGACACCATTCCCTTGGCCGCCTTCTCCACGCTCATGGCGATGCGAGCCGAGTTGTTTTGAGTGGCCACGATGAGGTTGGCCTTCTCGATCACTCCCCGGTCGTCGGTCTGATAGTGATGGAATAGGGTTCCACGCGGAGCTTCCACTACCCCGACACCTTCCTTCGGCGTCTCGGTCGGTAGCGTGCGAACGTTGGGGTCGACGAGCTCCGGATCGTAAGCCAGTTCCCTGAGCCGCTCGGCGGCATAGAGTAGCTCCACCACCCGGGCCCAGTGGTTGGCGAGGGTGTGATGGACAGGCTTGCCGCCCAGCGTCTCGAAGAGTTTGTCATGGGCCTCCTGAGCCAGCGGAGTCGCCATTCCATCCGCTGCATTGAGTCGTGCCAGGGGCGCCACCGCGTAGATCCCACTGTCCATGCCGTCGGTGAAGCCCTTCCATCCAATGGGCTTCAGGTAGCAGAACTTCACGTAGCTCCATGGCTCGACATGCTCTGCCACGTAGTCCAGATATTCCTGCGCGGGGAACCTCGCCGTCTCGCCCCCTTCCGGGGAAACCACCCGGATCAGACCGTCGTAGAAGTTCACCCTGTTGTCATCATCCGTCAGACCCATGTAGTAGGTGTAGTGGGTGAACGCATCGGAGACGATGAGATTCACGTAGTCCGTGTTCTTCAGAACCACGTCCTCGAAGATCTGGAGGGTGAACTTGGCGAACTCCACCGACTCGTCCGCCACCCTTTGAATCCGCTCCTGCTCCGCGGGCTTGATTCGGCGGGACACGCCGCCGGGAAGGCCCAGGACGGGATGAATGACCTTCCCGCCGATGAGGGTCATCACCTCCCGGATCTCTCGTCGCATGGAGATGACCTTCTTGCCGATGTCCACCCCCACCTTTCCGATGACTCCGAGCACGTTCCGCTCGGCGGCAGGAGCATCAGGACCCACTACGAAGTCCGGCCCCCCCAGAAAGTAGAAATGGAGGGTATGGTCCTCGGTCATGAAGAGCGAGTACATGAGCTCCCTGATCTTCTTTGCCGCCGGGGGCGGGTCGACCTTGTAGAGGTCGTCGAGGGCCTTCGTCCCCGCCATGTGGTGTGCGGTGGGGCAGACTCCACAGATGCGCGATGTGATCTGGGGCATGTCTTCGGCAGGGCGGCCTTGTGCGAAGCGCTCGAAACCCCTTAGCTCCGGAACCTGGAAATAGGCCCGATCCACGTCTCCTTGCTCGTTGAGGAAGATGTCGATCTTCCCATGTCCCTCCAGTCGGGTTATGGGGTCGATGGTGATTCGGCGCTGCTGCATGTAGCCTTCGTTCGCCTTCTTCTGGCCCTGCTCCCATGCTTCTTGAACGGGCTTGCTCATGGCCTTATTATCCTCTCTTGCCGCTCACGATTTCGTGCGATCCGTCGAGTCCGGCTACTGACCGCGTGCGCAGGCCAGTACGGCCGTCGGCCGCACCAGCTCTCTTCCGAGACCCGCTTCTTTGGGACGCATTCCCATCGCCAGTCCCATGATCTGGGTGAAGTAGAGAATGGGCACCGAGAACTCGGTGCCGTACTCCCTGTTCACGTCCCCCTGATAACACTCGAGGTTGATCTGGCACAGCGGACAGGCAGTGGCAATCACGTCCGCCTCCACGTTCACCGCACTCTGTAGAAGGTCCCGCAACATGCTCAGAGCGGCCCTCCTGCTGGTAGCGATGAGAGACCCTCCACAGCATCGCAACCGGGCGGTGTACTCCGCGGGCGTGGCGCCTAGAGCCGTAATCAGGTCTTCGAAGAACCGGGGATTTCCGGCCTCTTCGACACTCACGCCTTCCTTCCGGGGGCGGATCAGGTGACAGCCGTAGTAGGGGGCCACCCGAAGGTTCGTCAGAGGCCTGGATACCTGCTCCCGGATGGAGTCGAGACCCACATGATCCGCGAAGATCTGCATGAGGTGGAAGACCTCCACGCTACCTCCGTAGTGCAGATCATCTTCTTCCAATGCAAAGTTGATGTGCTCAGCCAGATCGGGGTCCGTGGTGAGACGCTGATTCGCGTAGTACATGTTCTTGTAGCAACCACTGCACGGGGCCACGAGATCCAGATCTCCCTTTTCGGCAATCGCCAGGTTGCGGGCACAGAGTGCGTCGGCGAGGATCTCGTCGATGTGGGAGTAGGGCGTCGCCCCGCAGCAGTTCCAATCCTCCACTTCCTCGAGCTCCACACCCAGCTTGGCAGCCACCTCGACCGCTGAGAGGTGATAGCTTGCGGCCATGGTCTCGAGCGAACAGCCCGGGTAATACGCGTAGGTTTTCATGCGATACCTTCCAGAGGCATGACCCGGTTGAGCATCTTTCGAAACTTGTCCACCCTCCTGACCTTCGCAGGGATCAAGGGCAGGCGACCCTTGCGCAACAGCTTCATACCGGTCGCTACTTCCCGAAGCAGGCCCTGGAATCCACCCTCCAGGATGAACGCGGGAGCGTATCCAGGCTCGTAGGACTTGCCTGTCTTGAGAATCGTCTGCACGAAGCGCCTCGAGAAGTCCGGCCCGATCAGGCCTGCCTTGGAGCGGCCTTTCCAGATGGAATACCGCTTCAGCACATACATGATGCGCGTCGGGTTGATATCCTTCGGGCAGTGCTCCGAGCAGGCGTAGCAGGATGCGCAGGTCCAGAACGTATTGCTGGACAATACCTCGTCTTTCAAACCGGCATTGATCAAGCCGAAGAGCTCACGGGGCGTGTGGTCCATGAACTCAACCGCTGGGCAGGCCGAGGAGCACGTTGCACACTGAATGCAGCAGTGCAATGGCCTCTGGTCCCTCGAGTACATCAGGTTGGTGATTTCCTCGCTGAACGAAGGCTTCCTGAACATGTGGGCGTCCTCTATTTGGCTTCTGCCTTCCTCGCCTCGGATGCATCGAGCAAGGCCTGGACTCGATCGAGAAGAAGATCCGGCTCCACGGGCTTTTCCATCAGCTCATCCACCGGGAAGAAGTGGGGATGGAGAGGTGCACCCGGGAACAGGAAGGCCACTTGCTCCCGGATTCCTGTGATGATCAACACCGGAAGCTCCTGCAAAGTAGGGTCTTTTCGGATCTTTCGGGCCAGCATGACGCCTTCGGCACCGCGGCCCATCATGATGTCGAGGAGCAGAAGGTCGTAATCCTTCGATTTGAGGGCATCGTACCCGTCCTTCGGATTGTACGCTACGTTGACGTCGTAGTCGGCGCCCTCCAGAATCGCGACGATCCCTTCGAGATAGTCGGGGTCATCATCCACACAGAGTAATCTCTTGCGCTCGGTCATTCGGGGTCTCCCTATCACGAATATGCCGAGGTTGAGCTGCTTTCGAGAGCCTCGGCCTGAAAGTCGGCTTCATGTGCCGGTAGGATGATCGTAAACGTGCTACCTTCTCCAACCTCGGTCTCGACGCCAATGGATCCCCTGTGGGCCTCGATAATGCGTCGTGTGATCACCAGACCCAGGCCGTGGCCCTCCTCCTGGGTCTCTCCTGATCTGGCTCTGTAGAACCCTTCGAAGATGCGGGGCAGCTCCTCAGTGGATATACCCACCCCGGTGTCGGAAACAGAAACTACGATCTGTGAACCCTCTTTCTGGGCCCTGATGGACACTTGACCACCGACGTGAGAGTACTTGACCGCATTGCTCAGTAGGTTGACCAATGCCTCGGTCAGTGCTCCTTCGTCGCCCCACACGATGCCACTGGGCTCTTCGATGGAGGCCGCGATCTCGATGTCTTTTCGAACCGCGTGGGTTTCCACCGTCTCGACTGCCTTCGATATCGGAATGTCGATGGATACCTCGGTGCTGCTGTCGGCGATAGAATCGACGTCAACCGTCATCCCCCGAAGCCACGCGCGGATCATCCTTAGCAGATCGTCGATCCGGACCTTCATGCGCTCGAGTCGCTTCTTCTGCTCTTCGGTGGCGGTATCCTCGAGCTCCTTGGCGAGGACAAAGAGATTCTGCTGCACTGCACCGAGAGGTGACTTCAGCTCGTGAGAAACGACGGCCGCGAAGTGATTCCGGAGCAGCTCTCTCTCGCGACGGAGAGCCATTGTTTCGAGCACGAGGTTTCTCTTCTCCAGCCCACGACGTGCCACCAACCGGAACGCATCCGGAGTAAAGGGCTTCGGAAGGAAGTCGTAGGCTCCCTTCTTCATGGCCTCTACGGCGGAGCTTACGGTGGCATAGCCGGTGATCACGACGGTGACGATGGTGGGGTCAACCTCCTGGACCCTCTCCAATACCTGGAAGCCCGAGATTCCGGGCATCTTCAGGTCGACGAAGACCAGATCCGGGCGGAACTCCTCGATGAGCTTCAGCCCCCGGGCTCCGTCACCAGCGGTGGCCAACTCGTAGTTGCCTCCCTCCAGGATCTGCGCACACGAGTCCAAGATGATCTCTTCGTCATCTATGATCAGGATTCTTGGGTTTCCCGTCACGCTGCCTGCTCCCCCCGTCCTCCGACCACAGGAAGTCGGACGGTGAACGTCGTGCCCCTGCCCACTTCGCTCTTCACGTAGATCGTGCCCGCATGTTCCTTCACGATCCCGTAGCTGATGGCCAACCCCAGGCCTGTGCCATGTCCCACTTCCTTGGTGGTGAAGAAAGGATCGAAAATCCGTTCCAGGTCCTTCTCGCTGATTCCATGACCCGTGTCGGTGAACTCCACCTCTACTGCCTGGCTCGCGGGGTACCATCGGGCGGCGATTTCCAGCCTTCCGGCACCATCCATGGCCTCTGCGGCATTGATGATCATGTTCATGAAGACTTGCTGAATCTGAGCCGCGTCCATGATCACGCGAGGCAGACGCCCCTCCCACTCCTTGACGATCTCGATGTTGTGGAACAGAGCGCGGCTCTCCACCAGAGACACACAATCCTGGAGGACCGCCTTGATATCTGACGGCTTCTTCTGGAAGGCCTTGGGTCTCGAAAAATCCAGCAACCCGCGAATGATACCGGTGGCCCGGTCCGCCTCGCCCACGATGCGTTGCAGGGGCTCTCTCGTTTCGTGCCCCGGCTCTGTCTTCTCCAGGAGCAGGTGGGAGTAGGCAACGATTCCCTGTAGAGGGTTGTTCAACTCGTGGGCAACGTCCGCAGCCAGTTGTCCGATCATCGCCAGACGTTCGGATTCCATGATCCTCTTTCTGGCGAACTCCTTCACGTTCTCATCCCTGGCTCGGAGCGCCGAGGCCATCGAGTTGAACGCGTCAGCCAACTGCGCCAGCTCGCGGCTGCTGCGAATGGCGACTTTCGCGTGGAGATTCCCACGGGCGACGGCCCGGGCGGCGTACACCACTTGCTTGATGGGCACGGACAGTTTTCTGGAGATCACTCCTGCCAGCGCGATGGCGAATAGCGCGCCGCCGAGAGAGATGGCCAGGAAGAGAAGTGTGGTACGCCTTCTCAGGGCGATGTAGGGCTCTTCCAGGATGCCGACGTACAGGATGCCAGTGATGTCACCCTGGATATCGCGGATGGGTTCGTAGGCAGAGATGTACCGGTTATTCACGACGTAGGCCCGCCCGATCCAACGACCTCCTTCCCGAACGACGCGGTCGTAGACCTCTTCGGTAACCCGGGTGCCGGTGGCCCGTGTGCCGTCCTCGTTGCGGACGTTGGTGGAGATGCGCACGTCGTCCTGGAAGATGGTCGCCGTGCCGATGTCCTGGCCGTCATGACGGGCATCTTGAAAGAATGTCTCCTTCACCTTGTCCACGACCTCGTAGCGCCGGTTCAGGAGGACGCCCCCGTAAAGGACACCGATCAGGTTCTCGCTGCGGTCGAAGATGGGAGCCGCGGCTCGGAGCATCATGCCGGACGTCTCCTCCGTTGCCTGTCGCGCCCTGGTCCGGGGGGTCTCGACGAATTCGAAATAGGCCCGCTCCGCCAGGGCCGGCGATTCCCTGCGAAGATCCTCCGCGCTCACGATCGAGGTCCCCGCCGCGGGCTCGAGGCGGTCAAGGGCCGCTCTCACCACCAGGTCATGCCCCTGGCTGTCGCCCACGTGACCGGAGTTGGTGGTACGAAGCAGGACCACGCCATTCGGATCGGTGACGGCGAGGACATCGAGCCGCTCCTCGCTCTGCACCTCTGCGAGCTCGACAGACGCGACGGCGAAGTCCCGGGCCAACAAGGCATCGCGGAGGTAGAACCGGTCCGCACTGAACCGGACCACGTCATAGACATTGGCCAGCTCGCCCTGGTAGATCTCCCAGGCCGAACTGAGGGCGGAGTCCACCTTGTTCTGTGCTTCCGCCACGACCCGGTTGCCGATGAACTGGATCGCCACCACGCTGAAGATCGCGCTGGTGAGCACGATGATCAGCAGAAAGCTCACCATGAGCCTGAAGGCGATCGGCCTCATAGACACGCCTCTTCCTCTTCGTCCGGTCTTCCGCAGCGTCCGTGACCGCTCCCACGGGCCGGTGCTTCACCCCGAAGGAGCCGCGCGGTGGGAGTTCTGGCTTTCGCCTCCCTCCGCTGGTATCCGATGGATCAGCTTACTTTCTCCGCTCTCTTTCGCCGAAGCAGCGACGCGGGCAGGCTGTACCGATACAGCGTGCCCACCGGATCGACGATTCCGGACAGGATCTTCTCAATCTCCTCCTCATCGTTGCTGTCCACCATGGAGGCGAACCCGGCGAGGGCCTTGGCCCCCTGGTCCTTGACACGACTGGTGGGTCCGAAGCATCCCGTGCAGGGCATGTTCGCCTGGATGCAGAGCGCCTCGCACCCCGCTCGCGTGGCCGGCCCCATGCACAGGACGCCCTGGGCCAGTAGACACTCCTCCTCGTCGAGGATCAGCTGATGGGGTCGCAAGAACTCCGTGACGGTGAGGGTCTCCGGCTTCGTCTCCTTTCGGGGACACTCATCACAGAGGGCGACGTCGGGAGAAAGAACCGTTCCCTTCAGAGGAAGCTCGCCGCTGAGGAGACCCTCTACGGCCTGACCGAGGAGCTTCGGCGTCGGAGCGCAGCCCGGAAGGTAGTAATCCACCTCCGCCACCTGATTCAGAGCCCGCACGGTGTCGTAGAAGCCCGGGAGAGTCACCGAACGCCCGTTGTCCTTGAACTCGGGTAGCGGATAGACTCCTTCGGGGTTCACCGTACTTGGCGTGTCCCGGTAAGCCGTCTCGAAGATGCTTTTGCGGTCCCAGAGATTCGCCAGCCCCGGGATCCCACCCATGTGCGAACAGGAACCGAAGGCGATCACCAGGCGGGACTTCCTTCGAAGCAGGCGGACCATCTCCTCCTGTTCTGTCGTACGAACGGCACCGTTGATGAAGGAGGCCAGGATGGAGCCGTCCTCCATCGCTTCCACATCCTTCCTCTTGAAGTCCAGGGCCACCGGCCAGAACACGATGTCGACAGCCGCCACCACGTCCAGGATCTTTTCGGCGAGGTCGACGACCGCCTCCTCGCACCCACCACAGGAAGCGCACCAGTAGAACGCTACCTTGGGCTTGTCGGTCTGGGAACCAGCCGCCACGTCCGTCATGAGACCATCACCTCCTCGGCGAAGTGCTCCTCAGGGGTCTCCAGGTGGAGCGGACCCAGCGCCCGCACCTTTGCCACCATGTCGTCCACCGCTTTCTTCAGCTGGTCCGCCTCGGCCGCGGAGAGCCATTCCAGCCGGAAGCGCTCTTCCTCGATCCCCATTTCCTGCAGGACCGATCGCAGGAGGTGGAACCGTCGCAGGGCCTTGTAATTCCCGGCCTCGTAGTGGCAGTCTCCCGGGTGACAACCGCCGATCAGGACGCCGGCAGCTCCCTTTGCGAAGGCATCGAGGACGAACTGGGGGTCGATTCGGCCGGAGCACATGACCCGGATGATGCGAATGTTGGGTGCGTAGTCCAGGCGGAACGTGCCCGCCAGGTCCGCGGCCAGATAGGTGCACCAATTGCAGAAGAACGCCACGATCTTCGGCTCGTAAGTCGCCGGAACCGTCTCAACGGGCTTCGTCGTTGTTTCAAGCATACGCCAGCACCCCCTTGATCTCCTCGAAGATCTCCTCGTCCTCGAAGAGATTCTGTGTGATCGAACCGGATGGGCACGCGGCGACACAGACGCCGCAACCCTTGCAGAGGACCTCGTTGATCTCTGCCTTCTCCCGAGCCTCGACGAAGGAGATGGCGGTGTACGGGCAGAGCGACACGCAGGTCTTGCATCCGGAGCAAGCTTCCTCCACCACGAACGCCGTGTTGGGCTCCAATTCCACGTATCCCGCGTTGATGAGGGAGAGAGCTTCGGCCGCTGCGGCTCCCGCCTGGGCCACGGTTTCGGGAATGTCCTTGGGTCCCTGACAGGCTCCAGCCACCCACATGCCGTCGGTGAACGTGGCGACGGGGGCAAGCTTGGGATGTCGCTCCAGGAACCATCCGTCGCTGGAGCAGGTGATGTTGAACCTCCTCCGAACGTCCTCGGCGTCCGACTGCGCCTCCAACCCCACAGCGAGGATCACCATGTCCACAGAGGTCCTGCGCATCCTGCCCAGCAGAGTGTCCTCTCCCTGAAGGATCAGCTTTCCGCTGCCGTTGGACTCGGGATAGACGTCCGCGATCTTGCCGCGGACGAAGTGTACGCCTTCTTCGGCCGTCCGATTGTAGAACTCCTCGAAGGTCTTTCCGGGTGTGCGCATATCGATGTAGAAGTTGTGAACCTCCGCGCTCGTCTTCTCCTTGATGAGCATGGCCATCTTCAAGGAGTACATGCAGCAGACCTTGGAGCAGTGACGATTGGTGTTCTCGTCCCGACTCCCGATGCAGTGGATGATGCCCACGGACTGGGGCTTGCGCCCATCCCGCATGACCAGCTCTCCGCCCGTAGGTCCGGCGGAATTGAGAAGTCGCTCCACCTCCAGGGAAGTGTAGACGTTCGGATAGACCCCATGGCCGTAGTATGGCGTGCGCTTGGGGTCGAAGACCCTGAAGCCCGTGGCCAGGATGATCGTTCCCACCTCGATCTCCAGGGTCTGCTCCTCCTGCTGGAGATTGATGGCGTGTCGCTCATCACACGCTTCGATGCAGGTCTTCTTGCATTTCCCGGATTTGAAGTCGATGCAGGTTTCCGGGTCGATGGTCACCACCTGTGGTACGGCCTGGGGGAAGGGCATGTAGATGGGTTTGCGTTTCGACAACCCCAGGTTGAACTCATCGTCGACCTTCGCCGTCTTGTAGACGCACGCGTCGATGCACTCCAGGCAGCCCACGCACACGTCCTCCATCACGTACCGTGGCTTGCGCTTCACCGTGACTCGGTAGTTACCCACGTAGCCGCTCACATCGGTTACCTCGGAGAGCGTCCAGAGGGTGATGTTCCGGTGAGCCTTCACGGCGGTCATCTTGGGTGTCAGGATGCACGCGGCGCAGTCCAGTGTCGGAAACGTCTTGTCGAACATCGCCATGTGACCGCCGATGGTGGGCTCCCGCTCCACCAGGTAGACGTGCTTCCCGGCGTCTGCCAGGATGAGAGCGGCGTGAATGCCGGCGATGCCACCGCCCACGACGAGAACCTCCTCGCGGACCGGGACTCGCCGCACCTCCAGGGGCTTGTGCAGCTGGACCCGGCGCACCGCCGCCCGGATCAGGTCCTTGGCCTTGTCCGTCGCCACGTCCCGGTCCTTGTGGACCCACGAGTCGTGCTCCCGGATGTTCACCATCTGGAAGAAGAAAGGATTCAGGCCGCCGTCCGAGGTGGCGGTTCGGAAGGTCTTCTCGTGCAGGTGGGGTGAGCAGGATGCCACGACGACCCGGCTCAGCCCGTGATCGCGAATGTCCTGCTTGATCATCTCCTGCCCGGGGTCTGAGCACATGTACTTGTAGTCCCGCGAGACTCTGACCCCTGGGAGGATGGCCGCCCACTCCGACAGGGCGGCTACGTCGACCGTCCCGGCGATGTTCGCGCCGCAGTGGCAGATGTAGACTCCAACCGCCGGGGCCCCGTTGCCACTATGCATGGACTTCTCCATGGAGTTCACTCCTCTTCGATTGGCCGAACGGCCTCGGCCACCAGCTCCATCACATCCTTGATCACGAGCTTGTCATCGAGACCCGTGGTCTTGAGCGCATCCTGGAACATCACGAGATCCTTGGGGCAGCTCACCACGAGTGTGCTCACTCCGTCCAGACCCGCTGCCTCGCGCACCCGGCTCTCGGCTGGCCGCTCCGTGACGCCGGCGACGTCCTCCATCCAGATTCGCCCTCCGCCGGCCCCGCAGCAGTAGGCGTTGGAACGATTCCGGGGCATCTCCACCACCTTCCGCCCCAGGGACTCGAGCACCCTGCGAGGTTGTTTGTAGACTCCGTTGTACCGCCCCAGATAGCAGGGATCGTGGTAGGTCAGCCGGCCTTCCAGGGGGTTCCGGATCTGGAGCCGTCCTTCGTGGAGTAGCTCGTCCAGGAGCTCCGTGTAATGAAGCACCTCCATGCCGTTCTCCCCTGCCAGCCCGCTTCCGTATTCGTGCTTGAGGGCGTGGTACGTGTGGGGGTCCGTGGTGACGATTCTCCGGAAACTGGCCTTCTCCAGGACCCCGCGGTTCTTCTCACGCAGAAGGTCGAAAAGCCCTTCCTCTCCGACTCTGCGGATGTCGTTGCCGGTGTTCTGCTCGCCCTCGTGAAGAATGCCGAAATCAAGCCCGGCCTGGTGGAAGATCTCGGCGGTCGTGCGGGTGATCTCCGTCATCCTGGGATCGAAGGAGGCGTAGTCCCCGACGTACCAGAGGTATTCCACCGGCTCCTTCCTGGCGTCTTTGATCTTGAAATCCAGGCCTTTCGCCCACCTTGCCCTTGCTCGGGGTGACTTGCCGAAGGAGTTGCCATAGCGGGTCATGTTCATCAGGACTTCCTGGACCCGCTCGTCCAACTCTCCCTCGGTCACCAGATGCCGGCGCATCTCCGTGAGGATCGGAACGTGCTCGTTGAACACCGGGCAGCGATCCATACAGGCCAGGCACGAGGTACACGCCCAGATGGCATCGGCGGCGATGACGTCGCCCACGAATCGCTTGCCGTTCCCACCCCTGCTTCCTTCATCCGAGGACGCTCTCGCCTCCGACTCTGCGGGAAGGGAAGCCAGAAACGCGTGCTTCATCTCGTGGATCAGGTCCTTGGGAGACAGGGGGAATCCGCTGTTGTACGCAGGGCAGGAGCGATCACAGCGCCCGCACTCGGCACAGGCCAGGCCGCTAAAGACCTGGCGCCAGGTAAAGTCCTCGAGCCGAGCGGCTCCCTCGGAGGGAGGGGGCATGGACCCTGGACGGAGCGAGGCGAAGAACACGGCGAAGGGCGAGAAGATCAGGTGTCCGTGCTTCGAATAGGGCAGATAGGCTAGAAAGAACAGCACCGTGGCCATGTGGAGCCACCACATGGCAGAGAAGATCGGCTGGGCTGACTCCGGATCGACCCCGGAAACCGCGAGCCCCCGGCCCAGAAGGTTTCCCGCTGGAGTCCACGCGCTCGCGTGCTCTCCAGTGAGCCCCTTAGCTCCCTCCATGCCCAGGAAGGATACGAAAAGCGCGGCGATCAGGACGAGGACCAAGCTGGCATCGAACGTCCGTTCCAGGCCCTCCGGCGTGAGGATGTAGCGACGCACGGCCATCACGA
Source organism: Gemmatimonadota bacterium (assembly GCA_039586555.1). Taxonomy (GTDB): domain Bacteria; phylum Gemmatimonadota; class Gemmatimonadetes; order Longimicrobiales; family Gaopeijiaceae; genus JBDHKE01. Next base: position 23,280 of record JBDHKE010000384.1, on the reverse strand, counting down.
CGAGACCTGCCAGGCCGATGACCGTCAGGATCTCCATCATGAAGGCGACGAACGGAACGTCGTCGGCGTACGGCAGGGGCACTACCGGGAACAGTCCACGGATGAGATTCCAGAAGAAGCTCGACGCGTAGAAGACGAACGCCCAGAAGATGAAGAAGTGAGCCGCCCCGAACGTCCTCTCGTTGAAGATCCGTGGCTGCACGAAGACGTTTGTGACGAAGGTGCGGATTCTCCGGGGCATCCTGTCCCATCTCATCTCCGGACGCGCTCGGTTCAGAGCCCGGATCAGCCGAGCAATCCGGCGTACGAAGAAGAAGAACGAGACGATGGCAATGAGCCAGAGAAAGACATAGCCCGGCAATCCGAAATAGCTTACAGTGGTCGGATCGGGCATGGCTCCTATCCTTTCGCCTCCTGGATCGCCTCAGTCAGAGCCTCCATCACGTCGTTGGCATCCTCAACGATGCCGTAGTGGGCGACGCTGAAGATGGGAGCCTCCGGATCCGTGTTGATGGCGATGATCATCTCGGAGTCCTTCATCCCTTCCACGTGCTCGGGGGCTCCACTGATTCCGGCCGCGACGTAGAGCCGGGGCTTCACGATCACTCCGGACTTTCCGATCTGGCGGGAAAGGGAAAGCCATCCCTGATCGATTACCGGACGGGATCCGCACACCGCCCCGCCCAGCTCTTCCGCGAGCTCCTCCGCGAGCTCGACATTGTCCTGGAATCCGATTCCCCTTCCGACGGCGACCAGGACCTCCTGTTGCGTGAGGTCCACGTCCCCGGCCTCGGCCTCGACGTACCGTTGCAGTTCCGTCCTGGGAGCCTCGGGAAGGCTGACCGGGAACCGCTCGATCGGGGGTGCCTCCCCGGCAGCGGGTCCATCGGCGGCCCGAGCCCCGGCCATCACACCCAGAATCGCGGGAGTCCCAGTGGCTGCCACGTTGGCCTCCATCTTCCCGCCGTAGAGCAGACAGCGCGCCTCCAGTCGGCCGTCGGCCACCCCCACGTCCTTGCAGAAGTTGAGGAGAGGTGCACCCAGCTCAGCGGGCAGAAGGCCGAGAAGGTCCCACGTGACGTTGGTGACCGGGATCAGAATGCCGTGCGGCCCTCTCTCTCTGATCACCGCCGTGAGGACACGACTGTAGGCTTCTGCAGTCGGCTCCTGGAGGGCGGGATCGTCCCCGTAGAGCACGACGTCGGCTTCTCCCAGTCCCGCAGCCAATTCCTCCGCTTCGTGACCCAGGAGCACGACCTCCAGGGAGACACCAAGGCCGTCGGCTAGCTCACGCCCCAGGGCCAGGAGCTCATAGGTGACCTCGGAGATCCCACCGTTCCACTGCTCCGCCATCACCCAGATGTTACCGGCCATTCTCATCCCTCCTCAGAGCAATCCGCGTTCGCCAAGGAGTTCGGCCACGCGGCCAGCCACTTCCTCCACGGACCCCTCCAGCATCTCCGCGTGGCCCGCGGCCTCGAGCTTCATCATTTTCAGCACCTCGACCAGGGGAGGCTCCGGCTGGGCGGATGGGGAGATTGCCTCCACCTCGCCGGACTGCATCGCCGCCCGAACCTTCGCCACCGGGACGTAACGGGGCGCGGTCGCCGCCGCCTGGATGCCCAGGAGAGCGGGGAGCGTGACCTCGAAGTCCCCGTGCATTCCGCCGGGGTATTCCTTGGAGACGAAAGCCCTCTGCGCCTCGAGGTCCACCTCCACTCCCGAAATGACCCCCACATACGGAAGGCCCAGCCGCTGAGCGAGGAAGGGGCCGGTCTGCGCGTCCAGGTCGTCCATGGCCTGGCAGCCCGTGAGCAGGAGATCGGCGGGAAGGAGGTCCGGGATGTCCGGAAGCCCTCCTGCCAGCAGTGAGGCGGCTCCGTGGGTGGTCAGGGTTTCCGGGGCTCCCTCGATCTTCACCACGCGATCCACACCTCGGGCCAGCGCGGTGAAGAGCACATCGTCGATCTCGGGGGCATCCAGGGCCACGACGGTCACCGTTCCTCCGTGACGCTCTTTGAGCAGAAGCGCCTGCTCCAGAGCGTGCTCATCCCGCTCGTTGATGATCAACCGGAGGAGTTCGAGGTCCAGCGACCTCCCGTCTGGACCCAACTCCAGCTCCTCCACCACGTCGGGGACCATCTTCAACAAAACCACGATCTTCATGAGATACTCTCACGCTTCTATGGAGCGGCATGCCGCTTCACCCGAGGGGCACGTTCGGTTGGGCAACCCGTCAAGCTTTTCATGCTTCTATCGGCTCCCCCGTCGCCTCGCCCAGTAGCTCCGTTACATCGCGGACCACCATGCGGTCTTCGTGGCCCAGGAGCTTGAGTGAGTCCTCGAATCGAGAGACCTCGTACGGGCAGGAGACAGCCAGGACATCGGCGCCTGTGGCCACTGCCTCCTCGACCCTTCGATCCGAAAGCCTCTCGTAGCCTTTTTCTTTGAAGTAGGTATCCAGCCACATCCCCCCTCCCCCTCCACCACAGCAGATGGCGTTGATGCGGTTGTGCGGCATCTCCACCAGCCGGACTCCGGGGATCGCTTCCAGGAGCGCGCGGGGCTCCTCGTAGAAACCGTTGTGCCGCCCGAGGCAGCAGGAATCGTGGTAGGTCACCGCGAGGTCCAGCTCTTTCGTCAACAGTGGCCTGAGAGTATCCAGGTGGCTCGCCAGGAACGGAGTAGTGTGGTGGACCTCGTAGTTGAATCCCACTGCCGGGTACTGATACCGGAAGGCGTCATAAGCGTGGGCTCCGGATGTGACGATCCGCCGGAACTCGTAATTCCTGAACACCGCCATGTTGTAATCCATGAGGGTGTCGAAGAGCCCGGCCTCCCCCAGGAGTCGCGCGCATTCGCCGGCGCACTTCTCCTCGTTTCCCAGGATGCCGAAGTCAATGCCCAGCGCCTGGAAGAGCCGGGCCGTAGCCCGGGTACCGTCCTGCCCACGGGGGTGGTAGGACGGGTAGCATTCCACGAACCAGAGGACGTCCACGGGCGCTGCATCCTTCGAAAGATCCCGCACCGGCACGTCGGTGGTCCTGAGCCACCTCGTCCGCTTCCGGGGCGATTCGCTCATGGGGTTTCCGTAGCGGAGCGTATCTTGCAGGACCGACTGCAGCTCGGGGGGGACCTCTGTGAGGTTCAGGAAGGTCTGCTCCTTGACCAGGGGAAGCAGGACCTCGGTCAGTCGGATGTCTCGTGGACACTTGGCCTCGCAGGTGTAGCAGGCCACACAGCTGAGGAGGCTCGCGCTCGCGAAGACCTCTTCTAGGAGCCCCGCCCGCAGCATGTTGATGATCTTACGAGGCGGATAGTCCATCACGTCGCCGTAGGGGCAGGTCCCGGCACACATGCCGCACTGAATGCACGTCAGGATCCTTCGGCCCTCGGGCATCTCCAGCAGGTTGTCGAGAGTGATCTCGCAAGACGTGTCGTTCACCATGGCGTTTCCCAGGCCCATGATTACCCTCTCATTCCGATTCCTGGAGCGGCCAACGGGGCCCCTCGCCACGCTCGGACGTGCCCCTCGCGCCGCTCTTCTGCCGGTGGTAGAGACATCGACGACCGGCCAGCTTCCGCAACAGACACCTCTCCCGGAAGTAGACTCCGCAACGGAGGCATGTCTCCGCGGGGTCCGTGGACCGGGCGATGAGCTCCACGGAGATACGGTCGAGGACCGCTGCCGCTGCGACCAGCTCATCCGCGGAGTAGGGTTCGAAGAGCTCGGCCAGCTTGCGGTTCTTGGAGCGCTCGTGTTCGGCGAGCAGCCGCCGGCCCGTCTCGGTTGGGGCGACGCGGATCGCCCTGCGATCGGCCTCGTCTTCGCTTCGTTCCACGAAGCCACGGCGCACCAGCCGGTCCACTCCCTTGCTGGCGGCAGCGCTGCTGACGCCCATGACTGCCGCCACGTCGCGAACGCTCTGCCCATCGGACAGCGCAAGGAGCTTGAGAAGCCTCAACTGGCCCAGCGTCAGCGGGGCCTCGAGAGCTTGCAGCTCCCTCTCCGTCCAGTCGGCCACCGCCGACGAGACGATGCTCACGCTGCCCATGAAGTCCTGGACGGCCTCCGAGATCGATGCGGATCCCATCGCAGCTCCTGACCGGTCCTACCGAAAGAACCATCCAGCGACACCTAACGCCCACTCGCACTTTTTTTCACAAGCGACACCTTGGGATGCAAGAAGAGAGCCACGGCGAGGTGCCCAAGTGAGCCTGCCGAGGGCCGTCGTCGGTCCGACAACCGTGGCTTGGGGAAGCGCCGCATAGGCTTCGATGAGGCGGGGCTGGGTGGGGCATTCTAACTCAGGGAGGGGTTGGGGAGACCAGGGCATTCTTTCCCATCTTCAGCGGGGACATCCTACCCAAATGGGTGGGCACTGCAGTCGCGACCCGCCCGTTGAATTGGAGAGGTGCCGCACGACGGACAGGGCCTTGAAGAAGGGGGAGGATCGGCGCGTGATCAGCGCCCCTCCAAGTGCCCGGCGGGCCCGGCCATCGCCCGACGGTGGTTCAGGATTGATCGATGCTACAACTCGTCCACGAAGGCACCCGACATGGCCGCGTCGAGCCAGTCGAATCCCTCTTCCTCCGTGGCCGGCGTGAGATAGTGCGACTCCCTATACCGAAGCCACTCCTCACCCGTTGCAACGCGCAGGCTCTTGGTGACGGTGGTGAGTGCCGCCTCCATGACCCCCGGCCACCCCACGATCTCCTTCTGGACGACCTCTTCGGCCGTGCCGCGATCGGGGGCCAGTATGGACACCAGGATGTCGTCGTCCCCGAGTGAAATGGCCTGATAGGTGGGAAAGACCTCGGGGCGGTGTTCAAGCCTGGCGAGCCTCTCGAAGACGTTCCGCAGCTCGCTTGTTTCTACCTTCAGCGCGAGCCGGTAGCGGTGCAGCTTCTCGGCGCCCTCCTTCGGCACCGGGAAGAACACCGGATTCAGGAGCGGTGAAGTCTTTGTCCGCCTGACCGGCCTGCAATCCTTCAGATGATCCAGAAACACCGGCACCATGGCCTCGAAGGATCGCGCGTCGAACACGATGCTGACGAAGTCGTCTTCTTGCCGTTGGGCCAACCACAGAGGGGTCACGTCTTCGAGCCTCAGCCCGGGGACCGTCTCGACCAGGCTCTTCCAGAGATCCTCCTTCGATTCCGTCGGGAAGATGCGGGCAATCACCATCATGGCACGTGCCTCCTCGCGAATCGTGTCGCTGCTTGGATCTCCTGGCGGGCGGCCCCTCGCAGGCCTGAAGCAAGGCGGCCCGTTTGGATGAGGAACGGCCCTCGGACCGGACCGAGCTGGTTCGAGGACTCGGCACCTTCCCCTTCCAATCCTGAACCGCTTCGCGGCATCGAGCGTACGCCATCCGTGCCCAGAATTCCCGCATGAGATCCGGTGCATTCCCAGCGGGACAGTGAGCTGACTGCTGCCCCAGACTCTGTGAAATCGTGACGTTTGATCTCGGGCCACTCTGACTCAAACTAGGGCCGCTCCTCTGATCCGGCGAGGGATGGACGGCGACCATCGGGCTCGGGAATGGAATGGCCTCAGGAGTTCTGGAATGCCCGAGGCCGCCCCCCGGGACCCGCAGGGACAGGCGAGCTGTGATCGGGGAGGCTCTGGTATGCCTCCACCCTGTTGTGCCGCGCCCCGAAGCCCGCCCGTCCGGCCCATCTCTGGCTGGAGAGCGTGCCCCCGTGCCAGGTTCGTTTCCCCCTATCGCCGAAGGAGATACCGGAGGTCCGAGGCCATCTCCTCGGAGCGCAGGTCGGTAGGCCAGAGCATCTGAATGCTCCCCTCGGGGCTGATCACCGTGACGGTGGCGGTGTGATCCACCAGATAGTCATCGGATTCCCCGGAAGCTGCGGCGCGCGCGTAGAAGATCCCGTAGCTCGCCGCGACCCGCGACACCTCTTCGGCGCTCCCGGACAGGCCGAGAAAACCCGGGTTGAAACTTTGCACGTATTCGGCCATGCGACCTGGCGAATCTCGCTCAGGGTCGATCGAGACCATGATCGCCTGAACCCGGTCCGCATCCGACTCGAGTGCTTTGAGAGCCTGGGCGACGCGGGACATGGTGAGGGGGCAGACGTCGGGACAGTGGGTATAGCCGAAGAACAGGACGACGGTTCTGCCCAGGAAATCACTCAAACGCACGGGTCCGGCCACCGAGGTCAACGTGAAGTCCTCGGCGGGCAGGGGAGGTTCGATGAGCGCGCCGTTCAGAGCGGTTGCACCTGACCGCAGGTTGGCACCGAACACGAAGAGGACCGCTGCGCCCAGCCCGAGGGAGGCTCCCAGCAGGATCGAAGTGCGCCGTCTCATGGGTCTCTCGTTGTGGATTCGTACACGACTCAGTAAGGAGTGGAATAGCAGGAGAAAAGATGCGCGGCTTCGTAGGCCAGGTGGGCCATGCCCTCAGCCCTCGCCTCCCTCGCCAGGCCCTCGACGTCCCGGATCACGCTTTCGTGTGCCGGAGTCTGATACCTGTACACAACCCGCTTGATTCCAAGCGGGTCCACCAGGACGTAGACGGTCTCGAAGGAAAAGTCTCCCTCTTCTCCGGGCTCGTAGTATACGTTGAAGCCGCCACCGATCAGGGCCTTCAGGGAGGTACTCTCCCCCGTCGCGAAGCTCCACACCCGGGGGTCGGCACCTGCCTTCGCCGCGGCGTCCCGGAGCGCGGAAGGCGAATCCCGCTCCGGGTCGAACGACACCGTGACGAGGCGGACGGGCATCCCTCCGGACTCCACCTCGGCGAGGCGTTCCTGGGTTTCACGCATGAAACGGGTCTGCTCCGCGCACCGATCACCGCACGCGGAGTAGGTGAAGGTGTAGAGGACGATGCTTCCCTTGAGGTCGTCACTGGTAAGCCTCTGGCCGGACGCATCGGTAAGCTGGAAACCTGGAGCCAGGGAAATCCGCGGCAGGACCTTCACCGGCTGAAGCACGGCAAAACCGAGAGGTGTGAGGGTGATCACAGCGACGGCGATTCCCAGGGTAATCCTCAGGACGCGGCGCTTCTTCGGAGTCACGTGCCGGTGCCCTCCGTCAGTGTCCCTCGGAATCGCTACGCTTCCCTGCAAAGGCGCGGTCGAGCTGGTCGTAGCTCACGACGCGGGCGCTCACCTTCCGTGGACCCTGTTCGCGAAACAAAACAACGCCGCTTAGAGTGTCCCCCGCCTTGAACTCGCGAGAGAGCTGCTCGAGCATGACATGGTAGCCGCCGGGTAGCAGTTGCACGGTCTCACCGGGTGGAATCACGATGCCCGCGACCGGCCTCATGGTCATGACCCCGTCGACCTCCTGGGAGCGATGCAACGAGGACCTCGAGGCTCCTTCGACGGAAGCCTCGAGGATCTCCTCCTTCCCATCACCTCGATTGGTGACGGTGAAGTACACAGCAGCCCGGTCTCCGGTGAGGGACTCCGCAATCAGAACCTCACCGATGTGAAGATCGCCGACCCGTTGCTCGTCGGGGTCATCCGTCTCGGGCCGGCATCCAGCAGGGGCTGGCGCAGAAGCCACCAGAAGGACGAGGAACGCCTTCGGTAGCGTCCATCTCGACACAGGCATGGCAATCTGGGGGCTAGGGTCCGCTGGAGAGAGGCTTGAACAGATGAGAGCGGATCTTCCAATCCCCCCTCGATTCCACGAACACCGCGATGCACCGTCCGGAAACTCGAGAGCCAGACGATCGGGTGTCCTCCACCGAATAGTAGTAGGTCCCCATCACCATCGCGACGCTGCCACCGACGTCGAAGTCAGTGAGGGAGAAGGTGATCGGACCGATCTTGGGGAGCGCGTTCGCGAAAAACACCTCGATGTCTTCGCGACCCTGGACCTCTTCGTCCGTGAGAAGGAGATAGCCATCCTCCGCATACGCGCCGGCGAGCGCCACGGGCTCATCCTCATCCCACGCCTCCTGCCATTCCTCCAGGGTAAGGTTGACCCTCTTGAGCATTTCAGCCCGGTAGCGGGCCTTCTCTACCTCCCACCGATCCTTCGCACGGGGTTGCCCCGGGAGGTCCTGGGCCAGGAGGGGAAGGGGAAGAAGATGAATCAGGGCTGGGACCAGAAGAAAGGGCAGGACGGCCTGAAGTGTATCTTGAGAAACCATGAACGCATTGCCTCCGCGCCCGCCGGGGCGCCTCGGCGTCTCCTGAACCCTCTGGAGTGTCTGAGCGGCCCGGCCGCTCGTCTGGAGCAGGCCTGAGCCACGAGTCCGCAATGACCTACCGGCCGGAGCCACCTGGGTGCCTCGTGCCGAGACCGCCACCCGTTGTTCCCGGATGGAGTTCGAGGACCGTGCGAGCTTCGGTTGACTCCGCCGCAGGGAATCACCATGCCAGAACCGGCCCTTCCCGTCAATCCCGGCGTCGTCGAAACCCTCGATCGCGCGGTGGTACGCGCCGGCCTATCTTGGTAGAGATGTGCTTCCAGCCGCCTCCTGAGCCCGCTCCCGTGAAGCAGATCCTCGAAACGTCCCGGCTCCTCCTTCGAGAGATGCATCTCGACGACCTCGACTTCGTCGCTGAGATGCTGGGCGATGCAGAGGTGATGAGGCACTATCCCCGCTGCTACTCCCGTGAGGAATCAAAGGCATGGATTCGAAGGCAGATGGACCGGTATTTCCGCAGAGGATACGGCTTGTGGCTCGTCGTGGAGAAAGCCAGCGATCGGCCCGTCGGCCAGGTGGGGCTCGTGCCGCAACGGGTGAATGGAAAGGCCAAGCTCGAAGTCGGCTACCTGATTCACCGCCCCTTCTGGCGCCGGGGCTTCGCGACAGAAGCCGCCTCCGCGGTCCGTGACCATGCCTTTGACGTCCTGGGCAAGCGTACAGTAATCTCGCTCATTCGGCCCGAGAACCTGCCTTCCCAAGGCGTAGCCCACAAGCTGGGTATGAAGCCTATCGCGACCACGCTACACGCCGGGCTGGATCACATCGTGTTCGCGGTGTCGCGCGAGGGGAGGGCCCCCCGTCGTGACGGGCTCTTCCGTAAGCGAGCCGCCTCCGGGGACGTCCGGCCAGGACGTCGGCCGTCCGGCCAGGGTCCCTAGAACACCCAGGTCGCCTTCAGGAAGAAAGTGCTTCCCTGTTCGGAACGCTCTCCGAACGCCGCCGTCCCTTTCTGGTAGGCCACCTGTACCGTGCCGAAGGGAGGCAGGTATCGGTACACGAACACGACCTGGACGTTGTTCCGCTCGATGGCAGAGTTGGACTGGAAGAACAGCTGGAGGAAGAGATCGTTCGTAAAGAACTGACTTCCCCGGAGCACGTGAATCCAGGTGCTGCGGTCCTCGGGGTCCGGGTCCAGCGTCAACCTCTGAAGCTCGTACTCCAGGGACGACTCGTCGGTGGGCTTGTAATGGCCCCCGGCGGTTAGGAGCCGGAAGCCGGAGCCGAAATTGCGACCGAAGGCGTAGCCCAGCTCCACCGACTCGAACTCCCTGGTGTTGTATCCCAGCTTGAAACTCGTCTCACGATTACGGAATTCCTCCTCGAAGAGCTTGAACTCCTCGGTGTGGGCCACACGTGCCGAGAAACGGTTCCGAAGCTCGAGCTCGATGGATTCATCGACCTTCCAGCTTCTGAGGGTGCCGTTTTTCCCCCAGTAGATGTTGTAATTGGAATCGTACGCGAAGTTCTCGAGAGGTCCCCCGCCGAACCAGACGATCTTTTCCACGGCCGAGTCGAGCTCCCTGCGATTGTCGTCGCGAATGAAGCCAACGACGTTCGCGTTGTCGGCGAAGTTCTCTCCGAGCTGAGTGTAGCGAACGTGGAAGTGGCCCGTGTTGGAGTCGTAGGAAGGTCGAATGAAGAACGCTTCGGTGCCACGGTCGAAGGGCCCGTAGCTCTGAACCATCTGGGCGGTCATGCCCAGAGTCCGGGTGAAGAACAGGGTCGCGTCCATCCCCACAGACCCCTGCCCATAGCCGTCGATCCTGCGATCCGCCCATGTCACCGCAAGGCTGGAGCGCCCGAGATCCCTCTGGATCCGGCCGACGCCGTACAGTGCGTCATCCTCCCCATCAGCGGGCTCGGAGAGGGCGCCCAGGAAGGCCACCGTCCACGGGCCCCGTTTCCCAATGAGCTTCGCCCCGCCTCGGATGTCAGCGATACGGCGCGAGTAGAAGGTGCGAATGCGCTGACGGAACAGCTCCCCGCCCTCGAGGAAGAAGGGGCGTTTCTCCGGTAGGGACAACTCGAAACGGGTCAGGTTCACCTGCTCCTGATCCGCCTCGATGGTGGCGAAGTCAGGGTTCACCGTGCCGTCGAAGGTGAACCGCGACGTGATACCGATCCGGACGTTCAGGCCTGCGTCCCAGTCGGCCGATTCACCTCGCTGAAGCGTGGAGAGTCCGTGCGCGATCACCTCTCCGCGACGGGGCCGTGGAGGAAGCTGGAGGCCTAGCACTTCACCGGCCCGCGAGACCTGGAGGTCGCTGGTCTCCAGAGGACCTGCCCAGAAGCTCACTTCCAACGAACGACGAAGGCTTCGGCCGAAGTTGATGCCCCACGTTTGGTCGTCGCCGCCGCGATAGCGGAGGGATGCCAGAGGGATGGCTATCTCGACACTCCATCCCCACTCCGTGCGTTGAGTCGCGGACTGCCAGGTCTCGTCCCAGGAAAGGTCGATGGTACGTCCGTCGTTCGCGACGCGGGCGTCCGCTTGTGTCCCCAGGGGGTTGACCGCGAACACGTAGGCGGACTGGCGGTCGTGGAAGGTGTCCAGGAGGACGGCCACGGCGTCATCCGTGAACAAATCCTCGTCGCGGCGGGTCAACTGAGCCGTGAGGCCTCGAGGATCCCACGCCTTGAACGCGACATAGAGGGCGGAAGCGTCGTAGAGAAGGAGTGCCTCGGTCCGCTCGCTCCCCGGATCGCCACGGTGGGGCTCGAATTGAATGAAGCGGGTAACCCGCGCTGCATCCGCCCACTCTTCTGCGGACACGATGCCGTCGATGAGGGGAGCACTCCCGGCCCGCACCGCCTGGATCTGAAAGGTGGAATCGGACAGGGTGAAGGCGGTGAGAGCCAGAGAGAGTCCGGCGAGGATCAAGTCTCCCGTCCCCCGCTCACGCGGTGTCTGTTACAATGGGCGGTGTCGGACAGCTCGGGAGTCCGACTTCGACGAGCGCAGCATGCAGGGCCTGAAAGCAGGGAAGCAACCCGCCGTCCGTTTCAGGAAAGCCCTCTCCAACGCATGCACGGGGCGACCGCGCCCGGGACCGGTCTGGCGGCCCGGCCCGGGGCTGCGGTTCGCTGGGGATGTGTGGACCCTCGGGCCCGCTCAGGCGGGGGGAATCCGGAGCACCTGACCGGGGTAGATCCTGTCCGGGTTCTCGAGCATCGGGGTGTTGGCCTCGAAGATTACGGGGTACTTCATGGCATCCCCGTACATCTCTTTCGCGATCTTGGATAGGGTGTCACCGCGCTTCACTGTGTACATCCGGGATTGGGGTCCGGACTCCTTCACCTCCATTCGGTCGTCCACCCGGGCCACACCCTGCATGTTGCCAAGGAAGATCACGATGTTCTCTTTGACAGGTTGGATCTCCGCCGTGCCAAAGACGGTGGCCGTACCGTCACCGAATGTGACCCGAAGACCTTCCACCGGAAGCTTCATGGCCATGACGAGCTCGGTGAGCCGTTGAGCGGTCTTCAGCTCAGTGAGCTCCTCCATGACTGCTGCCTTCTCCTGGTCCTTGAACAGCTTCTCGCCGGCGTCCTTCACGAAGTCGATGATCCCCATAACCCACTTCTCCTTCTTCTTGGCTGGTTGGTCATTGCCCGATGAACGGTCCGAGGAGCGAGGAGCGAGTGCCACGCACTCGCCTCCACCGCCAGCCCCGGTCTCATCTAACACAATTCTCCTGACCCACGCCAGGTGCTGCGGGTCACACCGTGACCACCGGTCAGGTCCTACCCCGGAAGACAGGCCTATCGGCGCTCCTCCCGAGCGTTGCCACCGCGGAGGATGAACCAGGCGAACACGGCCACCATGAGCCCGATGGTCGCCAGAGCGAGGACCTCCTCGGCCCAATGGGGAATGTTCGGGGGGAATCCCTCGATCGGCCGACCGCCGCGTGCCCCGACCCAGAGAGCCAGGACAACGCCAGTGAGCCCACCGCCCCCTACGAGGCCGGAGCCAAACAGGACTCCCTGCTCACGCCGGCGCTCGGCCTCCGCCGAGTCCTGTCTCCGCGTGATGAGTAACCGGAGAAGGCCACCGACGAAGACAGCGGCCATCGTATACAGGGGAAGATAGACACCGACGGCAAATGCCAGCACCGGAATCTTGAAGAGGGAGGCCACCAATCCGATGCTGATCCCGATCAGGATCAGGACCCAGGGGAGATTCTGATCCAGGACACCGTCGATCACCAGCTTCATGAGGACAGCCTGGGGGGCAGGGAGCTCCGCGCCGCCGAGCCCGCCCGGGACATTCTGGTGCAGGAGCATCACCACCAGACAGACCACGGCCGCCGAGGTGATGACGCCCACCAGCTCGCCGATCTGCTGGAACCGGGGAGTGGCTCCCAGAATGAACCCCGTCTTGAGATCCTGGGAGGTGTCGCCGGCGATGGAGGCGGCGATGCAGACCGAGGTTCCCACCATCAGAGCCGTGGCCTTGCCGGCCAGGTCCGTCCAGCCGAACAGGAGGAAGATCAGGCTGGTGCCCAGGAGAGTCGCGATCGTCATGCCGGAGGTGGGGTTTGACGTAACTCCGACGAGGCCCACGATCCGCGAGCTGACCGTGACGAAGAAGAACGCGAAGACCGCGATGAGGATCGACGCGACGGCCCGCACACCCACGACGTCCAGGAATCCCAGGATCCCGGGCGCGAAGGTAAGGACCAGAAGAATCGCGGCCACAACGAGAAGAACGGTGCGGAAGCCCAGGTCCAGATCGGTGCGGACCTCCTCGGCCAGCACCCCCCGAGCCCGACGAGCGATCTGCCCCAGACCGAGCTTGAAGGACTCCACCATTGTGGGAATGGACTTGATGAGAGTGATGATCCCGCCGGTAGCCACCGCCCCGGCACCGATATACCGGATGTAGCGGTTCCAGAGCTCGCTGGACGACATGTCCCGGATGAGCTTTTCCGTCTCCGGGAAGAGCGGCTGGGCCATGTCGGCTCCCCACCAGTTGATCAGGGGGATCAGCACGAAGGACGACAGGGCGGCACCGGCTACCATCACGGTGGCAATCCGGATTCCAAGGATGTAGCCCACTCCGATCAGAGGCGGGGAGACGCTCACCGCCGCCTTGGCCTTGAAGAGAAGGGAAAGCTCGAAGCGGGTAAGGACGAGCTTGAAGCCATCCGTGATGAGCTTGAACAGCATCCCGACGCCGATCCCCAGGAACACCCCTGTGGCCTGCTTCCCTCCTTCCTCTGCGGCCACCAGCACCTCGGCGCACGCCATCCCCTCCGGATAGGGGAGCTTGCCGTGCTCTCGCTTGATGAGGTAGCGACGCAGAGGGATCATCGAGAGGACGCCGAGCAGCCCTCCGCTCATGGCCAGCAGGGTGAGTTGGAGAAGAGGTGGATGGATCCCCCAGATGAACAGGGCCGGAATCGTGAAGAGCACTCCCGAGGCGACGGAGGAGCTGGCAGAGCCCACCGTCTGGGACATGTTGGTCTCGAGGATGCTGTGTCGAAGGCCGAAGGCCTGGAAGAGTCGAAAGGCCACCACCGTGAGCACGGCCACGGGGATCGATGTGCTGATCGTGAGGCCGGCCTTGAGCCCGAGGTAGGTGTTCGCCGCGCCGAAGATCACCCCCAGGATCGCGCCGGTGAGTACCGCCTTCAGGGTGAACTCCGTCAGGGTCTGGCCGTGGGTGAAGGGCACGTACTCCTGGCCTTCTTCGGGCACGTAGGCGGACGGAGGAAGCTTCTTTCCGGTCATTCTGGGGGCTCCTCGGCGGGTGGACTCGCGAAAGTTGAAGCAGGGTGGGGCGGATGTGGGGGTTTGGCAAGGTTGCGCTGTCTCAGGATTGTGGACCCCCCACCGCTTCTCGTCGTATCACTAGAACGTGAACCCCGTTCTCCCACGATCTCGCCGGGCGCGGCTGCATCCGCGCTGGACTTCAGGTGCCCTCTCGGGGGTAACGCTAGCCGCTACCTTCGTTCTGTTCCAACCCAACCCGGTCCTCGCCCAGGCGGGGTCCGCGAGATGGAACTCCCGCGAGGTGTTGGAATTGGTCCGTAGGGGCCAGACCCGACGACTGCAGCCTCTGCAGGACTCCACCCTGCGGGAGTACTCTGCCCGTTCCGACGGATACGTCCACTTCTTCCTGGACAGAAAGGAGGGGGGAGACCCCATTCCCCTTCGGGTCGACCAGGTCAGCGTGGACCTGTACTGGATGGCGCCGGATCGAGCCAAGCAGGTGGTTCGCGCGCAGCGGCTCGAGAAGCTGATGCCGATCAGGGATTTCTATTATTACATCGACCGGCTGACCGTCATCCAGAACGGGTTTGGCAACGAGATTCAGGTGGGCGAAGGCAAAGATGTGAGGGGGGTCCTACATCCGCTCACTCTGAACGCACAGTCGTTCTACGACTATCGGCTGGCGGATTCGGTGACCCTCACTCTGCAGGGCTACCCCGAGCCCATCCGGGTCTACGAGGTCGAGGTGCGGCCCAAGGACATGGGCAAGCCTGGATACGTCGGAGCGGTGTTTCTGGATGCAGCGACGGCGTCCATAGTGCGGCTCGTCTTCTCCTTCACGCCAGCCGCGTACGTCGATCGGCGCAACGACCAGGTACACATCACCCTCGAGCACGGTCTATGGGATTACAAGTTCTGGCTTCCCTATCGGCAGATGGTTGAGGTGCGCCGGGAGGTTCCGGAGTTCGACTTCGGCGTGCAGAGCGTGATCCGGGCTGAGCTGACGGTGGGGGAATACGATTTCGATCCCCAACTCTCGGCGGCACTCTTCGGCGGTCGGCCCGTGACCTACTCACCGAATTGGGCCCAGGATACGACGCGCTTTCAGGGCGGGCTTTACGATGGCATGCAGGACGCCGGGCTAAGCTTGCCAGAGGCGGGTATGCCGACGGCAGAGGAGTTGGAGGCCGAGGCGCGGAGGCTGGTGCGGGAGCGTTATCTCGGCGGACTCCCCAGGATCCGACCCTTCGCGGGAGGTGCGTCCTCGGTCGTGCGGTCGAATCGGGTGGAGGGTGTGTTTGTGGGCGCGGGCCTCTCCTACCGGCTGAGCACCTCCTCGGCAGTGAGGGCTCAGGGCGGGTATGCCTTCGGCCCTGGCCAGGGGTCGGTAATCCTCTCCGCGGACGGCGGTGGAGAAGAGGGCACGGGAACGTGGGGCGGTGCCCTCTACTGGAACGAGATGCGCGATCTAGGGCCGCTCCCGGGCGCGTCAGGTGCCGTGAACACTCTATCGACGCTGACCGCAGGAGACGACTTCACCGATCCCTTCTTTGCCCAGGGCGGACGGCTCTGGAGGCGATGGAGCCCGAAAGGGGGCGGTCATGTCCGACTGGAGGCAGAGATGGAGTGGCATTCGGCCCCGGCCGCGACCTGGTCCCAATCGCCCCTGAGGGAGGATCGGGTCTTCCGCACCCTTCTCGCCGCCGAGGAAGGAACGCGAATCACCACGAGGGCGGAGTATGACCGGGGCGGAATCGCAATAGCGGGTTGGACGGGTCGGACTCGGGCGGTCCTCGAAGGGGGGGCGTGGAGGGGCGACTCGTTTGGACGGGCCGTGGGATCATTGGCCGCCCTGAGGGTCAGCAGTGACCGCGTCACGCGAGGGAGGCTAACGCTCGATCTCGGATTGGCCGGGGGAGCGCTCCCGCCGCAGCATCTGTTCGTTCTGGGTGGACGTCACCTGGTGCCGGGTCACGCGTACCGGGGATTCGCCGGGACCCGCGTCGTACGCCTCTCAGGGTGGGTGGCTCGCACCGTGGTACCCGGATGGCTCGGGGTTCGGGCGTTCGGTGCCGCGGCCGCCACTGGAGGTCTGGATGGTCATCGCCCGGACGGTTGGTCCGTGCGGGAGACGGATGCCGTGGAGGGTGGGGTCGGTGTGGGGCTCGAGGTTCTCCACGGCCTGTTTCGGGTCGATCTGGGTTTCGGCCTGGGAAGGCGCGGAGACTCGGAGCTCATCCTTTCAGTGAACGAGTCACTCTGGAGTTTCCTGTAGACTCTCGCATGGAGGTCCAAAGCCCGGCTGCCACTCCTGCACCAAAAGGAGGCCTGCCTACGGTTCTGAAGGTCCCTCGCGTGGCAACTCGACGCCGAACAGCGTGCCGTAGAGCAGCGGGTAGATGTCCGTGTTGTCCGTGTTGAGGGGCAGACGATGGGCATTGAGCCCGTGCGCCCGGGCGATGATGCCACCCAGCAGGTCCTCGTAGTCTGCCCATGCGATGCCGAAGCGAAGACGCACGCCCCACCGATCCGGGTGGGCGGCGAAGGGCTTGCTCCCGGCACCTTCGGGTCCGTCTTGGGCGCCACCGTTCGCCGTGATCAGGGGCAGAGGGAGCTGAGCTGCCGCCGGGTCCCTCACCGGGACGACCTGCATTCCTCGCGCGTCGCTGTCGGCCGTCGTGACCACAAGGGCTTGGGGATGATCACGCAGGTGGTCGAGAGCCACCGCGATGGCGGTATCTGCACGCGCCAGGGCCACGGCCAGCAGCCAGGACGGAGTCAGGGATCTTGGGAGAGCTGCGCACCTGTTAACAGATCCTGTGCAGTCGTTTCGTAGGAGGAACAGGAAGGAACGACGAGGAAGTCGAAGTCAGTTCCGAATCCATGCCGGACGGGCGGCCTTCTCCCGTGCGAAGATGGCCGGGTCGAAGGCGAGGTCGATGGCCCAGTAGTCATACCGCTCGTAGGTGTCGACTCTTCCGTCCGTCAAGAACGAAAGCTCGGTGGCGATCCAGCCGCCTCCCAGTGGTTCGTAGCCCGCGAATCGCACCTCGCGCGTGCTGCCGGCGTCCGCATTTCGAAGGAGTATGCGTACCAGGAGGAGCCTGTCCTTCTCGATCCAGAACTCCCTGGCCGGCTCGGTGTCGGGACCCGAACCCAGGATCCAGACCGGAATCCCCGTCCACTCGCCCTCCCGGACTGCTTCGAGGTCGACCCCTGCGCCCTTGAGAATGGTCTGGGTGGCGTCCGCGGGCTGAACGTACACGTCGAAGCCCATGAGTAGGACGGGATGCCAACCTGGCCTTGCACTGACAAGAGAATCCGCCTGGTAGACGCGCCATTCACCCTCGTGGAAGACCTGGCGATTCCCTCCATCCAGGGGGGCGATGTCACTGCGGACCGTCCCCGGCAGCTCCAGTGATTCGTACCAGACCCGTGCGGAGTCGAGGGTAGCGGTCTCTACGTCCAGATACTGGACGGTCTGGACCAGAGCCAGGGACTCATACCACTTCCCGGCGTAGCGTTCATGCATGCGGCGTATCAACTCATGGCCGGGGTGGGTCTGGAGGCTGCTGACCGGGACAGGGGGATAGGCAGACTGGAGCGCGAGAAGAAGGGTGAGCAGATGGAGCATCGGTGCCTCCTCGGAGCCTCGTGATGCTGTCGCAAGATAAGGGTGCCGGCTACCAAGCTGAAGGACGGAAATGGGAGGCGTTCAGCTTGTCCCCAACGGCCCTTTCACAACCACCAGGATGGCGAAGATGGCTGCCTGGACCAGAATGATGGTGGCGCCGGACGGGATGTCGAGCCAGTAGGAGGTACCCAGCCCGGCTACGGCGCTGAATGCGCCGATGAGGATGGCCCTGAACGTGGTGGCTCGGAAGGTCTGTGAGGCGAGCCGAGCCGAGGCCGCCGGGATCACCAGAAACGCCGCAATGAGGAGAATACCGACCACCTTGACGGCGATCACCACCGTCACCGCGAGAAGCGCGGAGAGAAGGTAGTCGTCGCGGTCGACAGGCAGACGATCGGACCGGGCCAGGTCCCGGTCGAAGGTAGCGTAGGCCCACCGCCCCCACAGGCGGGGAGCGGTGGCGAGCGCTGCGGCTGCCACAGCGAGGGTGATCCATATGTCCGTCCAGCTCACTGCGAGGACGGACCCGAAAAGGTAGGCGAAGGCGTCAGCGGAGTATTCGCGTCGAAGCGCGAGAAAGACCACGCCAAGGGCGACGGACACGGCGAAGAAGATCCCGATGGCCGTATCGCCGGCCAGACCGGTCAGCCCACGGATCGCGTTGATGCCGACGGCCACGGCCAGGGTGAATGGGACGGCGATCCACAGTGGCTCGGCCTGCAGCAGCAACCCCAGGGCGACGCCTCCGAACGCCGCGTGAGCCAGGCCTGATCCTAGAAAACTCAGGCGACGCTGCACCACGAAGACCCCGTAGTAGCTCGCCAGCATGCCGACGAGGATACCCGCCAGGAGCGCGCGCTGGACGAACGGGTAACTCAGGATCTCAGGCATCGAGGCTCTGGAAGCCGGAGTGGGGGTGTCCCGCGTGCCCGAAGGCGGCACTGAGCCGTTCGTCGGTCATGATCTCCGGAGGGTGCCCAAAGGCAATCTGAGTGCAATTGAGTACGAGCACGTGTGAGGCGTGGTACCGGGCCGCCTCCCAGTCGTGAGTCACCATCGCGACCGTACCGTCGTGCTCCTGTTGGTGGCGCTCGAGAAGCTCGTACAGGTCCGCCGCCCCCCGCGGGTCCACGCCGGTGGCGGGCTCATCGAGCACGAGCAAGCTTGGACGGCGAATGAGGCACCGGGCGAGGTAGACACGCTGAAGCTCGCCCCCCGAGAGCTGCGCGAGCGGGCGGTCGGCCAGATGACTAGCCCCTACGAGAGAGAGGCCTTCCATCGCTCGCTCTCGATCCGCCGTCGAGAGGCGCCAGGGCCAGCGGTGGCGCAGCCCGGCCAGCACCAGCTCGACGGCCAGCGCCGGGAAGGTACGGTCCAGCGTCTTGATCTGTGGCACGTACCCGATGAGATCAGGGTTCACCTGGCGCGGTGGCTTCCCCAGCACCCGAACACGCCCGTCGCTCGGCTGCAGCAGCCCAAGGAGGGTTCTCACCAGCGTGGACTTCCCCGATCCGTTGGGTCCCACCACCGCCAAGAACCCTCTCTTCGGAAGTGAGAAGCGAAGATCTCGAATCGCCGTCTGTTCGCCGAATCGTACAGCGAGATCCTCCACCACGATCACCGATTTGTCTATTGGAGAGCCTCCACGAGTGTGCGTGCGTTGTGGCGAAGCAGCTCCTCGTAGGTCTGGCGGCCTTCGACGCTGCCGAGAGGATCGAGCATCAGGACCGGGACCCCGGTGGCCTCCGCCACGACACGCGCCGATCGGGCGGGGAGCTGGGGTTGCGCAAGGATCGCGGTGACCCTCTGATCCAGCACCGTTCGGATCATCCTCTCCAGGTCGGAAGGTGTGGGCTCCTTCCCCGGTGCCGGCTCGAGCACTCCGAGAACCTTGAGATGGTATCGCTCGAGGAAGTATCGGAAGAAGGGCTGGGCCAGGAGCACCGATTGTCCGCTCAGGGGCTCCAGCGCTGTACGGAGCTCGCCGTCGAGAGCAGAGAGTCGCGATCCGAAGCGCTGGGCATTGAGCCGGTAGACTGAACAGCCGCCCGGATCGAGGCCGCACAGCGTGTCTGCAAGTGCCGGTAGGAGATCCCGAACGGTCAACGGGTCGGTCCAGAAGTGCGGATCTGGCTCACCGGTCTCCCCGGCACCCGGGGCTCCGGAGGTAAAGGCTAGCCGGGCGCCCGGCGGTACCAGATCGAGAAGCGCGACGTGGACCGGACCCTCGAGCTCGGTGGCCCACTCGTCAAGGTGAGGAGCTACATAGAAGAGCGCGATGCTGCCCGCGGACTGACGAACATCAGACGGACGAGCCTCGTATGCGTGGGGTGAGGCGCCTGGTGTGAGGAGTCGATGCACTTGGGCCCGTCCTCCCACGAGTTCCCTCAGAATCTCCGCTACAGGGTTGATGGTGGCGGTGTACGCACGCTCGGGGACCGGCGCCGAGTGGGAGTCACCGCAGGCCGCCACCGCCAATGAGCTCGAAAGCAGGAGCGTGAGGAATACAATGAACAAGTGTATGGCTGCCTCCGAGTCCTGCTTCGCGACTCCGCAGGGGACGGCGCGGTGCCCATGAGACACGCGCCGGGACACCGGTGGGTGCGACCCCCCGAGCTGAGCCAAGTTCGGGCTCCATCCCACGCCCAGCAATCCCCGTGGCGGGAGTACGAGCATAAGGTCGTTCGCGGAGGACGAGGGGAGTGGAGGAAGGAGGGCTTCCCTCGTGACGAGGTACACTTCACTCCCGAAAGCAGCAGCAGGCCGGACCGCAGGGCTCGTCGGATCTGGCGCCAGTCTCGCCCCTGCCCCTGCCGGTAATGGGCAGAGGGGCATTCAGCCGGCGCTCCACCGGCGCATCCAGGGGAGTGTCTCCGGGCTGGAGGCCACTGAGCTCGCACAGTTGCCCCCAGGTGTGCAGCGTCTCGGACATCCCATGACGCGCCTCCACCGTTCGGCCGTTACCTGGGCAGAAGTAGTCGTATCGAGGCACGAGAGTCTCCTTCACCGATCCGTCATTCACCGCTCCTCTGGAATGCCCACCTTGCTCGCCCTCTACCCCACGCCGAATTCGGGGTTGCGCCCGGCTTCGGGGCATCGACTCGCATCCCTGCAGTTCGCCCAGTGGCCTGCGGCTTTCGATGGGGGAGGGAGATGAGAACCGCCCGGGCAGATTGAACCTGCCCCACACTCATAGGTACATTGCGATCTCTGCCAGACCGTAACCCGGAGGGACCATGCGCCCGAATTGCCGATTCGCGGGATCTGTCGCGCTGTGTGCGGCCGTACTCACCTTGGCCGGAAACCTTGGTGCTCAGATGGAGCCCACGACCCCACGAGGAACGGATGAGGGTGAGGGACCTTTCGAGCGGCTCATCATCCGTGGGGTCACCGTGATCGATGGCACGGGGGCTCCCCCGCGGGGACCGATGGACGTCGTCATCGAGGGGGACCGAATCACAGAGATCCAGTCCGTCGGATTCCCTGGCGTTCCCATCAACGAGAGTCGCCGCCCGGGAGATGCTACGCGTGAGATCGACGGATCCGGAATGTATGTGATGCCGGGTCTCATCGATATGCACGCTCACACCGGAGGCGTGCCCAAGGCCCCACAGGCCGAGTACGTCTACAAGCTGTGGATGGCCAACGGGATTACCACTTCTCGGGGGGTGCCGCATGGGGAGTTCGAATGGCAACTCCGGGAGAAGGCTCTGAGCGTTCGGAACGAGATCGTGGCTCCCCGCATGTTCTCGTATGCGCGACCCGGGTCAGGCGAGGGTTGGGGTGGGAGGCCGATCGACAGTCCGGGGGCCGCTCGGGAGTGGGTCCGATGGGCGGCCGCCGAAGAGGTGGACGGCCAGAGGATCGACGGGCTCAAGCTGGGAGCCTACGACCCGGAGATCATGGAGGCGTTGATCGACGAGGCTCACCAACACGGTCTGGAAACAGTAGCGCATCTGGACCAGATGGGTGTGGGACGCATGACGGCGGTCGATGCCGCCCGCATGGGCCTGGACATGATGACCCACTACTACGGGCTCATGGAGTCCATGCTCACGGACTACTCCATCCAGGATTGGCCCTTGGACTACAACTACAACAACGAGCAGCACCGGTTCGGTCAGGTGGCCCGGCTCTGGGTCCAGTCAGCCGAGCCCGGCAGCGAGGAATGGAACGCCTTGATCGACGAATTCCTGGATCTCGGATTCGGAATCGATCCCACCATGACGATCTACGAGGCGTCGCGGGACGTCATGCGAGCTCGAGAGGCGGAATGGCACGACCTGTACACGCTCCCGAGCCAGTGGGATTTCTACCAGCCCAGTCGTCGTGCGCACGGGTCCTACTGGTTCTACTGGACGACCGAGGACGAGTACCACTGGAAGCGCTTCTACCAGAAGTGGATGCGCTTCGTGAACGATTTCAAGAACGCGGGTGGCATGGTCACCACAGGATCGGACTCCGGTTTCATCTACAAGTTGTACGGATTTGATTACATCCGTGAGCTTGAGCTACTTCGGGAGGCTGGCTTCCACCCGGCGGAGGTGATCCGCTCCGCCACGTACTATCCAGCGCTGATGCTTCACAAGTACCACGACGGACCCGTGGGTATCGGAGTCCTTCGACCCGGCAAGAAGGCCGATCTCGTGGTGGTGGAGGAGAACCCTCTGGAGAACCTGAAAGTGCTCTATGGAACCGGTGCGGTGAGGCTCAACGACCAGACCGGTGAGGTGGAGCGCGTTGGGGGAATCAAGTACACGATCAAAGACGGAATCGTCTACGACGCGAAGCGGCTGCTCGAAGACGTGGCTCGGATGGTCGAGGAAGCGAAGTCAGGCCCCGTGACGGATGGTGGCGGATCCTGATCGACGGGCATTGCGCGGCCCCGCTGCCTGCACCGGCCCTGCGAAGGAGGGGGGATGGTCGCTGAACCGTCCCCCCTCTACCTTCTTGGTGTTCGTGGGGGAGATCCTTGTAGGTCTGTGTAGTCTGTCCCGGGCGCTCCTTCCGCGGACGGAAGCTGGACAGGAAAGGAGTAGATGGACCCATGCGTAGGAACAAGGCCTCATGTAAGGTGGGTCAGCCAAGACGCCTCTGGTGGCTCGTGCTGGTCGTTCTTGGTCTCGCGGGAGGGGGCTGCGGGGGGGATCAGCCTCAGGAGACCGGTGCACCGGGGGAGGCAGAGGCGCCCGGTGAGACGGAGACGCCGCCGGTCAGCCAGAGCACCTTGACGGAGGCCGACCTGCCCGAAGGGGTGACCCTGGCGATGGTACAGGCGGGGAAGGGGCTCTACGAGGGATCGGGAATCTGTTACACGTGCCACGGCGCCGAGGGCGACGGAACCCAGATAGGACCGAGTCTGCGGGACACCGACTGGCTTCACATCGACGGGTCCTATGGGGCAATCGTGCAGCAGGTCATGAGCGGGGTGGACCAACCCAAGGAGTTTCCGGGACTGATGCCACCGAAGGGTGGCTCCAGCCTGTCGGACGACGACGTGGGTCGGGTGGCCGCGTACGTGTGGTCGCTCAGCGCCGGTAGTTCGTCCTAGTGCACGGGCGCAGAAGTCCTATGGCCATTCTTCGCGCTTTGCGCTCAGGTACCGCGGAGAGTCGTGCAGTGCCCCGTCAAGCGGCTGGCCGCGATGTTCTTCGCGCTTTGCGCTCAGGTACCGCGGAGAGTCGTGCGGTGCCACGTCAAGCGGCTGGCCGCGATGTTCTTCGCGCTTTGCGCTCAGGT
>JBDHKE010000383.1:0-1799 GCA_039586555.1 Gemmatimonadota bacterium | reverse complement strand
GGCCTTCATATGCAACTACTGTGCATACATGGACGCAGACACGGCCGGGGCACTGCGCCTGCTCTACCCGGCCAACGTCAAGCTGGTGAAGCTCCCGTGCACGGGTAAGACCGACCCACGTTACATCCTGCAGGCCTTCGAGGAAGGTGCCGATGGCGTCTATGTGGTAGCCTGCCCAGTGGGGAACTGCCATCACGTGCGCGGGAACGAGCGTGGCTATGCCAGGGTGCGGTACACCCGACAGCTGCTTGGGGAGGTTGGCCTGGAACCGCAGCGTCTGGATATGTTCTTCGTGTCCGGTGGTCAGGGTGGCGCGTTCGCCGGGGCGGCCAAGGAGATGACCGAGCGGATCAGGAAGCTGGGACCGAACCCGCTGAAGGAGAACGGCCACAGGCGCACCAAACGAGAGCGCCCGGGGGAATTGACATAGCGTTTAAGCTGTCAGTCCCCCGGATTCTCACCCGGGGATTGGGACAAAACGGCCAGCGCCAGGGAACGTTCTGGGGCTGTATTTCACGTTGGGCGGGAGCTCTGAAGCTCAACGCGGGCGTCGTCTCAGGGGCCGATCGAGGCCGAAACTTCTGTTTCAGACGGGTGCAAGAGGAGGCTCTGGCCCGCCGAGATCGGCTTGACCAGCGCCGCTCCGGCGGCGGAGCTCCTTCGGGCGAAGGAGGCCGGAGGTTAAGCCGCACTTCCGGTCCAGAACGTGCAGTTGGGACTCTGGAGCGCCATTCGTCCCACCCACTGACCAGCCAGCGCTCCATAAGGATGAGATGATAAGCCGGGAAGCCACGTCCTCGAGCGGGAATAAGCCCACCGGTGCCGTCATGGTCGTTGGAGGCGGCATCGCGGGGATGCAAGCGTCCCTCGACCTGGCTGACCAGGGCTTCAGGGTCTACCTGATCGAGCAGAAGTCCGCCATCGGGGGAAAGATGGCGCAGTTGGACAAGACCTTCCCGACCAACGACTGCGCCATGTGCACGATCTCCCCCAAGCTGGTGGAGACGGGCCGGCATCCCAACATCGAGGTCATGACCGACACTGATGTTGTGGAGGTCCACGGCCAGGCTGGGAACTTCAGGGTCAGGCTTCGCCACAGGCCGCGCTACGTGGACGTGGACAAGTGCGTGGCCTGCAACGACTGTGTCGAGGTCTGTCCCGTCATCGTTCCGGACATCTTCAACGAAGGACTGGCCCCCCGCCGCGCAGTTTACAAGCTGTACCCTCAGGCCGTTCCCAACGCCTATGCCATCGACAAGCGAGGGATCGCTCCGTGCCGCGACGCGTGCCCGGCCGGGCAGCGAGCTCAGGGGTACATCGCCCTGATCCGGGAGGGGAGGTGGCAAGATGCCCTCCGGGTCATCAAGATGGACAACCCCTTCCCTGGAATCTGCGGGCGCATCTGCAACCACCGCTGTGAGGATGCCTGCAACAGGGGCCTCGTGGACGAGCCCATCAACATCCGGGCACTGAAGCGCTTCATCACCGACAAGGTGTACGAAGAATCGCGGAAACCCGTGGAGCCGGTGGGGCGGAAGCACGAGCAGCGAGTGGCGATCTTAGGCGGCGGTCCGTGTGGCCTGACCGCCGCCCAGGACCTGGTGAGGGCCGGATATGGGGTTACCGTCTTCGAGGCCATGCCGGTCGCCGGAGGCATGCTGCGGCTCGGGGTGCCTGAATATCGTCTTCCCACCGACATCATCGAACGGGAAGTCCAGGACATCGTCGACCTCGGCGTCGACCTTCGGCTCAACCACCGCATCGACAATCTGGACGAGGTATTCGAAGCAGGGTATGAC
>JBDHKE010000084.1:0-16425 GCA_039586555.1 Gemmatimonadota bacterium | reverse complement strand
ATATCGCGTTCCTGCTTCTAATCTTCTTCCTCGTTACGACGGTGTTCCCGAAGGACAAAGGCCTCCCGCTGGTGCTCCCGGAGCAGGCCGAGGAGGTGGCGGTCAGCCAGAGAAACATCCTCCACCTGCTGATCCAGCCGAGTGGGATCGTGGACGTAAAGCGTGGCGAGAGCCAGCAGATCCAGCAGATGAGGCCGAACGACATCGAGGCGCTCTGGAGGCAGGAGGTCACGGCAAACCCGAGTCTCATCGCCGCCGTGAAGACCCACCCAGACGCTGCGTACCGGTTCATGATCGACGTGCTCGACGCTCTTCAGACGGCCGGTGCCGAGCGAATCTCCCTGCAGCTACTGGAGGAGTAGGGATGGCGATCAAGTCGGGCGGATTCGAAAGGAAATCGAAGGCGTCGCAGACGATTCCGTCCTCGTCGCTGGCGGACATCGCCTTCCTGCTGCTCATCTTCTTCATGGTATCCACGGTCTTCCGGACCAGCCGGGACCGCCCCATTGACTGGGTGGCGGCCGAGGCGACCCAGAAGATCGACGAGAAGCTCAAGAACGTTGTTCACGTGTGGCTGGAGCAGAATGGCGACGTGTGGGTCAATGACCGGCAAATCGAGATGCCGCAGCTCTCGGACGTCGTGGCGCCACTGTACGTGGAGACCGAACAACGGCTAGTGGTGTCCATCCGGGGGGATCGGGACGTTCCGTATCGGTACATGGACATCCTTCAGAAGGAGCTCCAGGAGGGTGGCGCTGTGCGGGTCGTCTTCGCCAGCCTACTCGAGCGGCGCATGACGCGGGAGAGACGATGAGCGCTGAGAACGTCGCTGCTCTCGAGGGATTCGAGACAGCAAACGACCGGCTGAAGAGGTCGTTCGCATCGTGGTTCTGGGGGTCGCTGATCGCCGCCACCGTCATTCACTTCGCGGTGTTTGCCTTCTGGCCGGATATGACGCCCGAGGACGTGTCGTTCTCGATGGAGGAGCTGGAGGCCATCGAGCTCCCGCCGGAGATCGAGATTCCACCGCCACCGGAGGCGATCGCCCGTCCGGCCGTGCCGGTCGTGGCCACTGCTGACATCCAGGAGGACATCACGATCGCGGCAACCACCTTTGAAGAGAACCCGGTGGAGGATCTGCCGCCGCCTCCGTCTGCGGAGGAGACCCACGATCTGGCAGCCGCGCCCACCTTCACGCCCTATACGGTGGCTCCGGAGATCAAGAACCTGAGTGACGTGACCCGTGCGCTGGAACGCGAATACCCGGCGATCCTCAGGGACGCGGGGATCGGCGGTACGGTTCAGGTGTGGTTCTTCATCGACGAGGGCGGGCGCGTGCAGAACAAGAGGGTCAATGTGACCTCGGGGCACCAGGCTCTCGATGATGCGGCGCTGAGGGTCGCCGAGGTGTTCGAGTTCACCCCGGCACTCAACCGGGACAAGCGGGTCCCCGTGTGGGTCTCGTTCCCGATTACGTTCCAGACCCGGTAGTCGGAAGCGCCACGGAACACGCAGTGGAAGACCCCGCCGGCGCTCCCGGCGGGGTCTTTCTTTGTGCGCTCGGAGCGGTAGAATAGGGCCCATGTACGTGTCGGTGCTGCGAGAGAACCTGCCCCGGGTCATGCAAGCGATCGGCGACGCGGCCCACAGGGCCGGTCGGGATCCCGGCGAGATCGAGCTGGTGGCGATCACCAAAGGTCACCCTCCCGAGGCGGCCGAGGCGGCTCTCGACGCCGGCATCGGCGACCTCGGAGAGAACCGGGTGGAGGAACTGGAGGAAAAGGTGACGGCCGTGGGGAGGGAGCGGGCTCGCTGGCATATGGTGGGGCACCTGCAGAGCCGGAAGGCACGCGAGCTTCCGGGGCTGTGCGATCTCCTCCACTCTCTGGATACGGTGCGCCTTGCGGAGAAGCTGTCGCGGATCGTCTCGGCTGCAGGATCCACCCTTTCGGTTCTCGTTCAGGTGAATGCCTCGGGGGAGGAATCCAAGACCGGTCTGCGGGCCGAGGAGGCCCTGGAAGTGACGCATGAGATCGTCGAGCTGCCCGGGTTGCGCGTCGAGGGGCTCATGACCATGGCCCCCTTCACGGACGAGGAGAATGCCCTGCGCTCGACGTTCCGGAAGCTCCGGGATATCCACGAGCGTCTCGGCAGCTTGGGAGGGTACACGGGCGCCACGCTTTCCATGGGCATGACCAACGACTACACCATCGCCATTGAAGAGGGGAGCACCATGCTCCGCCTGGGAACCGCTCTGTTCGGGGAACGCCCGAGATGATCCATCTTACTCCGCTGGACGTGCGCAAGAAGAGAGGGGACTTCCGCCGGATGCTCCGGGGCTACGAGCCGGAGGAAGTGGACGCTTTCCTGGACCTGGTAGCGGACAGGCTGGAGGTCCTGACCCGAGAGAACCTTACTCTGGGCGACCGGGTCAAGGACCTGCAGGAGCGGGTCGAGACCCTGGGGAGCCGGGAGCGAGCGGTCAACGAAGCTCTGGTCACGGCTCAGGAGCTCCGGGCCGAGATCAAGGAGGAGGCGCAGCGCCAGGCTGATCGGTTGGTGGCGGAGGTCGAGGCGGAAGTGGAGGCGCGCCGCCGGGAGTCGGAGGCTGAAGCGGAACGAGTCCAGTCCGAAGCCCGAGCGGACATCGAGCGGCAGCTCAAGACGAGCCAGCGGCAGCTCGAGGAGCTGAAGACGTCGTTGCAGGAGCTGGAGCGGACGCGAGGCCGCTTCCTGAACACCTTCCGGGCCCTTCTCGAGCACGAGCTGGACAACATCGCGGTCTTCGAGGCGAAAGCTTCCCTGGAGGACGCGATCCCGGCGGTCGACCTCGAGGAGGCTCCCCCGGGTGAACTCGCGGAGGGCGAGGAGGACACCGGGTGGCCGGAAGAGGCGGGCATGGACCCGTCCTCTTCCGCTCAGGAAGCGGACCGTGGCGCCCAGTAGTGAGGCCCTGTCCGGAGAGAAGCTCCGGAGGGCTCTGGACGACGCGGTAGGAGCCATTCGGGCTCGCGTGGACCGTCGCCCCCGGGTGGCCGTGGTTCTGGGGACGGGTCTGGGAGCGCTGGCCGAGCGGATCGCCTCGGCTGAGTCGATTCCCTATGAAGAGATCCCCCACTTTCCACTCTCCACGGTGGAGAGCCACACGGGCCAGCTGCTGATGGGGACGCTGGGTGGCACGCCCGTCGTGGCGATGCAGGGGCGATTCCATCGTTACGAGGGGTACTCGCTCGACCAGGTCACCTTTGGGGTGAGGGTGATGAAACTCCTGGGAGCCGAGATCCTGGTGGTCTCCGCGGCGTGCGGTGGCATGAACCCACTCTGGACCCCCGGCGAGCTGGTCATGCTGGACGACCACATCAACCTGATGGGGGATAACCCTCTGGTCGGACCGAATCTGGATGACCTGGGCCCTCGGTTTCCCGACATGTCGGAGCCCTACGATGGGGAGCTGCAGGAGCTGGCCCTGGCCGTGGCACGGGGGCGCCGGATCCCTCTGCACCGGGGCGTCTACGTGGCCGTGACCGGTCCGAGTCTGGAGACCCGGGCGGAGTACCGAATGCTTCGCGCCATGGGCGCGGACGTGGTGGGGATGTCCACCGTCCCGGAGGTCATCGTGGCCCGGCACATGGGCATGCGAGTGCTCGGGATCTCGATCATCACGGATGCCTGCCTTCCCGACGCCCTGGATCCTGCCGACGTGCAGAAGATCATCCAGACGGCCATGGAGGCGGAGCCCAGCCTGACCACCATTCTCGCGGACGTCATCCGCCAATTGTAGACCCGGAATGAAATACCCTGAGCTTCCCGCGTCCCTGCTCGAGTTGGAGGATCAGATCCTCCGACGGTGGCGCGACGACGATCTCTTTCGCCAGACGCTGGATGCGACGGCCGACATGCAGCCGTTCGTCTTCTACGAGGGGCCTCCCACAGCCAACGGTCGGCCTGGACTGCACCACATCCTGAGCCGGACGATCAAGGACCTGGTCTGCCGACACCAGACCATGCTCGGCCGGAGCGTGACGCGGATCGCAGGTTGGGACACGCACGGTCTGCCGGTCGAGATCGAGGCGGAGAAGAGCCTCGGCATATCCGGCAAGCCCGAGATCGAGAGGGTGGGCATCGCGGAGTTCAATCGAGCCTGCCGCGAGTCCGTCTTCACGTACAAGGAGGAGTGGGAGCGACTGTCGGAGCGAATCGGCTTCTGGCTGGACTATTCCAACCCTTACGTCACCTACCATTCGGACTACATCGAGTCTGTCTGGTGGGTATTGAAGAGGATGGCCGAGCGCGGGCTCCTCTACAAGGGCCACAAGAGCGTTCCTTTCTGTCCTCGTTGTGGGACCGGTCTCTCGTCCCACGAGGTCGCCCAGGGTTACAGGGACGTTTCCGATCCGTCCCTCTTCGTGACCATGGAGATTCTGGATGGATCCGGGCGTGAGGCACTCGTCTGGACCACCACCCCCTGGACTCTCGTGTGCAACACGGCGCTGGCGATCCATCCCAGGCTTCACTACGTGGAGGTCGCCCACGACGGGCGGCGCCTGGTGATGGCCCGGGACCGGGTCGAGGCGCTGTTCGGTGGCGCTGCCGAGATCGTGTCCGATGTGAGCGCCGAGGAGCTGATCGGGAAACGCTATGCGCGGCCGCTGGATCTCATAGCGGAAGAGCGAGGCGGGGATCGGGCCTGGCGCATCATTCCCGGTGAGTTCGTTTCCGCCGAGGAGGGGTCCGGAATCGTCCACATTGCTCCTGCGTTCGGCGCGGACGACTACCAGGCCGGGCTCGATCACGGACTCCCTCTCCTGAACGAGGTGCGGGATGACGGCACGTTCAACCCGCAGCTCGACCTGGTGGGTGGGATCTTCGTGAAGGACGCGGATCCCCTGATCGTGGAGGAGCTGAAGCGGCGAGGGGTCCTGTTCCGGTACTCCGAGGCGATTCACAGCTACCCGCACTGCTGGCGGTGCCACTCGCCCCTGATCTACATGGCCCGGGATTCGTGGTTCGCGGCCACATCGTCGATCAAAGACGAGATGCTGGCGAACAACGCTCAAGTCCACTGGTTCCCGCCCGACGTGGGCGAGGGCCGTTTCGGGGAGTGGTTGGCCAACAACGTAGACTGGGCTCTCTCCCGGGACCGCTACTGGGGGACTCCGCTACCCGTCTGGATCTGCGACCGGGACCCGGATCGGGTGGAGTGGATCGGAAGCTTCAGGGAGCTCGAGGAACGAGTGGGCGAGCTTCCCGAGGACTTCGATCCCCATAGGCCGTTCATCGACGAGCTGAGCTGGCCTTGCCCCGACTGCCACGGCACGATGCGAAGGGCTCCCGAGGTCGTGGACGTGTGGTTCGACTCGGGAGCGATGCCCTACGCCCAGTGGCATTACCCCTTCGAGAACGAGGGGGAATTCGAGACCCACTTCCCGGCCGACTTCATCTGCGAGGGCCTGGACCAGACACGCGGGTGGTTCTATTCGTTGATGGCCATCGGCTCGATGCTAGGGCTGGGGCCGGCGTATCGAAACGTGGTCGTGAATGGCCTCGTGCTGGACGCCGAGGGCCTGAAGATGTCGAAGTCCCGGGGCAACGTCGTGAATCCGTGGGACGCCATCGAGGACCACGGCTCCGACGCCCTTCGCTGGCACCTGCTCACGGTGAGCAACCCAGGGGTCTCCAAGCGGTACGACTCCGCCGCCGTGGGCGAGGCCTACCGGAGGTTCTTCGACACGCTGTTCAACACCTACCGGTTCTTCGCCCTCTACGCCAACATCGAGGACTGGCGACCGTCCGAGGCCGACCCGCCCCCTGAGGAGCGGAGTGTCCTGGATCGGTGGGTGCTGAGCCGCCTTGACGTGCTCGTCCGGGAGGTGAGGAGTGAGCTGAAGGACTACCAGATCACGCGAGCCTACCGCCAGGTGGGTGACTTCCTGTGCGAGTCCCTGTCGAACTGGTATGTTCGGCGCTCGCGCCCGAGGTTCTGGGGGAACACGGATGAGGCCGACTCGCGCGCGGCGTTCCGGACGCTCCACGACGCTCTTCGCATCCTCTCACTCCTGATCGCCCCCGCCACTCCCTTCGTCGCGGACTGGCTGCACCGGGCGCTGACGGGAGAGAGCGTGCATCTGGCCCGTTTCCCGGACGCCCAGGGGCTGGAAGATCCCGATCTGGACGCCGAGATGGAGGCCGCGCGAACCCTGTCCACCCTGGGTCGAGCCGCCAGAGAGGACGTCCAGATCCCTGTGCGACAGCCGCTCCGCAGGCTCCTCGCGGTCATTCCGGCAAAGGGGGAGATGCGTTCCGAGGTGCTCCGGATTCTGAGAGACGAGATCAACGTGAAGGAGGTGGAGTTTCTTGCGTCCGCGGAGCCTCTGGTTCATCTGGTGGCACGCCCCAACTACCGGGACCTCGGGCCTCGATTCCAGAAACGCACCGAAGCCGCCGCCGAGGCGATCCGGGGCCTCAGCCAGGAGAAGCTGGCGGCGTTCCGGGCGGGGCACGAGGTCTCCATCGAGATCGACGGTGAGAGCCAAACGCTCCAGGCGGGGGATCTAGAGGTCACGCAGGAAGCCGTCGGGGAGCTCGTGGTCCGGGGTGAGGGAAGCTTCACCGCCGCGCTGGATCCCGCCCTGGATGCGGAGCTCCGCACGGAAGGCCTGGCCAGGGAGCTGGTGAACCGCATCCAGCGCCTGCGGAGGGACTCGGGCCTGGAGGTCACCGATCGCATCCGCCTCGGGATCTTCGGGACCCCGGAAGTCCAGCGAGCCGCAGATACCCATCGGGGCTTGATCGCCGGCGAGACCCTCGCCATCGAGATGGACGTGGGCCCGGCTCCGCCATCCGACGGGTATCCGTTCCTTCGTTCCCTGGAGATCGCCGGATATCCGGCCCACGTGGCGCTGGGCGTGGCGGAGAGGCCGTAGACCCATCGCCGGGAGCGGGGGATGAAGGCTCCCTTCGAGGAGCGAAGAGAACGATTCCGGGTCGAGGAGGAATCGGCCGAGCGACTCGACACGTTCCTCGCCCGCCGCCTGGACCTCTCCAGAACCAGGGTCGCGCGGCTCATTGACGAGGGTCTCGTCCTCGTGGACGGAGCCCCGCCGAAGAAGTCCGAGCTCGTCCGCGAAGGGCAGTGGATTGAAGTGACGATTCCGCCCCCGGCGCCATCGTGGGCGGAGCCCCAGGACCTCCCCCTGGAGGTGGTCTACGAGGACGAGGATCTGCTGGTGGTGAACAAGCCGGCCGGGCTCGTCGTCCACCCCGCTCCGGGCCACCCCGAGGGCACGCTGGTCAACGCTCTGCTGTTCCGGGTCAAGGATCTGTCGGGAATCGGAGGGGTTCTCCGGCCCGGCATCGTGCACCGCCTGGACAAGGACACGTCCGGACTTCTGATGGTGGCCAAGAACGACCGGGCTCACGAGAGCCTCTCCGAGGCGCTGAGGAGGAGGAAGATCCGGCGCCTCTATCGGGCCGTCACCTGGGGCCACCTTGCCGGCTCCCCCCTTGCCATCGACGCCCCTCTGGGCCGGAGTCCACGGGACCGCAAGAGGATGGCCGTTGTGGAAGGCGGGCGACGGGCCGTTACCCGGGTGCGGGTGCGCGAGCGTTGGGTTGCCGCGGAGTACCTCGATGTCGCCCTCGAGACCGGGCGGACGCACCAGATTCGAGTCCATCTAGCCCACATCGGCCACCCGGTCGTCGGCGACGACGTGTACGGGGCGGCCTGGGAACGCGGGGTGAGCGGCCGCGGTAGAGTGTGGGCGAGGGAGTTGGCTCGGCGCGTACCGCGCCAGTTTCTGCACGCCGGACAGCTGGAGCTCACCCATCCCTCCACGGGAGAGGTGCTGCGCTTTCGCGCCCCGCTGCCTGAGGATCTGAGGGAGGCCGCGCGGTGGGCCCGGGCTCACTCCTCCCCCGAGCCGTAGCGGTCTCCCGGGGCTTCCCGCCGGCCCGAGGCCGGAGCCGGCGATCTGGAATGCTCCTTGCTCCAGCAGTGCAGCGGCCAGGATACCGACGCAGCGAGGGTGCGGCCTCTGAGAGTGGAATGACCGAACTCGATCCCCGGCTTACGTTCGAGAACTTCGTGGTGGGCCCGGCAAATCGCCTGGCCTCCGCGGCAGCGCGCCGAGCGGCCGACGCCCCCGGTGCCAGCTATAACCCGCTATTCATCTACTCCGCACCCGGCCTGGGCAAGTCGCACATCCTCATGGCGATTGCCCACAAGGCCACCCGAGACCATCCGGAACGCCAGGTCCTCTATCAGACGCTGGAGGTCTTCCTGTCCGAGCTGACCGAGGCTCTGGCCGAGGGTCAGCGGGAAAGCATGCGGAAGCGGTATCAGAAGCTCCATCTGCTTCTTCTGGACGACGTCCAATTCCTCACCGGGCAGCCGGGAGCTCAGGAGATGGTTCTCGGTACCCTCGACTCCCTCACCGCTTCCAGGAGACAAATCGTGCTGGCGAGTGATCGTCCTCCCGTGGAGATCGACGGGCTGGACGCACGGCTTCTGTCGCGATTCTCGGCGGGCCTGATCGTGGACATGGGAGTTCCGGAGTACGAGACCCGGGTGGCGATTGTCCAGCGATACCTCGAGCAGCGGGGGGCTGCGATCCAGGATGGGGTGGCGCGGGCGGTGGCACGGATCCCGTTCAAGAACGTTCGCGAGCTGCAGGGCGGACTGAACCAGATTCTCGCGATCCAGGATCTGGAAGACCGCTCTCTCACGCCGGATGAGGCCCGCGCCGTGCTGGAAAGGGACGTGCGGCCGCTTGCGGCTGCCGCCGCCGGGGGCCTGCCGGGGCTGCTGGGAGGGATGGGGGAGACCCAGGTCGAAGAGGCCCCGTGGCGTCGACGCCTGAGAGAGATCGCGCGCATGGCGGAATCCTGGGGTTTCATCGGCACGCGACTGGAGCGCTATGCCGATACCGAGGAACCACCAGAGCCGGAGGAGCTCAACCGAGTCGTCCAGGCCTTCAAGAGGGACATCCAGCGTCTCAGGGACGTGCGGGCCGAGCTGGACCGAGTCGGCAACCCCTGGCCTGAAGCCGCCACCGCCCTGCTTCAGGATCCGGAGCGCCTCGAAGAGGCCGAATCGCTTCTGGCCTCCGCCAAGGAGCGCCAGCGACCCTTCCCGCGGATCGCGGACGGACCCTTGCTCGGGAGCCTGGCATCCGAGACCACGTCCCTGGCCGTGCGGGCGGCGGAGCGATTGGTGCTGAGCGAGCCCCCGGAGTACAATCCGCTCTACCTGGCATGTTCGGACGAAGAGGAGGGAGTCCAGGTCCTGGAGGCTGCGGGTCGTACCTACCTCGACGCTCGTGCGGAAGGCCGCGTCGGCCTCACGTCCGCGACGGAATTCGCCGAGGACTTCATCCGAGCGCTTGCGGAGGGGGTCGCCGGTGCCTGGCGTGAGCGCTGGTGGACGGTGGAGCTGCTGTTGCTCTACGGCGTCCAGGAGCTGTCCGAGACCGAGCGGGCGCAGGAGGAGTTGTTCCACCTGTTCGAGGCTCTCAAGAGGCGGGGGGCTCGCATCTTCCTCGCTTCGGACCGGCTTCCGTCGGCCATCGAGGGGATCGAGGACCGCCTCCGTTCACGCTTCGAGGGCGGGTTGGTGGTGGAGGTGGAGCGGGGGAGCGTGGGTGCCCGTCGTCAGGAGGCGCGCCGGCGGCATCGGCCCGAGGATGCCGAGGCGGAGGACTCCGGGCTCGGACCGGTGTCCCTTCCGCCGCTCAAGCCTCTGGATTGGGGTGAGTTCCAGGACGACGAGCTCTTCTCACAGGACGATCTAGTGGGCGACGCGCGGGCACCGGTGGCGACCTCCCGCTCGCTCTCTTCCTCGGAGGTCCTGCCTCCCCTGGATATCGCGCCGCGACGGTCACGGGATGTGGAGAAGAGCATTCCGCCCATGGCCGGAGACAAGGAAGAGGCCCCCGCCGCGGCCGTTGCCGTACCCAGCAGTCGGGGGAACGGGACGCCTTCAGGCCCCGCCGGGGGGGAGGCTCCGGCCCGCCCCCGGCGGTCTGCCCTTCCGGCGGCTGTGCGCGACTGGTATCCCAGTCCCGAGCAGGTGGTGTGGGATTGGCCGGTCATTGAAGAACGCCTGGCGGAGGACATTGACTGATGGCGCTCGAGGGCTCACTGACCGAGGTCAACCTCGCCGACATCTTCCAGCTCCTTTCCCTGGGCGGGAAGACAGGATGCCTCACGGTGACGAACCGGTCGGACTTCGGGTACATCTACTTCCAGAGCGGTCGAGTCGCGTACGCCTCGATTCTCAACCGTCCAGACCGGCTCGGGGAGCTACTGGTCCGGAACGAGGTCATCACGCAGGAAGAGCTCTCCGCGGCCGTGGAAAGCCAGGCCAAGGAGCCCGGCGACCGCCTGGGCCAAATCCTCATCCGTAGAGGAACCCTCACCGAAGAACAACTGTCCCGCTTCATCGCCATCCAGATCGAGGAGGCCATCTACCATCTGTTCAGCTGGTCGGAGGGCAACTTCCACTTCGATCCCGACCAGCAGCCGGACGAAGAGACGTTCACCGTCGCGATCAATCCCGAGAATCTCCTGCTCGAAGGTGCGCGGCGAGTGGACGAGTGGAGCGTGATCGAGAAGAAGATCCCCTCGCTCGACCTGATCTTCGCCGTGGACAAGGACCCGACGAAGGAAGAGGGGGTGGAGCTCACGTCGGAACAGCGCAGGATCCTCCCCCTGCTGGACGGGCGGCGATCCGTGAGGGACATGGTACAGGACTCGGGGCTGGTGGAGTTCGAGGTCGCCAAGGCAATCTTCGGGCTGTTGCAGGCCGGGTATCTGCACGGGGTCGGCCAGAAGGAGGAGCGACCAGTTGCCTCGGAAGGCTCCAGGACCCAGCAGTATCTCAGCCTCGGACTAGCGTTCTCCAGGGCGGGGATGTTCGAGGACGCGGAACGGGAGCTGAACCGCGTCCTGGAGTCGGATCCCGAGCATCCGAAGGCTCGATCCAGTCTGGCCGGGATCTGCCTGAAATCAGGACGGTACGCGGACGCGCTGGAGCACTTCGCGGCTCTCCCCAAGGACGCCAGGGCCAGCTATTCGATCCTCCGGAACCTGGCTCTCGCGCTGGAGTGCGTGGAGCGCTTCGACGAGGCCCTGGCCGCTCTCACCAGGGCCGCGAAGATCCGCGTGGATCCGGGACTTCTGCTGGCCCGGGCCGTCGTCCTCCTGAAGGCGCGGCGCGCCGACGAATCCTGGAGCACCTTTCAGGAGTACAGGAAGCAAGTGGGCAGGGAGACGCCTCCTCCGCTCTATTACGGGTTCGCGGTCCTGGCGGCCGCCGCGGTGGGTCGACTCGAAGACGCGCTCAAGCTCGGCAGGGAGGGGTTGACGCACTATCCCGACAGCGGTCCGATCCTGGTGAACACGGGCGTGATCCTGGAGCTTCGCGGAGACCTGGAGGCGGCGGAGGCCTTGTTCCTGAAGGCCGTGTCCGGATCAGGCGCGCCGGCGCAAGCGCACAAGAACCTGGGGGATCTTGCCTACCGCAGGGGAGACCACGCCGGTGCTCGAGCCCACTACGAGCGGGCCGTGAAGTTGAACGACGAGCTCGGTGACGACGTGTACCTCAAGCTCGGAGTCATAGCATACCAGGAGACCGATCGAGAGTGGGCCCAGCGCTTCTGGCAGCGCGCCCTGGAGTTGAACCCTCGCAACGAGGTCGTGCGCACGAATCTCGAGCTGCTGGGCGCGGCCTCGGGATAGTCCTTCTGGTCGCCTCTCTTCTCGCATCCTCGGCGGGGCCGGGAGCGGCCGTCCAGTCGGAAGCCCGCGAATCCCAGAGCCCGCTGAAGCGCGGTCCAGCCACCGTGGTGTACTGGCCAGGAGACTCCCTTCGAGCCGAGCGGATCCTCCAGCTCCTCCTTTCGTCTCCGGATCTTCCTGGACTCCCGGCAGGAATCCCGCACGATTACACCCTCTACCTCGCGCCCAGTGAGGCCGTGTTCGATTCACTGACCGGGGGAGCCGTGCCGGACTGGGGTGCTGCGGTGGCCATCCCGGTCCGTCGGACCATCGTCATGCCCGCCTTCGCCTCCGGCCGCACGCGGGGAGCGCAGGTTGCGCGGGTGGTTCGGCACGAGCTGGCGCACATCGGGCTACGGGACTTCCTGGGGGCCCTCCGTGCTCCGCGATGGTTTGACGAGGGCTATGCCCAGTGGGCCTCTGGAGGATGGGATGCCAGCGAGGCGTGGAGACTGCGCATCGCGTTCGCCATGGGAAACGCGCCTCCCCTGGATTCGCTGAACCTGACTTTCCCCCGCGATCGCGCGTCGGCGGAGCTGGCCTATCAGTTGTCGGCCACGGCCGTGGAGTACCTGACCCGGGCGAGCGGTGAGAGGGGTCTCGAGATCTTCCTTCAGCGCTGGAAGGAGCTGGCGAGCTTCGAGGAGGCCTTGCGGCGAACCTACGGGGTCACGTCGGGGCAGTTCGAGGAGGATTGGCGAGGATACGTGCGCTCCCGCTACGGGTGGCTTCTGGTGATGACTCACTCCCTGCTGTTCTGGACGGCTCTCGCACTGGTTCTCGTCGGTATGGTCTGGATCCGAAGGAGGCGGAACCGGGAACGAATGGCACAGCTCCGGGCCTCCGAGCCGCCGGACCGCCCGGACTACTGGACTCTGGGCGGATGAGGGTCGGGTGGTGCCCCCGCCCGGGCGAGATGGCGTCCCTCGTCGAGGAGGTTCGGTCTCGGATCCGCAACGGCCTGACCCGAGGTGGGCAAGCTCAAACGCTGGAAGGTCGACTGAGGATCCGGTCCAGCTGGTTCAGGAGGTCCCGCGGATGACACGGTTTGGTCAGGAACCCCGAACATCCCAGCGACAGGGCTCGTTCGCGGGCTTCGGGCCGGGCCTCCCCACTCAGGGCGAGGACAGGAATCGCGGACGTCGCACGGTCGTTCTTGATCAGCTCCGTGGCGGTCCAGCCGTCCATCCCCGTGAGGGTGATGTCCATGAGGATGGCGTCCGGCTGCTCGGCCTGAGCGAGGTTCAGTGCTCCCTCGCCGCTGTCGCACTCCAGCACCCTGTAGCCGAAATGCTCCAGAAGGGTGCGTATCACGGTGCGGCTGTCGGCGTCGTCTTCGACCAGGAGAATCGTCTTTTCTGCCACCCAATCCCTCCGAGGAGGAGGCACACCGTGATTATCCATGGTCACCGGGTGCCGCGAAAGGGAACGGGAGAACGAAGCGCGGCAGGGAAGCCGGATGGAAGCTGGCTCCCAAGCCCGCGATTCCATATCGTCATTCGGAAGATTCGAAGACGACGGGAGGACTTCCGCTCGCTTAGCCCATGAAGAGACGCGTTCTGGTCGTGGACGATGACCCGGCTACCCGGGACCTGCTGCGAGACAAGCTCGAGCTCAGCGGATACCAGGTAGGCCTGGCGGAGAGCGCAGAGCAAGCGCTGGGGCTGCTCTTGTCTCTCGACCCGTCGCTGGTGATCACGGACCTCCATCTCCCTCAGATGAACGGCCTGGATCTTCTGGAGCGGATCCGCTCCGAGACGGATCCGGCCAGCGTCATCGTGATCACCGGGCACGAGGACATGCAATCGGCGGTCGCTGCCATGAAGTCCGGGGCCTTCGACTACGTCGTAAAGCCCATCGACCTGGTCCATCTGGAAGAGCTCGTGCGGCGATGCTTCGCGGACCGGGAGCTGGAACGACGGGCGGCGTCGATGGCCGAGGAGGAGCCGCCCGCTCGTCCAAGGGGCGAGGTGGTGGGCGTCAACCCCCGGATGATCTCCGTCTACAAGATGATCGGTGTGCTGGCCCGCAACCGTGCCACGGTCTTCATCCGCGGAGAGACGGGCACGGGCAAGGAGATGATCGCCCGGGCCATCCACCAGAACTCGGCGCACTCCGATGAGCCCTTCATCGCCGTGAATTGCTCGGCTCTCACCGGCACTCTGCTGGAGTCCGAGCTCTTCGGGCACGTGCGAGGAGCCTTCACGGGGGCCGTCTCGGCTCGAAGGGGGTTCTTCGAGCTGGCCGGCGCCGGCACGATCTTCCTGGACGAGATCGGCAATACCACTCCCGAGTTCCAGACCAAGCTGCTTCGCGTTCTGCAGGAGCGTCAGTTCTATCCCGTCGGCGGCGAGAGCCCTCGCACCACGGAAGCGCGGGTCATCACCGCGACCAATCAGCCCCTCGAGCGGATGGTGGAGCAGGGTCGTTTTCGGGAGGACCTCTACTTCCGATTGAAGGTCGTGGAGATCCAGGTCCCCCCGCTGCGTGAGAGGAAGGAGGACATTCCGCTGATCGCCGAGCACCTGCTGGGGCGAATCCGTCAGGAGGTCGGTGTGGACGCCCGGCACATCTCCAGGGCGGCGATGGATGCGCTCACGGGACATCGGTGGCCGGGAAACGTCCGGGAGCTGGAGAACGCTCTCACCCGGGCGGCCATGGTGGCGCGGGGCAGCTCGATCGACGTCGATCACCTCTCCCTGGGTGTGGACCCTGGCGTGCCCATCAAGGAAGATGGCCGGGCGTTGCCGACGGACCTGAGCCTCGATAGTGCGGTTGCGGAACACGTGCGGCGAGTCCTGCGCACCACGGAGGGGAACAAGAGCGCGGCAGCACGGGTCCTCGGTATCTCACGCTCCCGACTGGCGCGGATGGTCCAGAAGTACGAGCTGGATCCTGGCTGAAGATCATGTGGTTGACCTCGGCCCCCGAGGTGGGGTAGGATTGGCTCGCCATGGCAAAGAGATCGAAGAACTCCCGAAAAGGGACGGGCACGCCAGGCTCCCTCAGGTTCTCGGCAGTGAATGTCGTGCTGGGAATCGCGGGGTTGGCCACCGTGGTCCTGGGGTACTACCTCCTCGCGCAGGGATCCATCACGGCTGCCCCGCTCCTCCTGGTGCTCGGCTACGTCGTGTTGCTGCCGCTGGCCATCATTCTCTGAGAAAGCCGGGCGAAGGGCGCCGCCGCCGTGGTCGTTGAGTCAACCGCGACGGTTGAATCGGCGCGGTGGGTGGAGTCAGCGGGAGGGAGTCGGCGGCCGGTCCAGCTCCGGGGAACGCATCAGGCATCGCTTGGAAACGCCAACCACACCCCGTCGTTTGAAGAGGTAAATTGCCTCCTCGACGGTCGGGGCGAAGACGACGAAGCGCGAGTCGGGCTTGGAATCGGGATCTGCTCCGCCGATCAGCAGTCGCCATGCAAGCGTACGCCTCTTGGGAAACCCCGTGCTCGTCTGGGGCGCCTTGTCCCCGGGTTGCTTCGCCGGCATCGAAACCCTCCTCCCATACACCGGAGCCACACTTCAACGAGCGCAGACCGGAGGACGGCCAGGCGTGTGTCGGCACCTGGCGGTCATCTCGTCCCCTGTGAGGCTCGTGTCCCCATAATTTAGCAGAAGATACGCCGCCCTGCGAGAAAAGGGCTTCACTCGGCGTCCGGGTCCGCGTCCACTGGCCCGGGAGCCTGCCGATCCCGAGCCGGTCCCAGAACTCGAGTTCGACGGCAACGCATGCTGTATTCGGCAGGGGCCGAGGGCCTCTGGATTTCCCATTCCCAGTGGCCAAGCTGGATGGCTTGCGTGCGGCTCGGCCGCACGCTACCCTGATCCAGACCGCCGCAGTACAGGCCAGGCCACCTGGCCCATCGACTGACCGCTGGACCCCGCCTCCCTTCGGCCAATTGCTGGACCCGACGGCCGGCTGATTACTCACGCTCATCTTGCCCCGTGCGTGGGGCGACAAAGGTGCTTGTCAGGGCACGAGGAGCGTCAGGTGCGTGAGAAGATCGCCCAAGTACCCAAACCAAGAAGGCCCGAGCTCTGCCGTACGCCGGCAGGGGGGCAAAGGGGGACACATGGCTACTCAGCGTGAAGCCACTCAGCACGAAGTCACGATTCTCTACAACGAGACCACAGGACAGCTGCAATGCGATCCGGATCTCCTGAAGCCGGACGAAAAGGTCAGGAAAAAAGACACGATAAGGTGGAAGTGTGAGAGTCTTGATACCTGGGCTGTCGTCTTCGGCCCCGACTCGCCCTTTGAGCAACGCCTGATGGGCCAGGGGCTCAGCATACTAGGGCCCACGGGGGCAACCGGGGCAAGTGACATGACGACAGTGATCGCGAACCGGCCGCATGACTTCCACAAGCACAAGTACGTGGCGATCGCGTGGACGGGCGACAAGCTCGTGGCGTGCGACCCTGAGGTCGACGTCGAGGAGTAACCGAGGTCAGGCGGCGGGACTCCGCGGCCGCGCCTCACGTCCAGATCAGTCGGCGTCGCAGGCGCGACGCTGACTGATTGGCCAGCTATTGTGCCCCGCCGATAAGTGCCTGGAAGCGAGGGTCATTGCGGAGGGGTCGCCACCAC
The DNA here is from genome assembly GCA_039586555.1 of Gemmatimonadota bacterium. Taxonomy (GTDB): domain Bacteria; phylum Gemmatimonadota; class Gemmatimonadetes; order Longimicrobiales; family Gaopeijiaceae; genus JBDHKE01. Next base: position 64 of record JBDHKE010000084.1, on the reverse strand, counting down.
CAGTCCTCCGCGATGTATGCCTTTCTGTCCGGCCTGGCTTCCAGGTAGCGCCGCAGCAAACTGA
>JBDHKE010000083.1:0-16491 GCA_039586555.1 Gemmatimonadota bacterium | reverse complement strand
GCTCCGCGAGCTCGCGCTCTCTCTTCTCGCGCGCGTCACTCGGGTTCTCGGGCGTCTCGGCGAGCCAGTACGTGAAGGTCGCGCCGAAGTCGGGGTTCGGTGCCGCGTAGGCGGTGCTGCCCAGCGTGGGCCGGCCCACGGCCTGGTTCGGTGCGTTGGGCACGTACCACCACGCGTCCCGCACCGGGAAGAGCGCGCCGTCGGCCTCCAGCGCGCCGCTCGCGATCTCGCGGAGCGGCGAGTAGTCGTCGAGGACGTAGAACCCCCGGCCGAAGGTGGCGCCCACGAGGTCGTCGTCCCTGCGCTGCAGCTTCAGGTCACGGAACGCGATGGTCGGGGCTCCGGCGCCCAGCCTGTACCAGTTGCGGCCGCGGTTCGGCGTGAAGTAGATGCCGTACTCGGCTGCGAGGAAGAGGAGGTCGGGGTTCACGTGGTCCTGCTGGATCGCCCAGAGGATGGTGCCGTCCGGCAGATCGCCACGGATCGGGCGCCAGCTCCGCCCGTTGTCCGAGCTCTCGAACACGTAGGGGCTGAAGTCGCCCGTCTTGTGCGCGTCGGCCACTGCGAACACCGTTCCCGACACGTGCTGGCTTGCCTCGAGGTCGTTGACGAACGAGCGCTCGGGCACGCCTGGCAGATCCGCGGCGCGCCGCCACGTCTCTCCTCCGTTCTCGGAGACGTGGATCAGACCGTCGTCCGAGCCTGTGTAGAGCAGATCTTCGGTGACCGGTGACTCCGAGATCGTGGTAAGCGTCGCGTACTTGGACATGGCGCCGTTGTCGTGCATGGCGTCCAGGCTCCAGACGCGGCCCATGTACGGCAGCTCGTACCGGTTGGTGTCGGTGGTCAGGTCGCCGCTGACGGCGGTCCATGAGTTCCCGCGATCGTCACTCCTCCACAGTCGCTGGGAGCCGAAGTAGATGCGGTCCGGGTCGTGGGGGCTGACGAGGATCGGCGAGTCCCAGTTCCAACGCTCGGGCGGATCGCCGGGTTGCGGCTGGGGCTGGATCTGTAGCGACTCTTCGCTGCGGCGGTCCGTGCGGTACAGGTTCCCCTGCTGCGTCATGAGGTAGAGGATGTCCGGATCGGTGGGGTCGAACTGGACGCCGTACCCGTCCGCCCCCATGGGAAAGTACCAGTCGGAGTTGCGGACGCCCTCGGTGTTCATGGTGCGCGCGGGACCCCAGAGCGTGCCCAGATCCTGCGCCCCGCCCAGGATCTCGTAGAACGGCTCTCTCCCGCTCACGGCGACCTTGTAGAACTGCGAGATCGGCATGTTCGGGAAGTGCCGCCATGTCGTCCCCTCGTCGAACGTTTCGTACAGCCCCGCGTCGGTCCCAACCAGCAAATGCCCGCCGTCGTCGGGATCGATCCAGAGCGCGTGGTTGTCCGAGTGCTTCTCGCGCCCCGTGCCCAGGTTGCCGAACGTCTCCCCGCCGTCGCGGGTGACCTGGAGGAAGACGTCCATTTGATAGACGAGGTCGGGATCCTTGGGTGACGCCTCGATCTCCTGGTAGTAGTGGGGCCCCGTGCCCCCCGAGATGTAGGGATTGCGGCGCTCCCAGCTCTCCCCCCGGTCCATGGAGCGATGGAAGCCGCGCTCGTCCTCCGTGGCCTCGATGGTCGCGTACACCCGCTCCGGATCGGCCGGCGTCACGGCGAGCCCGATCTTGCCCATGGGCCCTTTCGGCAGACCCGCGGTGACCTCACGCCAGGAGTCGCCCCCGTCGGTGGACTTGTAGATCCCCGAGCTCTCCCCCCCGGACATGAGGCCCCAGATGTGGCGGCGGCGCTGGTAGGCGGCCGCGTAGATGGTCCTCGGGTTGCCGGGCTCGAACTCCAGGTCGGTCACCCCGGTGTTCTCGTCGATGTCCAGGACGTGCGTCCACGTCACTCCGCCGTCGGTGGTCCTGTACACGCCCCGGTCTCCGCCGGGGGACCAGAGAGGCCCTTCGGCGGCCACGAGGACGGTGTTCCCGTCTTCCGGGTGGACGAGGATCCTGCCGATGTGCTGGGAGTCCCCGAGCCCGAGGTTCTCCCACGTCTGTCCGGCATTCCTGCTCCTGTAGATGCCGGTGCCCCAGCCCACGTGGCGGCCGCTGACGTTCTCGCCGGTGCCCACCCAGACGACGTCGGGGTTGGAGGGGTCGAGAGCGACGGCGCCGATGGAGTAGCTGGGCTGATCGTCGAAGACGGGCTGCCAGGTGGTCCCCGCGTTGGTGGTCTTCCAGAGCCCGCCGGAGCCCGCCGCAACGTACCACGTGGACCGGTCCGTCGGGTGGACGGCGATGTCAGCGATTCGGCCGCCTGCCACCGCCGGGCCGACCTCTCTCAACTCGAGAGCCTCGATCGCCTCGGGGATCTGGGCGGTGAGGGGGGCGGCAACGACGAACATGGCGAACAAGAGGGCCGCAAATCCCGGTCGGGTCGGAAGGCTAGGCATGTCCAAACGTCCTGCTTTGAGTGATCGCGACGGGTCGGGACGTCAGCATGTCGGGTCGGAAGGACGGAGGCAAGGCGCGCGGGCGGCGTCCCTGCCGAAGTGCGAGGCGGCAGATCCGTTGCGCGGGATCCAGGGCGAGTCTTCAGGACGTATCCGCGTTCCGGTCAGCCTGGCGGAGTCTCCCACAGCCTCAGCTCGGGCACATCCTGGAAGTCCTGAACGTTGACCGTCCACAGGAACGCGTTCCAGGAGAGGGCGCAGGCTGCGATGGCGAGATCGATCTCTCGGCCCCGGGGCCTGCGGACCTCTCCGTAGAGCCGAGCCGCGATGCGCGCCTCTTCGGGACCGAAGGGGACGGCCTGCTCCGCGGGGAAGAGGACCTCCTGGGCGCGCAGGGCTGGCCCTACGCCAGCGGATCGACGACCTCCAGGAAGGGGAAGCGGTGGAAGTCCGTGTCCCGGGTGTAGATGCGCCGAATCCCGTGTTCCCGCATGAGGATGGCGGTGTGGGCGTCATGCAGGAGGTTCCCGCGGAGCGAGGGAAGCTTCTCGAAGGTGCGGGTGGCGATCTCGGAATGACGGTTCGTCTCCACCAGAACCTGGAGGCTCGGGGATGCCAGGAGCCCGTCCACGAACGCCCATGCGCCCGCGAGGGACCAGGGGCGTTCAAACACCCGCGGATGGGTGGTGATGCGCAGGAACTCGTAGAGAATCCCCCAGGTGGTGAACCACGGAAGGGTCTCCCGGCGCCATCCCTCCACGAGCTCGCGGGCTCGCGGATGCTCCGGCGAACTCTGGTCCGCGGCGTAGACCAGCACGTTCGTGTCGACGCAGAACATTGGCTCTACCGCCCCTCCATCGCCTGATAGAGAGCGTCCCGGTCCGCCAGGTCCACGTACGCCCTTCCTCCATCGAAGGTGGGGAGCGAGGGAAGCTCGGCCCCTTCGGCGGGGGGTTCCTGCAGGAGGAGACGCAGCGCGGCCTCGACGAGCTCAGAGATCGTCCGGCCCCGGCGGGCGGCCTCCTCTTTGAGGCGGGTCATCACCTGATCATCGATCATCAGTGTGGTCTTCATATGGAAAACCATATCATATGTATGGCAAACCGTCAATCTCCTTGCGATCCTCCTGACGCTTTGCGATCAATGCTTCGGCGCGCAGGTGCGGGCGCGTGGGTGGGCATCGTTCCGGGAGCCGGGTTGTGCTTCACCTGTTGAGGAAGGTCGCCCAGCGAGGGCGCCGGAAGGGCGGGAAGGGACGTCGTCCGCCCGGGCCCCGGAGGCGAGCCGGTAGGTAACGCCCGCAGATGCGGGATTGGGAAGGCTCCCTCTCGCCGGGGATCGTGCGAGGCGATACCCTTTCCGTGGTGGAGCGGAAGGCCCGCTTGACACGGACGTCGCGCTGCAGTAGGACGGGCGGATGATTCGCCGCGCAGGAAGAAGGGAAAGGGCTGGGCTTGGCATGGGCCGCGGATCCCGATGGCCAGAAATGGGGCTCCTGGGCATCGTGCGGTTGCGCATCCCGACGCTTAGCACCGCGGCGCTGAGCCTCCTGGCGGCGGGCCTCGGGATTGCCCTCCCCCTCCACGCCCAGACCTATGGGGATTCGGGCGTTGAGGATGCCCGCACCGCCCGGGCCGTCCGTGTGGAGACGCCCCCCGTCCTCGACGGACGCATCGACGACGAGGCCTGGGCCGCGGCTCCCGCCATCAGCGAGTTCGTCCAGCACGAGCCCCTGGAGGGGCAGCCGCCCAACGAGCGCACCGAGGTCTTCATCGTCTTCGATGGCGCAGCGGTGTACGTGGGAGCCCGAATGCTGGACCGCACCGCGTCGGGCATCCTGCTGGGAGAGAACCGGCGGGACGCCGAGCCACGGGACGCCGATGCGCTCCTCATCCTCCTGGACACCTATCATGACCGACAGAACGCCTACGTGTTCGGGACCACGCCCGCGGGGATCGAGTACGACGGGCAGGTGACGAAGGACGGGCAGGGCGGCCTGAGCGCGGGCCTGCGGGCCCAGGCGGGAGCCGGAGTGGGGGGCGGGTTCAATCTGAACTGGGACGGGAGCTGGGACGTAGCCACCTCCATAGACGAGCACGGCTGGTCCGCCGAGTTCAGAATCCCGTTTTCAACCCTGCGCTATCCCGGCGGCGGCACCCAGGTCTGGGGGATGAACATCGGACGAACCATCCGTCGCACGAACGAGGAGGTCTTCTGGGCGCCGGTCCCCCGGCAGCACCCCCTCTTCCGGGTCTCCGAGGCCGGGACCCTGGAGGGGGTCGAGACGCCCGCACGGAGGTGGGTGAGCGTGACGCCCTACGCCCTGAGCTCCGCTCACCGGGATTTCGAGGCGGGGAGCGGCACGGACTGGTCCGGGGAGCTCGGGGGTGACGCGAAGATCGGTCTCACGCCCAGCCTCAACCTGGATCTGACCTTAAACACGGACTTCGCCCAGGTGGAGGCCGACGAGCAGCAGATCAATCTGGACCGCTTCAGCCTCTTCTTCCCCGAGAAGCGGCCCTTCTTCCTGGAGAACGCCGGCACGTTCTCGGTGGGAATCCCCAGGTCCGGCTCGGATCTCGGTCTCGACCTCTTCTACAGCCGACGCATCGGCATCGGCGAGGGTGGAGAGCCGGTGCCCATCGTCGGTGGGGGGCGGTTGACGGGGAAAGCCGCCGGACTCACGCTCGGCCTGCTCAACATTCAGACGGAGGCCGTCGGGGCGGGAGCCACGGGGGTGGACGGGACCGGGACGGACCCGGACGGGGAGACGGGTGAATCCACGGCGATCGCGCCTCAGAATTACTCCGTGGCCCGGGTGCTCCGGGAGCTGCCCAACCTCTCGCAGGTGGGGGGAATGTTCCTGAGCCGCCTCAACACGGCCTCCACCGGAGACTACACTCTCACGTACTCCATCGACGGTCGCTTGGGAATCGGCGAGAGCATCGACCTGGACGGGTTCCTGTCGCGCACGGAGACGCCGGGGCTCGGCGGCCGGGATCACGCTCTCGCCCTGACGGCCAGCTTCCAGAACCGCGACTGGGACGCGGGTCTCCAGTACCGTGAGGTCGGCGAGGACTTCAACCCCGAAGTCGGCTTCGTCCCTCGTGACGATCACCGTCTCATCATCGCTCGCCTCCAGCGGAACATCCGCGTCCCGGCGCTGAGTTGGATCCGCCAACTTCAGCCCCACGTCCTGGCGCGGGATTATTACAACTTCGACGGCTTTCAGGAGACCCGGTACATCCACATCGACAACGCCATCGCTTTCGAAAACGGCGCTCGGCTCTCCACGGCCGTCAACGTGAGGCGCGAGGGACTCAAGGACCCATTCGAGATCTCGGACGGGATCGTGCTCCCAGCCGCCACCTACGACTTCGTGGAGACGCTCTGGCGCTTCAACACCAACGAGAGCGCGCGCTGGTTCGTGAACGGGGTGTTCACCGCGGGGGAGCTCTTCTCGGGCAACCGCAAGAGCATTCAGACAACGCTCACGAACCGCGTCGGTTCCACCTGGCTCGCTTCCCTGCGGCTTTCGTACGACGACGTCGATCTGGAGGAGGGGAGCTTCGAGAACACGCTCGTGGGTGTAAAGGTGGCCTACTCGTTCACACCGCGCATCTTCCTGCAGTCGCTGGTCCAGTACAACGCCCAGCTGGACGACGTATCCGCCAACGTCCGCTTCGGCTGGCTCAACACCGCGGGGACCGGACTCTTCCTGGTCTTCAACGAGGTGCGACGCACAGCCTCACCCACCGGACCCATGGACCGCGCCTTCATCGTGAAGTTCACCCGGCAGTTCGACCTGGCGCGCTAATGCCCGCGCGTCCGCCGCGTACATAAGGAGTACGCGGCCTGCAAAAGGAAGTCTGCCGCGTACATACCACAGGACGCGGCATGCATAGGGAGTACGTGGCTTCGCAGAATTGCGGGCTGAATCGCAGGTCGCGGGCTGATTTGCAGGCTCCGGGACGGGATTCGAAGCTGAGGGAACATCCATGAAGCGAATCACCAGGTGTGCTGCCGCGGTCCTCCTCCTGTTTGCGCCCGCCGCGGTCCTCCTCCTCTTCACCCCCTCCGCCATGATGGCGCAGGAAGCGGCGAGTAACGAGCCCGATCCGCGGGATAAGATCCCGCGCTGGGAGGTGGGGGCCGCCGTCATCGGCAGCTTGCTGGTGGGAGACGCCAGCGACTTCCTGGACGGCGGGCTGGGCATCCTTGGCGCGGTGGGCCGAGCCGCCAGCGGCCCTCTGTGGATTCGGGCGGACGTCTCCTACCTGGGCCTGGACGCGGACGCCTCCCCGAGCGAGCGAGCCGACAACGCCATCCTCTCGCTGGGTGTCGGCCCCGAGCTCGGCGTGGGCTGGCCGGGTTTGCGCTTCTACCTGCGGGGATCCGCTGGGCTCATGGCCAACTTCCAGAGCCGAAGCCGCTTGAGTCTCCCTGAAGAGACCACCTGGGCGGGCATGTTGGGAGGCGGCCTCGGAATCCGGATTCGCCTCTCCTCGGGCTCCCACCCGGTCGCTCTCGACCTGGGTGGAGACGTGTTCAAGACCGGTGAGCTGGCCTTCGCTCGCAGCTCCGAATCCGGCGGCGTGAGCAATCAGGAGCTGGGCATCATCACCCTGCGTGCGGGGCTCACCGTGGGGCTTCCCTGACGGTGGCGGGGTCAGCGTGGGTGCCGATGCCCTCGGTGCCGTCCATTCGACACGCATAGGTAGGTATTGACTGCACCTGTTACCGCCGCTCGAGCCGGATGTACGCGCCTTCTGAGGCGGAGAAGTCAGGCTCCGTCGCCAAGCCGCCGGCTGGCTGCACGGACAGCTCCCCCGAGGTTTCAGTGCTTGACTATAGATAGATCAGCAAACCCTACAGGATCTTCTTCAGCGTTGCATCAAGGTATTTCTTCGCCAACTTTAGGAGGCCGCTCGGCCCAAACAGGTATTGGTACTCCGGTGAAGTCGTGTTATATCCGAGGCATTTCATCAAGTCTTCCATCGCGGGGATGAACTCCTCCTGCAATATCTTTACAATTCCCTTCAAGAACGTTTGGGTAGGCCTGCTTCTACCCGCTGGAGACTGGAATCGTTGAATGAGTTTTCCGATGGCTTTCAGTACTTTCTCGAGAGCCGAATTACACTCTGGACGCCAGTCCGGCCTTCGCCGTAGTCCTTTAGCTCTTTCTCTCGCTCTTGTTAATTCCGATACCTGCATTATCATTGCCGTAATGAGCTGCTTGAGACTATCGATGTTAGAAACAATATATGTGGCAATTACAAGCAGAATGAACGCAGCGACGATCATACCCAACGAAAGAACTGCAGCTGGCGGAGCAAGCACTGCCTCCGCCACGGGAGTTATAGTGGAAACTGGAGGAGCATGCCTGTTGAGCGCACTGGTGAACTCCCCAATATCAACGCCAGCTCGCCGGAGATCCCTCGATATTTCCGGGTTGGCCTGAATCGGCCTGAAACTCCGCTGCACCTGCTGAATTGCTTGATCAACTGTCTCCGGCATGGTGTAGCTTCCTCTCGAATTAGCTGTGTAACCGCTTCTCTGTGAGGCAGAAGAAATCAAAAGGCCATGGGCGGGTGTTGGATGGACAATGCGGTGCCGCGATGGAGTAGGCAAGGCGGATGGATGCGCGAAGAGAGGCGATCCCCGATTTAGCTGAGCAGCCAGCACCGCTCTGTGGATTCGGCCGGATGTCTCCTACTTGGGCCTGGACGCGGACGCCTCCCCGAGCGGGCGAGCCGACAACGCCATCCTCTCGCTGGGCGTGGGCCCCGCGCTCGACGTGGGCTGGCCGGCTCTGCCCTTCTACCTGCGGGGATCCGGTGGGCTCGTGGGAAGGTTCCGAGACCGAAGCCGCTCGACTCTCTCCGAGGAGACCACCTGAGGCGGGTGTGCTGGGAGGCGTCTTCGGAAGGGCCGTCACGCTGGTTCGGGTCCGATCGTTTCTATGGCAGCTCCATCGAACGGCGGAGCGAGCCACAGTCAGCCCCGGAGGGTTCCATGCCCCGCCACGCTCGACTCTCGGTTTTCCTGGCCGCGTGCATCGGCCTTTGCCCCTCCTCCCTGGAAAGCCAGGAGGGTCTCCCGGTCGTCGAGCTCGAGCTAGGAGGCGGAGTCACCTTCGGCGCCGATGCCTTCGGGTCCGTCTATCCGATCCGGCCCGAGCCGGGGTACCTGCTGCTGGACGAGATCGACCGATGGGCCTCCGTTCGGGTCGGTGCTCGCTTCCAGCCGCTCTGGGGCGCTGTCCGGCCTACCGCGCACCTCGACTACGCGCTCGACGCCGACGTGGACGGGATATGGCACCCCTGCGATCCGGGCCTCGCCTGCGCGGACATCCTCCTCAAGCCGGCGGTTCGTGTCAGCCGCCTGGCCGCGGCGGTGGGAGTCGAGGTCCCCCTTCCGGTCTCCGTGGGGCCCGTGTCTCCGCACGCCACGGTGGCTGTCGGCCTTCGCCGGTATGACGTCCAGTGGCGGGCCCTCGGCCACGAGCCGGACGACTTCTTCGTGCTGCCCGAGGGGTCCCACGGCGAGACGGGCTTCGTTGGGCGGGTGGGCGGCGGCGCCAGCGCCCCCCTCAGGTGGAATCTGGAGCTCTGGGCCCAGGTGAACGTGGACCTGAGCGACTTCGGGCCGGGCGTCGTGCCCGTCCAGGCGGTAGACGTGCAAGAACCCTCGGAGATGGACCTGGGCCGGGAGCGACGCCGTGAGACCAGCGTCACGGTGGGGCTCCGGCGAGCCTTGTTCTGAAGCGGGCGAGGGGAAGCCCGCTCAGCGACCGACTACCACCCTCAATCCACGATAGGCCTCCGTGGCCTCCGACCGCCGGGCGGACCTGTCCGCCGGGCGGTCCGCGCTGCCGGGCGCGAGCTCGCCGGTGCCGTTCGGGCCCGTGACCCACTGCGAGACGTTGCCGCCCAGATCGTAGATCGCGGGGTCGCCCGTGGCATCACCGCTTGACCCGGCTTCGCGGAGCAGCGGTGCGCTGCTGGGCAGCGTGGCGATCAGCTCGGCGAGCCTCTCCGCGTCGTCCGGGTTCTGGGGCGAGGCGAAACGGTCCTTCCCGTGTGTGAGCGCCCAGGACTCGCCATCGTCCACCCGCGTGATCCAGAGGTTCGAAATAGGGTGGCCCTTCTCCTTGTCCACCTGGGATCGGGTCCAGACCACGAACCGGCCGTCCGGCGAGATGGCGTAGGGCGAGGTTCCGGAACTGACTCCACCAGAGCGAAGGAATGGGCGCGCGGGCCGCCTTATTTTCTGGCCTGGCCGCTCGTCCGCGATCTATCTTGCAGTGTTCCTTCCCGCGAGGTTCGCGATGTCGTGTCGAACTGCACTGATCGTGCTCTTGGGCTCGGCGGCAGTCGCGTGCGGCGGCGACTCCACCGCACCGGGCGACTCCACCCCGCCGGCCGACTCGATCGTCTCGATCGAGGTCACGCCGGGCACGGCGACGATGGAGGTGGGGGAGACGCTCCAGCTGACGGCGGTGGCGAGGCACGCCTCCGGGCGGACGGTGGGCGCCGCCAGCGCCACGTGGTCCTCCAATGACGAGACGGTCGCGATCGTATCGACGGCCGGGCTCGTGGCCGCCGTCGGCGGTGGAGCGGCCACGGTCACCGCCTCCCACCAGGGATACTCGGGTCATGCACAGGTCACGGTGCGGGCACCTTGCCAGGTTACGGGGCTGACGGTGACGCCAGCGGAGTTCACGGTGGCCATGGGTGCCACCGTCACGCTGACGGCGACACCGACGCAGCAGAACTGTGAGGAGGTGGCGCTCGAGTGGTCGAGCGAGAATCCGGGGATCGCCGAGGTGTCGGAGGTGGGCGTGGTGACAGGGGTGTGGCCGGGCAGCGCCGATATCACCGTGAACGTCGAGGGTACGACGCTCGTGGCGGTGAGCCGCGCGACGGTCCGGCCGCCGTACCCTGAGGGCCGCATCACCTTCACGCACCTGCCCATGGACGCCGAGCTGTCGACCGGGTTCATCGGGCTTGGCAATCTCAACGTCCTACCGGAGGATCACGGGGCCTTTCTCACATCGCCGGAAGCCGTCGGGCAACCCGCGACCATCCCGGTGTACGCGCCGGCGGACGGGTGGATCGAAGGCCTCATCTACGATAGCCTGGCATGGGGCCGGGACCTCTCGATGCGCATTCGCTACAGCACTACGGTATGGACGAACTACGGCCACCTGTCCGACTTCGCTCCCGACATCTGGACGGCATCCGGCCTTCTGGACAAGGGATTCGGCGATTACCGCGTGTACATTCCGGTGAGCGCGGGCCAGATCGTGGCCTACACCGGAGAGCAAGTGTGGGGCTTCGATTTCTACGTGGGCGACGACGATCTGGAGCTGGGGCTCATCAGCCCCAGCCGCTATCCCTATCCGTGGACCAAGGCCGGCTACCCCTATGACTACTTCGACGAACCCCAGCTAAGCCAGCTCAAGGCGCTCACGATCCGCCAGGACGAACCGCGAGCCGGTAAGGTGGATTACGACATACCCGGCAGGATCATCGGAAACTGGTTCCTGGAAGGGGCCGAGGGATGGGGCGGCGAACCCGCCCAGCTCGCGATCGTTTACGACTTCATCGATGGCACGAGGATCGCCATCGCGGACGGCTCGACCCGGGTGGACGGATCGAGCGAGGCCCAGGTCTACTGGGTCGAGGGCAATGCTCCGCGCCCGGAACAGGTGGGTGTGGGCTACGGGCTGGTCAAATACGAGATTCGCTGGCGCTGGTTCAGGGACCAGTACCGTTCGCACGGCTGGAGCGATGTGCTCGGCACCTTTCTCGTCGAGATGACCGAGGCCGGAAAGATCCGGGTCGAGAAGGTGCTCGGCAAGCGGGCCGACGAGGTGACGGGCTTCTCCGAGGCGGCAAGAACCTACGTGCGCTGACTCTGGGCTTCCTCTTCTCCGGCTCTCGTACCACGGGCTCGCCTTCGGGGACGAATGGCCAGCCGGTGCCTCTCAGGTGGAGAACCCCAGCCGCTCGGCCACATCACGCTGGCGCCGGTCGAGGGTGAGGAAGGTGAGGTCGAGGGCCGGACCCGCCACATAGAGGGCCACCGCCAAGTGCCAGAGATCCGCTCCGCGCAGGAGCCCTGCGGAGAGAGCTCGTGTGATCTCCGAGCCGAGGGGACGGTGGGGTAGGACCCAGCTGATTCCACTCGTAACGCGCTCGTCGTAGGGGACGCCTTCGCGCTTGAAGGCAGCATGCAATTCGGCTTCGAGCAGATTCGCCGCCAGCAGTACCTCGAATCCGGCCAGTCGACGCCGAAGGGACTCACCCGCGCGCTCGCCGAAGGCGAGAGCGACGAGGCAGGAGCTATCGACGTAGGCGGCGCTCAATCCTGATCTCGCTCTTCCAGGAAGCGCTTGAGGGCGCCGGGTCTCCGCACGGGGGTCCTCACTCCGTCGAACTCCCGTTCCGCCCTCAGCACGACCCCTCGTTCCTGAAGCTCGCGGAGACGGTCCTCCATAGAGGTGGGGGTCTCTTGGTCAATGGGTCGGATCTCAGCCACGCGCTTCCCCCGGTAGGTGACGTAGACGCTCCGGCCTTCGCGCACCCGACGGATGATCTCACTGAAGCGGGCCTTCGCGTCGTAGGTGGAATACTCATCTGCCATGGACGCAAACTAACTAGTCAGACTAGTCAATACAATCCCTCCCTTTCCCGGTCCCACGACGGTTAGAGGCTGCTCGCGGCCGGACCCTCGGCTCAGGGTCGTCCTCTCGTGTTCGCCGTTTCGGAAGAAGGCGTCATCAGGGGTGGACCAGGTTGACGACGCTTAGGGGGCGAGGGCATAGCACGAAGGGAGTCCGCCTCGATGGCTGGATCGGCCACCGGCCGGTACAATCTCTCGAGCTTTCATCGCGGAACGGGGCGGGGTGCCGCCTCGGTCCGCGGACATGGAAGAGCGCGTCGAAGAGAGACCCGGAGGGATAAGATGGCTGCGCGTGCTGAGCGGTTGGAGGAGGGATTTCAGACCGTCTATCTGACGCTCTTCAGCATGGTGATCGCCCTGGTGTTGGAGAAGTTGATCGACCGTGTCGGGGCTCTGACTGGATTGTGGCCCCTGGACGATCAGGCGCTGCTCGTCTGGCTACAGGCCGGGTCGCTCTTTCTCACCGCCCTGCTGATGTGGCTGATGGTCTCCTACCTCGTACTCGCGCTGCGCTTCGACTTCAAGCTGGTGGATGCGGCGGTCCCGTTCTTCCTGATCGTTCTCTGCAGCGTCGTCATTGCCTCAATCGGAGAGAGGAACGGCTTGCCGTTCTTCTACCTGGCGGCCGTGGGACAGGGGACGGGACTCATCAACTTTCCCCGGTTCATGCGGATGGCCGCGCGGTATGCCGAGAACGCGGTCATTCTGCGCCACTCGGACTACGGCCTCTTCCTGGGTCTCGGGGTCGCCTCGGCCGTGGTGCCGCTGGCGGCTGCCCTCATGCTGCAGGCGGGCTGGATGGGGCTTCGAGGCGCGGTGTGGGGGACGGGATTGCTCGCCCTCATCACGGTGGGGCTCATCCTGAGCTTCTCCAGCTCATGGTGGCGCTCCATCCAGGCGGCCTCCCGGGAGGATGAGGGAGAAGCGATGATCGCTACGGGATCCGCGTAGGATCCGCGTTGGAGGACACCTCGAGAGGCAACCCACGATGATGGATTGCCCCGTCAGTGCGCGTGATCGTGCCGGAACCCTACCGGGTCCCGACGATGAGGGCTCGGCGGGATTGGCCCTTGCCACCGCCCTCTCGAGCGTCTCTGTCACCCAACGGTTGATGCTCTGATTCCTTCTCGCGGCCTCCACCGCCACCGCTCGATGGATCTCCGGCGTCGTACGAACCAGAAACGTCCCCGAGTAGGGCTTCTCGGGCTCCCTCCCCATCTCGCGGCAGAAGGCCAGGTAGTCATCCACGGACTCGGCGAGCTCGCGCTTCAGCTCCTCCACGGAAGACCCCTCGAAGGTGATGAGGTCCTGGGCGTTGATCACGCTGCCCTGGAAAGTGTCAAGGTCAGCGTCGTATTCGAACGTCCCAACGTAACCCTTGTACCTGATCAGCGATGGGAGGCAAGCGTTGGGATGGCGGGATCGGATTGGTGGAAGGTAGGTGAGCGCTGCTCAGTAGTGGTACCGGGCCTGCAGGAAGTCGACCCGGTCATCGCGCACGAGGTAGACTAGGCGGTGCTCCTGGGTGATCCTCCTGGACCAGACGTTCGGGCCCACGTGCTTGAGCATCTCGGACTTGCCAGGGCCACCAAAGGGATCGCGGAGGACGGCCTCGATGAGCTTAAGAATGCGCGTGGCCACACGAGGATCCGTACGCGTCCAGTGCCGAAGATCCTCGAGGCACTGGGGTTGGAACACGGCCTCGGGCCTAGGGGGCAAGACCGAGGTCTTCCTTCAGTCGCTCGACACTGAGCGAGGTCCCTTCGCCGGAGAGAGCTCCCTGCAGCGCGGCGAGGAGGCGTTGCGCGTTGCGGGGAGAGCGTAGCAGATGAGCCGTCTCCAGGAGGCTTGATGCTTCGGCGGCGGGCATCAGGGCCATCGTCTCGTGACCCCTGCGCTCGATGAGCGCAATGTCCTGATCCTCCTCGAGCTTGTTCCAGAGCCTGGCAAAGTTCGCTCGAGCCTCCGTGTAGGTCGTTCTGATGGCCATAGGGCACACTGGATCTGACGCGTGGGATGTGTACAGGGATCCAGTACAGTTACACAGACCGGCAGATCCGGGTTCCCCATCGTGCATTTGCGCGTCTTTCCTGGCTCATACGCCCCGCGACTCCGTCATCCCATAAAGACGTTCTGTCTTCCGCGCGTATCCATGATGGCTTGGGCCAGGCGCCGGGGAGCCGTCGACTGCTCCGGGGCCCACCCCCGACTGGTCCGGGGCCCTCCCCGGACCTTTACTTGCCCACCCCGATTGGTAGTTCACATAATGCGCGGTTGCCGCCTGGAGGTGGACCGAGCAGTTGAAGCGAAGCCTCTGAGGCGGCGAGTCATGCTATGGATGCGGTAGCGGGGAGTGTTGCGATGGATCTCGTGGAACGTCTCCGTGGAGGTCTGCGTTGGCCCCTCATGGGCCTTCTTGCCTCCATCGCGGTCTTCTGTTCAACTCCACTGGGCGCCCAGGAGCAGGTCTATGAAATCGCCCGGCTCGAGGCACGCCTGGAGTTGCGTGCCGACGGAGCCTATCACATCCGCGAAGCGATCACCTACGACTTCCAGGAAGGCTCCTTCACCTTCGCCTATCGGGACATCCCTCTAGCGAACAGCGACGGGGTGAGCCTGGTCACCGTCGAGAGTGCCGACGTCGCGATCGGTAACGTCGAACAGGAAGAGGAATTGAGCTCCTGGAGGGTCCGATGGGAGTTCCCTCCCACCTCGGGCGCGGTCACCTTCGTGCTGGAGTACGAGATCCTGGGCGCGGTACGGGAGGTGGACGAGACCAACGAGGTCTTCTGGAGAGTGGTGGGCAGCGGGTGGGACGTTCCCTTCCGGCAGGTGGAGGCCGAGGTCGTCATCCCCTCGACCCTTTCGGTCCTCGCTTCCGATCTCACCCTGGATCCTCCGGACATCGCGTCGGTGCGGGCCGAGGAGGATGGCCTGGTCGCTCGGTTTCTTCCGGGCGCGCTTCCGGCGGGCCGGGCCTACCAGTTGAAGGTGAGCTTTCCGAAGGTCATGGCGGGCCGGCCCGTGGGCCTGGCTCGCCCTGAGGCTCAGGCGGCCCTCGCGGGCTTCCTTTCCTTCGGCCTCTTCCTGCTCGTCGGGGGGGTCATCGCGTTCAACCGCCGCGGGATCCGGTTTCCCCCGCGACGCCGGATCCATCCGGGAACGGATATCCCCGAGGCCGCGGTCCTGCTTCACCGAGCCTCTCCCGGCTGGGACCGCGCCTTTCCCGCGACCCTCTTCGACCTCGCGGAGAGGGACGCCATCTCCCTGGAGCGAGTCGACCGCAAGAAGCTGCTCTTCACTGAGCAGAGGGTCATCCTCCGCAGGAATCATGAGAGTGACGAGGCTCTGACTCCCTTCGAAGAGGACTTCCTCGTTGAGCTCGGGAAGTACGAGGATCTGAAGGACTTCGGCTCCAAGGGGAAGAAGTTCCGAAAGGCGGCCATGGAGAGAGTTCGAGAAGGGCTGATCGCGAGCGGGCAGCTGGTGGACGCCCGCGGGAGTGCCAGCCGGGCGCTTCTCGTGGCCCTCGCCGTCGCCGTCCCGGCCCTCGTCCTGTTCGTGGCGGGCGCGGTGATGGGTCGCCCCTGGCTGATGGCGCTGGGAGGGGCCGGACTGGGCGTGGGCGGAGGACTGGCCCTGGTCGGGAGCGTGCGCTTCTCGACGAGCCGTCCGGGTGCGGAGAAGGTGGCAGAGCTGAAAGGGTACCTGGAAGGTGTTCGAGAGGAGATCAAGCAGAAGACCAGAATGTCTCCCCTGGAGGCGGCCAGGCGTTTCTTCTCCGCCCTTCCCTGGCTCACCCTGGATCCGAAATACACCGGTGGCCAGAGCCGGAAGATCGCCAAGGCCCTGAAGAAGGAGACCGGGGAGCTTCGCACGCCAGCCTGGGCGCTGGACCGGACCCGGAAGTTCCAGAAGGCCGCCGCCGACATGTCAGCGGCAGGCGCCTACGTCGCCTTCCTGCCCGTCACCAACATCACGACCGACACGTGCGGTGCGACCGCTCCCTGGGCCGGGGCCGGGGTAGGTGGCGCCGCGGGTGCGGGCGCGGCGGGAGGAGGCGGAGGGGGAGCCGGGTAGCCCGCAGGGTGTCAGCGCGGGATGGTGTGGTCGCGAAGCCAGGAAGAGAGCTCCGCCTCATCCACTTCGCCAGCGGCGAGAGCCAGCATGAGGGCGACAACTTCCTCCTCCGGGGCATCGATCCGGAGACCGTTCAACCCGAGAAAGACGTACATGGCCTGAAAGGCGACGCGCTTGTTGCCGTCCACGAAGGGGCGATTTCTGGCAATGCCAAAGCCGTAGGAGGCAGCTAGCCCGCAGAGGTCAGAACCGGACTCGTAGTGATACCGGTTGCGTGG
>JBDHKE010000082.1:0-16616 GCA_039586555.1 Gemmatimonadota bacterium | reverse complement strand
GGAACCGGATCCTCGCCATCGCCCTGCTAGGATCGGTTGCCGCCTGCGACTTCATCGACCCGGTAACCGCCAACCCGAATACGGTGCCGGAGGCATCTGTCGACCAGCTCCTGGCCAGCGTCACCGTGCACGCGTGGGAGCTCTACGGAAGGGTGGGGATGTCGGGCGTGTGGCTCCAGCACATGGATTGGATCGACCCGCGCGCTTGGGGGCATCCCTACGAATACAGCGAGGAAGACATCGACCAATACACGGACGTCTACACATCCGCAGGCCTAATTGACCTTCGACACGGCGTTGCACTGGCGGAAGGTGCGAACCGCCTCCCCTACGCTGGTATCTTCAAGGTGTGGGAGGCACTGCTCGTGGGGGTGGTGGCCGCCGAGTACGGCGATGTGGCCTATGCGCAGGCCGTGAATCCGGACATTTCCGAACCCGAGCTGGACCCCCAGCGAAGCGTGTACGAGGCGGTGCAGACGCTCCTGGACGAGGCCATCGCGGACCTGCGGGGCGGGGTGGGCCTACCGCCGGCAGGCGCGGACATGGTGTACGGTGGCGACGTGAACGCCTGGGTCGCCGCGGCGTACACGCTCAAGGCCAGATATCATCTGCACTGGGTGGAGGTGGATGGGGCGGGCCGCTACGGGTCGGCCCTGGACGCGGCACGCCAGGGCGTCCGCGACTCCGCGGGCGACCTGATGGCCTACCACTACGACGATCCTGACGAGCGAAGGCCCTGGTCCTACACCCAGCCGGATCAGGTGGGCGCCGGCGAATTCCTGGTGGAGGAGATGAAGGCCCGATCCGACCCGCGACTGCCCCTCTACTTCGGCGAGGGGACGGGCCCCTACGTCGGCCAGATCGTGGGCTCACCTCCGGGAGCGGACCAGCCCGACGATCCGGGGTCCGATTCATCTGAGCTCGCGTGCGTCCGGGGAGAGACCGGCCCCGCCGAATGTCCGCTGGGCCTGGGGTACGGGTCCTACGACTGGGACTTCCCCATCCTCTCCTGCACCGAGACCTACTTCATCATCGCCGAAGCGGAGTTCAACGTGGGGTCTGAGGGAGCGGCGCGAACGGCTCTGGACGCGGCGCTGCGCTGCGACGGGGAGCGCAAGGGCCTGGATCTCTCGGCGATGCGCGCCGCCGTGGCGGGACTCTCGGGTCCGGCGCTGCTGGACGAGATCATGATGCAGAAGTACTTCGCGCTGTTCATGAACCGGGAGGTCTGGAACGACTACAAGCGCACCTGCCTTCCGCGCCTGCCCACCTACCACGGCCTGGAGCTGCCCGCGCGTTACCTCTACCCCGGCTGGGCTCGGGAGACCAACCCCAACATTCCGCCGCCCAACCTGCAGCCACCGCGCAACGCGAACGATCCCAATCCGTGCCCGAGCGTGGGAACCTAGGGCACCTCCACCTTTCGGCGCTATCCGTAGATCGCCGCCCTGAATCCCCGATCGAAGGTCCGGACCTCCGAGACGTCGCGTCGCAGGCAGCACGCGATATGAAGCAGGTCCCTGGTCCCCAGGCCCGGATGCCGCTCCACCAACGTCCGTCCGGGATGCACATCCTGAGCCTCGATGGGCCAGATCACAGCGCACCCGTAGCCCTTTGGGACGGATGGCATTCGCTTACCTGTTGGCGACGGTTTCGACGATGTGGTCCCCACGCGAGCGGTCCAGCGCTAACCGATTCCCGGGTAGAGAATCCGGTCGAAGGGCTCGTAACCCCAGAGGGGAGAAAGGATCGGATCGGATGGAAGTCCCCCCCACCAGAGTCCTTCCTCTAGGGCTTGAAGGAGCAGATTCACGGCGGTCTCCTCCCGCCCCAGGTGGGCCATAATCGCAGCCCTGAGGAAGGTGTTTTGACCAGACAAGTAGCGACGGTCCAGGCCGGCAAGCCAGTCCGATTCGGCCTCCGCATCCTCCCACTCCCCTACTCCCGCCAAGGCCACCCCGTGAAGCCCTCGGTATTCCATGGAGTTAGGGTTCTCGGCCCGGAGTTCTCTCGTGAGTGGCAGCGCCTTTCCCGGTTGGTTGAGGAAAAGCCATGCCCCAGCCTCCGCCGCCCGGAATCGAACGGGGTCACGGCTCTGATACCATTGAATAGCCCTTTCGGCTATGTGTTGGGCTTCTTTTTCATATCCGAGCCGGTGGAGGTCAACGGCTAGGCGCAAGAAGTGGTTATGTGAGGTGACGCCGTCAGCTCCCCCCAAGGCCACCAGCGAGTCCAGGAGGGGAGGGACTTCATCTACTCGTCCCACAGCGGCCAGAGCCCGGATCTCATATCGACGCAATCTCAGATCATCCGGAAACAGCTCCAAACCTTTTCGTACCACCTCAAGCTCTTCATGGAAACGGCGAGTGAAGTGGCAGGCCCTGGCCAGCCAACGATGGGATAAAGGCAAAAGTTGGTGCCCTGGATGGTCGAGGTTCATCTGGCTCAATGCCTCGTGAGCCTCTTCAGGGTGGCCAGCAGTAAGGGCCCTATTACCCACCATATATCGGGTGTAGATTTTTTCCGGACGCTGGCCCAACTCGCTTAACCAGACCTCATATTGTCCCTCCCGGTCACCCCTGAGGCCGGCAGAGAGGTCCTCGACCCAAGTCCGGGGGTGGGGAGCCAACTCGTCTTTCCGTGGCTCTATGATCTGAAGAAGCGAATCGGCTTCATGGTATTGGCCCAACTCAATGTGAGCGACGGCCATCCCCACCAGCGCCACCAGGAAGGTACTGTCCAGCCGGTACGCCTCACGGTAATGAATGATCTCCTTTTCTCGGTCCCCGGCGTTTTTGCGTTCTTGGGCAGCGAAATATTCCTGGGCAGCCTCGTATGTGATCGGATCTGGGATCCAATAGGCAGCCTCTTCGTCCATGACCACTAACAAAGCCCCCGACACTCGCTGTACCAGCTCGTCCTCTACAGCTTCCTTATCGGTCTTCAGGCCCCCAGCTTCTATTACCGGCATGAGCCGCTCGCCTGTCGTCGCGCGGGCGATCCAAACCCGTAGGACTATGGAGTCCCCAGAAGCCGTAATAACGCCACGAGTGAACACCCCCGTGCCCAGATCCAACGCAGCCTGTCGAGTTGTGCCACCCTCCCCCAGACTAACCCGGGCTTGGACCAGGGTTTGGACATCTAAGCCCTCCAACTGCTCTCCTCTGGTAAGGAGATCCACAACCTCCTCAGCAACCGAAAGCCCTAGGTCGTCCAGCATCGGGTCGCCTGTTTCGTTGTCCAACGGGAAGATGGCGATCCGTTTCTCCCGCCAGAGGTCTTCTTCAGGCGGCCGGAGAGACCCAATGACCGCTGCCGTGACCAACCCCAGCACCACAACACCTCCGTAGACCAATGCCTTGGTCCTCCCTCGGCGACCTCGGATCGAGATGGACCCACCGCCAGCCAACAGCCCAGTTACAAACTCCTTGGTGGTTCTAAACCGATCGGCAGGGCTTTTGGCGAGGGCCCGGTTCAGGGCATCCACAATACCATCTGGGACCGTCGGCCTGATCACAGTCACTGGAGTAGGCTGGACGGCAAGATGCTGCCGGATCACGCTCTGCATGGTGGAACCCATGAACGGCGGATGCCCGGCCAACATCTCATACAACACGCAACCCAGCGCATATTGGTCACTCCGCCCATCCAGCCCTCGGTCGCCTGCAGCCTGCTCGGGGCTCATGTAGGCTGGGGTCCCTACTGACATTCCCTTCTGGGTGAGTCTCGTCTCCTCGGCACCCGCCACCGCTTGGGCCACGCCGAAGTCCGCCAATACCGCGTGTCCGGCCTCGAGGAGGATATTTTCGGGTTTCACGTCGCGGTGGACCACGCCTCGTTCGTGGGCGTAGGCCAACGCATCGGCGATCTGTCCTGTGATCTGGATGGCGTCTTCAATGGGAAGTTGCTTCTCTCGATCCAGTCTTTCTCTGAGACTCTCTCCCTCAATGAGAGGCATGACGAAGAAGAGGAGATTGTCTGCCTCGCCAGAGTCGTGAAGAGGAAGGATATGCGGATGAGTGAGGTTGGCAGCAGTCTCGATCTCACGCAGGAACCTCGCGGCGCCAAGTGTCTCAGCTAGGTCTGGGTCCAGCACCTTCACAGCGACTTGGCGATTGTGCTTCAAGTCCTGGGCGAGGTAGACGGTCGCCATTCCGCCGCTGCCAATCTCGCGTTCGATGGCGTAGCGGTCGGCAAGAGCGCGTGTGAGCCGTTCCAGCGAAGCGTCCATGGCTGCCTCCCCAGGCGGCCGGGAGCCAGCGGCGGGATCAGGCTCCCGGCCTCAGGACGCGAGGATGATCAGCCTCGAGAGCCTTCTCGAACATACAGCGGGCCGGTCCGCCCGGCCAAGGTGCTCGCGGTGGGCCGATGCCCTGGCCTGCAGAGGTAGGCTGGATGAGAGCCTCGGGCGCTCGAGGTTCGCGCGGCTTCTGAACCCGCAGGGACCCCTCCAGATGGGGAGATACTTCCGCGGCATGAGGCTCAAGGGCGTGAGAGAGGTGGAGGGGCGCCTGATGTACGTGGTCGACACGGACGAGGACTTCTCCCTCTACTTCGATGTGGAGACGGGCCTGCTGGCACGGGCAGGATTCAATCGGGTGCTGGGCAACTACCGGGAGGTGGACGGGGTGCTCATCCCTCACCAGGTCTCGTACAGCCGGAAGGGCGGTACAAGCACCTTCGTGTTCGAGGATTTCGAGCACGGCGTCGCGCTCTCCGATGAGCTCCTACTTACCGGAAAGGTCTCCCGCAGCTGGCGCCCATGAACATCCTGGAGGCGCACCGGGCGTGGGCTCGACTCCCACTGCCCGATCTGACAGGGGATTGCTGCCAGCGATCGGGTCAGACCAGCGGCGGCTTCTTCCTCCGGCGAGCTGACTAACCGCTTCCCCCCCCCGATCACCCGAATCGTAGCTTGGTGCATCCCGCTGCCAGGGTTCGAAACGGAAACCAGGAGCGTGTGAATGGGCGATATCGCATTGGCACACTGCGCGGACGGTACCTGCCGCAAGGTCGCGGTCACGCCGCCTCAGCGATCCGGTGATGTTCACATCGCACGTTCCGTCGGCGAGAACTCCACGAACCGTCCCGAGGACGTGCGTGTCATCCAGGACGCGCTCAACCAGGTCCCCCCGCTTGAGGGTGGCCCGTCGCCACCCCTGAAGGTCGATGGGCTCTGCTGGGGCAAGACGGTGGCCGCGATCCGCAGATTCCAGCGGGACGCGTGCGGCTTCAAATGGCCGGACGGACGGATCGAACCGGACCGGCGTACGAACCAGAAGCTCCGCGAGTTTTACATCCAACCTAACCCCTACGTCGTGCAGCTCACGTATGCGGTGTTCCCGGCAGCGATGAGCTGGATTCTCGCGGCGAAGCAGGCGCTTCGAGAGGCGGAGTGGCGACTGAGCGGCAGGCCGTCGCGCTCGCGCGGCCTCAAGCTCGCGAACAAGTACTTCCACCTCGATCAGCTCGCCCCGGCCCGGGCACTGCAGGCCGTTGCCCGCATGAACGCGCTCTTCAGCACGATGCAGGCCTGCATCGGTCATTCGAGCGTGATGACGGAACCCGGTACCGGCTACTTCCAGGAAGACCCCCACGAGAACCGGCACCACGCCTATACCTGGCCGGGCGGCTATACCATGCGGTCACCCTCGGGCGGCCCTCCGCGGACCGGCCCCCGCGACTTGCCGTATCCCGGGCTGCGGAAGGACGCCATTTTCATCTGTCCGCGACGATTCCAGAGCTTCAGTCCGCTCTTCTTCACCGTTGTCGTGGTCCACGAGCTGGCCCACTTCTGCGGGCCGCGCGAGGGCTCAGGCGATATTGGCGACTTCAGCTACCGCAAGCGCGGCGCCGCCTTCTTCTCCCTCACGCCGGCGCAGGCCTTGCGGACCGCCGACTGCTACGCCCACTTCGCCGGCGAGGCGCGGCTCGGCACGGAGGCGCCGTACACGAGCTGAGGTGGCGAGCCGGCGGACGCCGGTGCCATTCAATGAGCAGGAGTAGTAGGCGCAACAGGAGACGAGGGACCCCGCACCACCGGCCCCTGGACCGATGCCGCCCCCCACGGTGCGCCCCCGGCCGCCCGATCCTCCTGTTGCGAGATGATCCGCGGCACCGTGTGACGCCGTGAGCGCATCTGCTCCTTCACCTGCAGCCGCGGTCGCGCTGTTCCTGAACCGGGAGGTGTGGAACGACTACAAGCGAACCTGCCGTCCGCGACTTCCCACCTACCACGGCCTGGAGCTGCCCGGGCGCTACCTCTACCCCGGCTGGGCTCGGGAGACCAACCCCAACATTCCGCCGCCCAACCTGCAGCCCGCGCGCAACGCGAACGATCCGAATCCGTGTCCGAGCGTGGGGTAGGGCAGCTGTCCGCGCTGTGCGAGGAGGGCGCTGAACCCCGGGGCAGCTCCCAATCGAGCCACTGAAGGGAGCACGCGACGGGGGCAATCGAGAGGCAAGCTCAGCCCTCCTCCACCCTCCGATCGAAGCGCACTCCCCTTAGGCCGAGCTCGCTCAGGATGAACTCGAAGCAGACCTTCTCGCGACCGACGAGCTCCAGGGGTGAGACGCCCGTATGGCCGTACAGGCCCTGCGCGAGCAGGCGCACCGCGGCGGTGCAGGTGTAGCCGGTGGTTCGCGCCATGGACTGGGTGCGGGTCTCAGGGTCATACCGGTCCAGGAGCTCGAAGGTGTGCCGGACCGCCTTCCCTCCCCTGTTCCCCTCCACCACCACGCGCATGGCCGTCAGGTCCTCCTCCCCTTCCTCGAAGCGCCAGGAGTCCTGAAGCAGCCGAGCGGTGACGTCGATGGGCCGCACGGACGTCCCACCGACGTCCAGCGGCTCTTTCCCGAAGAACCCGCCCTCTCTGAGCACGCGCATGCGCTCGGCGTGACCCGGGTAGCGCATCGTCTTCTCGGACATGTCCGGGGTGTCCACCGTCCGCAGCAGGGTGCGCAGACCATCAGTGTTGAAGGCCTCCAGGGTGCCCACGCCCGGGAAGTCCACCAGCTCCACCCCCGAGAGCGCCGGAAGCGTCACCGTGCGCCCGCCCCGACGCAGGCGGGCGGGCCGGGTGTATTCCTCGATCACGTCAAGGGGCGAGAAGGGAGCCTTGTACTCGTACGGCCAGGTGCGAATTACCGGAAGCCCGCCCACCAGGCATTCGAAGGACTCGGTGGAGTCCAGGACGGCGTCCAGACGGCCCAGGATCAGGTTGCTGCACCCGGGAGCGATCCCGCAGTCCACGATGGCGATCCGCTCCCTCTCGCGCGCCAGTTCGTCCAGGAGGAAGGGGTCCTCTTCGAGGAAGGAGATGTCCACCACGTCCTTGTCGGCCTCCAGGACGCGGCGGAGCGTCGCGAAGCCCAGGAAGCCCGGCAGGGCGCCGACCACCAGATCGTGATCGGTGACGACCGAATCGACGACGCCGTCCTGTGCCAGGTCGGCGTGCACCGTGCTCAGGTGGTCCGCCGCCTGGTGCCTTGACAGGGCTCCGGCCGATCGGTCGGCCAGGGTGACCTCGAACTCGCCGTCGGTCGCGAGGTCCCGCGCGATGGTGCCTCCCACGCGACCCGCACCCAGAACCGCGACTCTCATGTATGGGCTCCTCCGGTCCGGTGCTGTCCACGGCGGACCTGGGGATCCCGCTGGCAGCACTCTGTGATTGCTCGCAGGCCCGCGGTGGCTCGACTGGCTTCGGCCGTGGACGCCCGGGCGTCCACGGCCGCGACGGCACCCTAGAGCTTGTAGGTCTCTTCCTCCTCCTCCGAATACGCCAGATCCGCCTCATCCCCCTTCTTCTTCATCCCGCCCAGGTATCCGGCCAGGAACCCGTTCAGAACCGCCTCGAAGCGGCTGGTCTCCGGGCCCACCATCAACGCCACGGTCCCCTTCGACCTCAGACCTCTCGCGACCTTCTCGAGGATGTCGGCCGCTTCCAGGATGTCGTCGGGCTGCTCGCTGGGCTCCGGGAGCTTGCCGGAGTCCGATCCCTCTTCCGGACCGGCTTCTGCAATCGTCTCTCGGTCAGGCTCCCGGCGGGCCGGACCCGCGTCGTCCGGCGAGAACACGGCTTCCTCGGGAATCCGTCCGCCCTCTGCCTCTCCCTCCTCCGCGTCGGGGGCCCTGTCGGGAGTGATGACCGTCCGGTACTTCCTCGCACCGGGGGGGAAGGCGGGCGGTGGAAGACGGTCATCCCTGAAGTCGCCGGACCTGCTGCCCTTATCCGTCGTCATGCTTGGCCTTTCGATCTCCGCGTTGCCCCGGGTGGATTCCCCGTAGTCCGTGGAGGACGCTTAGCAATATACGAACCGGACTCACCCCGGCCAACGAGAAGGCCACCCCGACCAATCCGGTCGTTCCGTCGAGCCCCTCGGCAGTCCGCGAGCTCCTGAGGAACGCCGAACCTTTTATTCATCAATGACTTGGATAACTCAATCTACAGTAGGACCTTGATCACGACGAACCCCAGGATCAACAGCCCCCCGAACACCCAGGTCAGCAGGTTGAAGCGCTTGTCGATGAAGCGGCTCACCGGCGGCCCGTAGTGGTAGATCAGGACCGCGATCACGAAGAACCGCAGCCCGCGGCTGAGGACGCTGGCCAGGGTGAAGATGCCCAGGTGGATGGAGAAGATGCCCGCCGACAGGGTGAACACCTTGTAGGGAATGGGCGTGAGGCCCGCCAGGAAGATCGCCCAGAAGTCGTACTGATCGTACAGTCCTTGAACCGTGGCGAAGGCCTCGGGGGTCACACCCGGAACGTATCGGAAGAAGAAGTCCCCCAGGACGTGCCAGGCTCCGGCGCCGATGGCGTATCCGAGCAGGCCCCCCACCACGGACGCGCCCGTGGCGATGGCCGCGAAGCGGAGCGAGCGTCTGGGCCATCCCAGGCACAGCGCAATGAGCAGGGGATCCGGCGGAACCGGGAAGAAGGAGGACTCGGCCAGTGCCAGGAGGCCGAGAGCCAGGGGGCCATAGGGCGTGAAGGCCCAGTGGAGAACCCAATCGTACAGTCTCCGGAGGATGCCGCGGTGGGGCGACTCCTGCGACCCGGGGTCCGTGGTGCGCTTTCTGTCCGCGGACGCGCTGCCGGACCCGGCCTGCGCGGAACCCGTGGACGGACCCATCCTCTCGTCGCCCTGGGAGCGCCCCCTGTTCCCGGCTTCCCTGGGCGGCCCTGGGCCGGCGGAAGCCGTCACCCGGGGGTCCCCTCCCCCTCGCTCTTCCACCCGAAGCGCCCCAGCAGCGGAACGAAGGCGCAGGACTCGCACGCCACCTCCTCCGTCACCTCCCCGCCCTCCCTGCGCACCAGGATCAGGTCCTGGATTTCCCTGCCTCCCACGGGGATGAGCATGCGCCCCGGATCCGCCATCTGGCGCACCAGCGCCGGCGGGACGGAGGGAGAGGCGGCGGAGACGATGATTACCTCGTACGGCGCGAACTTCCGCCAGCCGATGGTCCCGTCTCCCACCAGCAACGCCACGTTCGTGAGCCTGAAATCATCCAGGGCCTGGCGCGCCCGCTGCGACAGCTCGCGGAGGCGTTCCACCGAGTACACGCGGTCCGCCATGAGGGCCAGGAGAGCGGTGAGGAAGCCGCTGCCGGTGCCGATCTCCAGCACCGTGTCGTCCCGGGTGGGACGGAGGATCTGAAGATAGAGAGCCTGGAGCGAGGGCTGCGAGCAGGTCTGGCCGTAGCCGATGGGAACTGGGGCGTCGTCATAGGCCCGGCTCCGGAAGCCCTCGGGCACGAACAGGTGGCGCGGAACCCGATCGAAGAGCTGGAGAATCTCCAGGTCGTGAATCCCCCGCGCCCGGATCTCCTCGATGAGGCGGCGACGGTACCCGACGTAGCCTTGCTCTTCTACCACTTCAGCTCCCACTCCCGGATCTCCGCGAGAAGTCCGTAGTTGGTCAGGTCCAGGTGAAGTGGCGTCACCGAGATGAACCCCTCCTCCACGGCCCTGAAGTCGGATTCGGTCCCGCCCTCCCAGCTCGACACCCCACCTCCGATCCAGAAGTACTCCCTGCCCTTGGGGTCGTTCGCCCGGGTGATGGAGTCGCTGTACTTCCGGCGTCCCAGAGTGGTGATGCGCACCCCCTTCACGTCTTCAGGGGCGATGGGGGGAAGATTGACGTTGAGCAGGGTGTTCTTCGGGAACGACTTCCGCCGGAAGACGTGAGCGAGAAAGCTGGCCAGCGGTTGCTCCCAGGCCTCGATGTCCTCGAACCGCTCGCCGGTGTAGGACAGCGCCACGGCCGGGATCCTCAGCACGGTGGCCTCCATCGCCGCCGCCACGGTTCCGGAGTACAGAACGTCTTCCCCCATGTTGGCCCCGTGGTTCACCCCCGAGAGGCAGTACGCGGGCCGCTCGTCCAGGAGGGCGTTGACCGCCAGGATCACGCAGTCGGTGGGGGTCCCGTCCACGACCTTCGCTCCATCGATGGCCGTCCGGGCCCGGAGTGGGTGGTGCATGGTGAGGGAATGGCTGGTGGCACTCTGTTCCCGGTCCGGCGCCACGATGGCCACCTCGCCCAGGGTCCGGGCGGCCGAGGCGAGAACCTGTAGACCAGTGGCGAGGTAGCCGTCGTCGTTCGTGCAGAGGATCAACATCGCTCGAGGGCTCTCAGCCATCCAGCCAGGGGCCCTGCACGGCCCGGGCGTTAATGCGCCGCCTACTCCTCGTCAACGCGGGGCGGAGGTGGAGTGAGAAGGTCCAGGAGCTCGTGCAGCTCCTTCTTGATCCCCGAGAGCAGCTCGGGCTCCACGACGTGCCGGCGCTCCTCGTCCAGCTCCTTCTTGTGATGGAGATCTTTGAGCCGCTGACGGGCGCCATCGATGGTATACCGTTGCTCGTAGAGCAGGTTCTTGAGGAGCATGACGAGCTCCACGTCCTGGGGACGGTACACCCGGTTGCCCGCCCGGTTCTTCTTGGGATGGAGCGCTTCGAACTGGGTTTCCCAGTACCGGAGAACGTGGGGCCTGAGGCCGGTCAGGTCGCACACGTCCCCGATGGAGTAGTAGGCCTTCTTCGCGACGGGTTCTCTCATCCTGCTCCGCGATCCGATGGGAGGAGCATCCGCTTCATGCCAGGCGTGAATCGCGTAATGCTAAGCTTCTTCTTGACAGCGCGCTAGACCTCCAGGCACTCACGACCACTGCTCCGGCTTGGGCGCCCGCAACATGAGGTCCTGGACCGCGTCCCGCGGCGACTTCCCCTCCACCAGGATGGAACAGACCTCCCTGGAGATGGGCATCTCCACCTGGTGTTTGCCGGCTAGCGCCTGGACGGCCTCGGCGGTGCGCACGCCTTCGGGGATGCCCGGCATGTCTTCGAGGATGGCGCGCAGTTGCTCCCCCTGCCCCAGGCGATAGCCTACCGTCCGGTTGCGGCTGAGGTCCCCGGTGCAGGTCAGCACCAGGTCTCCCATACCAGCGAGCCCCGCAAAGGTGGCGCGGGACGCGCCCATGGCGGCGCCCAGGCGGGTGATCTCCGCGAGTCCTCGAGTGATGAGCGCCGCCCGGGTGTTGTGGCCGAACCCGAGACCGGCCACCACGCCGGCCGCCAGGGCGATGACGTTCTTCAGGGCCCCGGCCAGCTCCACGCCGATCACGTCCTCGTTCGTGTAGACGCGGAAGCGGCTGGACTGAAAGGCCATCTGCGCCTTGACGCGGGCGTCCTCGGAATGGCTGGCCACCACCACGGCGGTGGGAAGATGCTCGGCCACCTCCTTCGCGAAGCTGGGGCCCGACAGGACGGTGAAGCGCTCCATCTGGTCCGGACTCAGGAAGCCCTCCAGGACCTGGTCCATTCTGCGGAGCGTGCTCAGCTCGATTCCCTTGGTGGCGCTCACCACCTGGGCGTCCCTCTCGATGAAGGGAACGGCCTGACTCATGACGGACGACACGAACTGGGAGGGAACCACCGATAGAACCATTTCCGCTCCCGCCACCGTCTCCTGCAGGTCACCCGTGGCCTGGAGCTCTTCCGGAAGGCGCGCTCCCGGCAGGAAGCTGCGATTCTCCGACTCCTCGCGAATCTGCCGCACCACCTCCGCCTCCCGGGCCCAGAGATGGACCTGGTGTCCCCCCTCCGCCAGCAGGCCCGCCAGAGCGGTGCCCCAGCCGCCCGCGCCGATGACGCCCACGCGGAGTCGTGGAGGGCTCATGGGCGGTCGCTCCCCTCGCCTTGTGGAGTACCGCTCCGATCGGGGCCAGGACCACCCGTTTTGGGGGGCGAGGCGCTTTCCCCGCGACCCGACCCGAATCGCAGCTCCTCACCGCGCAGAAGGCGTCGAATGTTGGACCGGTGGGCCCAGATCACGAAGGCCGTCAGCGCCAGCGTGAAGCCCTGCAGCACCGCCCCCCCCTCGTGGGGAACCACGAACACCGCCACCGACACGGCCACGGCGGCGAGCATGGATCCCAGCGAGACGATGCGCGTGACCCAGACGGTGACGCCCCACACCAGGAGAGCCGCCAGCACGGCGAGGGGTGCCACGGCGATGTAGACGCCTCCGCTGGTGGCGATGCCCTTCCCTCCCCTGAAGCCCACCCAGAACGAGTAGACGTGCCCCAGGATGGCCGCGCCCCCGTAGGCCACCGCCAGGCCCCAGACGGGGCTTCCGTCGATCTGAGGGAAGAGCCAGGCGGGGAGCCAACCCTTGAAGACGTCCACGATCATCACCGGCAGCGCGGCCTTCCACCCCAGCACCCGGAAGGTGTTGGTGGCCCCAAGGTTCCCGCTCCCTCGTGTTCGAAGGTCGATTCCGTAGATGGCTTTTGCCACCAGGTGGCTGGTGGGGGTCGCGCCCACGACGTGGGCGAGGATCAGGAGGAGGAAGGGAATCATGAGCCTTTGCTCGATCGAAACCGGAGGCGGAGAGGCACGCCGATGAACGCCCAGCGCTCCCGGAAGCCGTTGTGGACGTAGCGAATGTAGTGCTCGGGCACCTCTCTCGGGAGGTTGGAGAAGATCACGAAGGTGGGTGGCTCCACCCCCGCCTGGGTCCCGTAGCGGAGCTTCACTTCCCTTCCCCGGGAGTGGGGAGGCGGCTGCCGCCGAACCAGCTCCTCGATGGCCCGGTTCACCTCGGCGGTGGGAATGCGCCTCTGCCGCTCCGCGTGAACCTCCAGCACCCGGTCCAGGACCTTCCGGACCCTCTGACCCGTGAGCGCGGAGACGAACAGGACCGGGATCCACTTGAGGAAGGGCGCTCGCCTCCGCAGCTCCCGCTCGAACTCCACCGCCGTGTGGGTGTCCTTATCCACCAGATCCCACTTATTGGCCAGGAGGATCACCCCGCAGCCGGCCCTCCAGGCGTCCTCGGCGATCTTCACGTCCTGCAGGTGGGGGCCCTCCGCGGCGTCGATGAGGACGAGGCAGACGTCCGCGTCCCGGACCACGCGCGCGGTGCGCAGGGAGCTGTAGTACTCGAGGGAATCCCGGACCCGGGACTGGCGTCTGAGCCCGGCGGTGTCGACGAAGACCAGGGTCTGATCGTGATACCGGAGGTTGGAGTCCACCGGATCCCGAGTGGTGCCGGGAACCGGGGAGACCACCGCCCGCTCCTGGCCGAAGAGCCGGTTCACGAAGCTGGACTTCCCCACGTTGGGCTTGCCGATGACCGCCACCCGGATCAGCCCCTCCTCCACCGGGCTCTCGGCCTCGGGCAGGCGCGCAATCACCTCGTCCAGGAGATCGCCGGATCCCTTCCCCGAAATGGCGCTCACCGGACGGGGCTCCCCCAGCCCCAGCGACCAGAACTCGTGGTGCCCGGTGTCCGATGGCAGGTTGTCCATCTTGTTCACCACCAGGAGGACCGGCCTCCCCCCGCTGCGGAGAACGTCGGCCAACCGCTCATCCAGGGGATGCACCCCTTCCTTTCCGTCCACCAGCAGGAGGATGAGGTCGGCTTCCTCGACCGCCACTAGAGCCTGCTCGCGAACGGCCCGGTCCAGCGGCTCGTCGCTTCCTTCGATCACCCCTCCCGTGTCGACGATGAAGAACGAGCGCCCGGCCCATTCGGCCCGGGCGAAGTTTCGGTCGCGAGTCACCCCGGGGAGGCCGTCTACGATGGCCAGCCGTCGCCCCACCACCCGATTGAAGAACGTGGACTTCCCCACGTTCGGGCGCCCCAGCACGGCGACGATGGGAAGACGTCCGGTCACAGCGCTCGCAGGACTTCGGTGATCTCGTACCCCGTCACGACTTTCGCCGGCGACACCGCCGCCTTGAAGTCGTCCAGGGAGAAGCTGTCAATGAACAGCCCGTCGGCGTTCAGGGCTTCGGCGGGCAGCAGAACCAGATCCGCCTCGCCGGCGGCTCGGGTGGCGCCCGAGCCGCCGGCGCACTCCAGCTCGCGCCACCTCTCCCGAGCGGCGTCCAGCATGTCCCTCCCGGCCAGCAGCCCGGCAGTGGTCACCGTCTCCCCGTAGAAGCGGTTCGTCACCGCCACGACCTCCACCTCCGCGCCCGTGGCCTTTCGCAGCCGCGCTGCCCGCTCCTCGAAGAACGGTCCCATCGACCGTCCTGTCACGAGGATGATACGCCGGCGGGACAGGCGCGGAACCCGGGAGATTCCTTCGTCGAAGTCGTCCATGGCCCGCCGGAGCGACCCCACCCCGTTCTCGGTTAGGGGCCAGTCATCGTAGTAAGCGGCCTCGGGGATGGGGTGACCGGCCAGCAGGAACATCTCGTCGGCGGCGTAGCACCACCCCTGTCGGCGCTCCTTCAGGGCCCGTTCGCGAGCTGCATCCACCTGCGGGAGGGCTCGCTCGGCCTCGGCCGGGGTCATCAGCCGCACTGGTCGGTCGAGGTTGTAGCGGGTGAGGCCCACCGGAACCACCGACAGGCTGAGGATCCCGGGTCCCAGGCTCCAGAGGTCGTCGATGGTATGGTCCAGATGCTCCCCGTCGTTCCAGCCGGGGCACAGAACCACCTGGGTGTGCACCTCGAGGCCAGCTCCCGTCAGAAAGCGGAGTTGGTCCATGACCAGGCCGGCCCGCTCGTTCACCAGCAGCCGGGCTCGAACCTCGGGCTCGGTAGCGTGCACGCTGACGTACAGCGGCGAGAGACGCTGGTCCACCAACCGCTGGAGCCCCCGCGATCCCAGATTCGTGAGGGTGACGTAGTTGCCGTAGGTGAAGGAAAGGCGGAAGTCGTCGTCCCGGAGCCACAGGCTGGTGCGAACCCCTTGTGGGTTCCCGTCGATGAAACAGAACACGCACTTGTTCGCGCACTCGCGAACCGTGTCCGGCGCGGGCACGATGCCCAGCCTCTCGCCGGGCTCCCTGTCCACCTCGTAGATGACGCGCTCACCGGCCGGGGTCACCATCTCCATCTCCACGTCCGGCTCCGCCAGGAGGAACGTGAGATCGATCCCGTCACGAACCGGCTCTCCGTTGATCCGGATGATGCGGGTGCCGATCTCCAGATGGAGCTCGTCGGCGATGCTGCCAGCTTCGATCTCCGCGATTCGAACCACGACGTTTGCGCCTTTGAGGCGGACTGGGTGCTGCCGAAGGTGTGCGGGTCAACGGATGTGGTCACGGACGTGCGCGCACGCACGAGCGCCCCGAGAAAGAACCGCCGAGCAAATATAGGGCAATGCGACTGCACCGGAACGCGACCAGCCTGGCAGGCGCGCCGACAACGGAACGCCAACGGCCCTCGCGGGGCGCCGAGACCGGAACGGCGCTGGCCTCGCCGGGCAGCGGGAACGGCAGACTACGGGCCCCAGGGGTGCGACGGCAACCGCAGACCACGGGCCCCCGGGCGGGCGATTGAACGCATCCGCCACGGGGGGAGGGTGCGGGAACTCCACGCGTCTCCGGCGCGTAGCATCATAGTCCCCTGAAAGGCGCGTACCCCTACTCGACGACATTGGCCCATGGACGGAAACCGGCTGCGCTGGGCTTGGCTTCCGTTGACCTCCCTTCTTCTCGCTCCTCTTCAAGGGTGCCAGCAGGCGCAGGTGGCCCGCGAGTATTTCCGCGACCCCTCGCCGCACGAGGCGTACCTCTTGGGTCTCGGACAGGCGGGACTCGCGAACACCGCTCTCGGACAGCTCTGGGTAGAGGCGGCGGAGACGGCCCTCCGAGAGGCCTTGCCCATCACCCCGCCCTACCTCGAGGACGGCTTCTTTGGCATGGAGGAGCCCGTAGCGCTGGCGTACCGCGTGTCGCTCCGCCGGGGACAGCGGCTGAACGTGGAGGCTGTGGTCCAGGCTGGAGACTCCACCCGGCTCTTCATCGACCTCTTCCGAGTGGGACCCGACTCCGCCCGACTTCCCTCCCGGGTGACCAGCGCCCCGGATGGCGAGTCCAGCCTGGAGTACGAGCCCTGGGCGGACGGCGAGTACGTCGTCCGCGTTCAGCCGGAGCTGCTGCGGCAGGGTCGCTATCGGCTGAGTCTGCGGTCCGGGGGATCCCTGGCGTTTCCCGTAGAGGGACTGGATACCGACGCCATCCAGAGCGTCTTCGGCGACCCTCGGGAGGCCGGAAGACGCAGGCATCACGGCGTGGACATCTTCGCCCGCCGGGGCACCCCGGCCCTGGCCGCGGCTCCGGCCCGGGTCACCCGCGTCCGGGAGGGGGGGCTGGGAGGC
>JBDHKE010000010.1:0-102664 GCA_039586555.1 Gemmatimonadota bacterium | reverse complement strand
CTGCGGGGTGAGCCTTTCCCGCAAACAGGACCTGGACGGGTCGCCACGGGTCCGTCAGAAGGCGGCGGAGACGGCCCTCGTTCCGGAACAGGAGATCCGCGCGCTTGTAGCTGGCGAACCGGCGAGCGAAGCCGATGGTGAGGGCCTCCGGGCTGAACAGGGTTCCGGCTCCCACCAGATGCGAGGCTTCGTGCCACGTGTCGCGCCATCTACGACGGGTCTGTTCCCGGATGAAGCCGAGGAGTCGGCCCTTGGATTGCACGTGGGCTTCCCAGAGCCGGGCGTCGTCGACCTCGCTGATGCGATTCCAGAAATCGGGCTCGTCGACGTGGCTCTGCCAGTCGGACCCGAAGTGCTCGTCGAGGAGCTCCATGAGGAAGTGAGCCATCCAGCTCGGGAGATGAACCCCGTTCGTGATGGGTTGGATCGGGACCTCGGCCATCTGACGCTCGGGCCAGAGGCTCTGCCACATCCTCTGGGTGACCCGTCCGTGCCGCTTGGAGACGGCGTTCACTCCGCCGGACAGACGAATGGCGGCGGCGGTCATGTGGAACGTGTCGTGGTCGATCTCGGGATGATGTCCCAGCCGCAGGACGGTCTCCCGGTCCAGCCCGAGACCCTCCCAGTACGCGCCGGTCGTACTCTCGATGAGGTCGGAGGAGAAGGCGTCGTGCCCGGCCGCCACCGGCGTGTGCGTCGTGAAGATGCTTCGGGAGCGGACCTCCCGGATGGCCTCCTCCAGGGCCGTGCCAGAGGTGACCAGCTCCCGGAGGCGTTCCACGAGCATGAAGGTGGCATGGCCCTCGTTGGCGTGCCAGGCCGCCGGATCGATTCCCAGGGTGCGCAGGACGCGCACCCCACCGACACCCAGGATCCACTCCTGCTTGAGGCGCAGCTCGAATCCCCGGCCATAGAGCTTCTGGGTGAGCTCGCGGTCCTCTGGATCGTTGCCCTCCAGGTTGCTGTCCAACAGAAGAATGCGAACCCGGCCCGCCTGCATCTGCCAGGCCCCCAGGTGGATCGTCCTCTGAGAAGCTTCCAGGGTGGCCAGGGAATAGCCTCCGTCCGGCCCCATGACCCGGGTCAGGGGGGTGATGGCGAGGTCCAGGATCTCGTCCGACCCTTCCTGCCACCCGTCGAGGCGGATCTTCTGATCGATGTATCCCTTCCGGTAGAGGAGTCCCACACCGACGGTGGGGACTCCTAGATCGGAAGCGCCCTTGATGTGATCGCCGGCCAGGACGCCCAGCCCGCCGGAGTAGATGGGCACCGAGTTGTGGAGCCCGAATTCGGCGCAGAAGTACGCGATGGGATGGTCGACCAGCTCCGGATAGTGCTCGTGAAACCAGGTCCCCTCGGGGGACATCAAGCGCGGAATCTCGGACACCACTTCGTCAAAGAGGGCCAGGAACTCCGGGTCCCTGGCGCATGTGGCCAGGCGGGCGGGATCTACCCTGCGCAGCATCTCCACCGGGTTGTGCCAGGTGATGGACCAGAGGACGTCGTCGATCGCTCGAAACATCGACCTGGCCTTTCGATTCCACCGCCAGGAGAGGTTGAGCGCAACCTCGGCGAGCCCTTCGAGTCGCTCGGGTAGGTATGGGATCTTCTCTTCGGATACTTGCGTCATCCGTCCAGCTTGGTGAAGGACAAGGCCCGGAACCTCCGAGAGGCCATCAAGGGCGAATCGGGCGGCTGAATCTGGCAGCCGCCGCTTCCTTTGTGAAGAGGCACGAATCGAATCCGACCCCCTTCGCGCGTCGGCGACAGGGCGTCATGGACACCCGTCATCCGCCGTGCGGGAGCGACTGACACAACCGCCTCGGACGCTCCGAAATCTCTGCAATGATCGCGCCCACAGGTCGCACGGGAGGGGCCGACACGCGGGACAGGCCCCGCCGCTCCTGACCGCTTCGGCTTCTGTCCATCAAGCAAGGGTAATCATCACTACGCCCGCGAGCATGATCACGGATCCGGCCAGCCGTCGCGAGAGCCCCTCTTCCTGGAAGAAAACGTGCCCGGCCAGGACCCCGAACACGATGCTCGTTCTTTTCGTGGCGATCACGTAGGCTGCAAGAGTCATGGTGATGGCCGTCATCTGGGCGACGGTCGCCCCCGCCATGACCAGCCCGATCAGGGGAAGAAGCATCCATAGGGGTTTGGGAGCCCGCGCTCCGAGTCGCTGACCGCCCGAAGTGTCTGGCGAGCGTTCGGCCGTCCTGGTGACGTTCACCCACGGATCATTCTCACCTGATAGGCGCTTACGCGTTCCGGAAAACCGGCTCCGGCGGGCCAGAAGCATGGGCAGAAACGTCGACACCGCGATGAATGCACTGACGGCGACGCCCCAGAACACCGGGTCGGAGGCCAGCACGCCGACCTTGTCCACGTTGGCGGATATGCTGAAGAGAAACGCGACCACCAACATCAAACGGGCGCCACGATTCCGCAACAGCGCCTTCATGGGAGCCCAGAACCCCGAACGGCTGGGGTCGGGCAGGGTCAGGAGGTATGATCCTCCCACGATGGTGAGCACCCCCAGAAGCCCGAGGGCGCTGGGGACCTCGCCCAGGATGAGCGGAGAGGTTAGGAGCATGAACAACGGCGTGAAGCTCTGGAGGGGTGACACCAGCGAGAGGTCCGAAATGTGGACCGCCCTGGGGATCAGGACGGCGGCCACCGAGTTCACCGACCCTGACACCAGTAGGGCCCACCAGAAGGAGGGCGCAAGCCGGGGAGTTCCCAGGATCAGAGACAGGGGCAGAAGGAATAGGCCGGTGTAGACCGCCACCCCGAAGGCCAGGACGTACTCGTCGCCCCGGTCCATGGCCCGTTTGGTGATCGCCTCGCGGGCGGCGATCAGGAAAGCGGTCAAGAGGGCCAGGAAGATCCACATGACCCACACTATAGGGGTTGGCCCGCGCCCCGGGGGAGAGCCCTGCTCCGATCTGGAGCCGTCCCTCAGGCGGCTGTCGCGGGCTCGGTGTCTGCGCGGACGGTCGAGCGCTCCGCCAGCGCCGCGTGAGCGGCGGCCAGCCGGGCGATGGGGACCCGAAACGGTGAGCAGGACACGTAGTTGAGGCCCAGGCTGTGGCAGAAGGCGATGCTGGCTGGGTCTCCACCGTGCTCACCGCAGATGCCGACCTCGAGGTCCGACTTGGCCGAACGTCCACCTTCCACGGCCAGCTTCATGAGCTTCCCGACGCCACTCACGTCGATGGTGGCAAAGGGGTTCGCGGGCAGGATCCCTCGCTGGAGGTAATGAACGAGAAATCCGGCCTCGGCGTCGTCTCTCGAGATCCCGAACACGGTCTGAGTGAGGTCGTTGGTTCCGAAGGAGAAGAACTCGGCGACCCCGGCGATCTCCTCGGCCGTCAACGCTGCCCGGGGGACCTCGATCATCGTGCCGAACTTGTAGGGAAGCACCATCCCCTGCTCTTCCATGACCGCCTTCGCCTCTTCCTCCAGCGCGGCGCGCTGGATTCTGAGCTCCTCCACGTGAGAGACGAGAGGGATCATCACCTCCGGCTTCACGTCAACCCCGTCCTTGGCGCACCTGCAGGCGGCTTCGAAGATGGCACGCACCTGCATCCGGGTCAGGTTCGGAATGCGGATACCAAGCCGGACGCCTCGACTGCCCAACATGGGGTTCTGCTCCCGGAGCTGCTCCACCCGGTCCAGGAACGTCTGCTTGATCCGGATTTCCTGGAGTCCCTCGTCGATCTTGCTGAGGGTGTCGTAGTGCTGAAGGCGGACCTTGAGGTCCGCAAGGGACTGAACCAACTCGTCGTACGAGGGCAGAAACTCGTGGAGCGGAGGGTCGATGAGGCGGATGATGACGGGACACCCGTCCATGGCTCGGAAGAGCCCCTCGAAGTCCCCGCGCTGGAGTGGGAGGAGCTTGTCGATGGCCTCGTTCCGCTCCGACGCGCTGGTGGCCATGATCATCTGCTGAACGATGGGGAGTCGAGCCGGCTCGAAGAACATGTGCTCGGTACGGCAGAGACCGATTCCCTCCGCCCCGTACTCCCTGGCTCGCCGGGCATCGCGGGGATAGTCGGCGTTGGCCCACACACCGATCTCCCGGATCTCGTCCGCCCAGCTCAGGAGCTTCAGGAGATAGGGGTTCCGGATGTTGGGTACGATGGTGGGAAGGCGTTCCGCGTACACGAGCCCCTGGGTCCCGTCCAACGAGATCCAGTCGCCCTCCTTGACGACCAGGTCTTCGCCGATGGTCATCGCCCGTCCGTCGAGGTCGATCTCCAGATCGGCCACGCCCACCACCGCGGGCTTTCCGAACTGCCGCGCCACGAGGGCGGCGTGGCTGGTGCGACCTCCACGGCTCGTCAGGATTCCCCGGGCTGCCAGCATCCCGTGCACGTCGTCCGGTTTCGTCTCGGGGCGCACCATGATTACGTCCTTCTCCTCCTCCTGCGCCCACCTCTCCGCGGTGTCCGCGTCGAAGGCGACCATGCCGACCGCGGCTCCCGGGGACACGTTGAGGCCGCGGGTCACCGGCTTAACGTCCCTCACCGCTTCGGGGTTCAACTGAGGGTGAAGGAAGAAATCTACCTGGTCGGGCTGAACGCGGCGCACGGCCTCCTCCCTGGAGATCAGTTTCTCTTCCACCATGTCCACGGCGATACGAACTTCGGCCGCCGCGGTCCGCTTGCCGTCCCGGGTCTGCAGGATCCAGAGCTTGCCCTCCTCGATGGTGAACTCCATGTCCTGCATGTTCCGGTAGTGACCCTCGAGCTTTCGGGAGATCTCCTGGAACTCGGCGTAGATCTCCGGCATCAGGTCTTTCATCTGGCTGATGGGCAGGGTCTGGCGGATACCAGCCACCACGTCTTCGCCCTGAGCGTTCATCAGGAAGTCTCCCTCCAGCTCGGGCTCCCCGGTGGTAGCGTTCCGGGACATGGCGACCCCCGTGGCCGAGTCTTCCCCGATGTTCCCGAAGACCATGGTCTGGATGTTCACCGCGGTCCCCAGGTCGTGAGGAATTCCGGCGGCCTTTCGGTAGTCGATGGCCCTCTTCCCGTTCCACGACTTGAAGACGGCCTCCGTGGCGAGCTTGAGCTGTTCATAGGGGTCGGAGGGAAACTCCCGGTCTGTGTAGGAGCGGTAGATCTCCTTGAATTTCGTCGTCACGGCCTTCCAGTCGTCGGCCGTAAGCTCCGCGTCGGAGTTCACCCCGGCTCGCCTTCGGCGCGCTCCGATCACGGCTTCGAAGACCTCGTCCGGTACGCCCATGACCACCCCTCCGAACATCTGGACCAGTCGGCGGTACAGGTCGTACACGAAGCGAGCGTCCACGCCGCGACCGACTGACCTCTCGACGGTATCGTCATTCATGCCGATGTTGAGGACGGTGTCCATCATTCCCGGCATGGAGAACTTGGCACCGGAGCGGCAGGAGACGAGCAGGGGATTGTCGGGATCTCCGAAGCCTCGGCCGGTGGCTTGCTCGAGGGCCGCGATGGCCCGGAGCTCCTGATCCCAAAGCCCCTCGGGAAGCCGCTGTCCCGCGGCCAGGTAGGCGTTGCAGGCTCGCGTGGTCACTGTGAATCCCGGTGGAACGGGGACTCCCAGCCGGGTCATGTCTCCCAGGTTGGCTCCCTTCCCACCCAGCAGTCCCCGCACCGCGTCCCAGTCGCCGCCCATCTGCTCCTGTGCCTCATCGATCTCGCTGAAGAGGTATACGAGTATTTCCACCCTGAACACTCCCTTATGGCTGATCCAGTTCGGCTCATGAAGTCGGCGGGCACTGTGACACTCCTCATCCTGGCTGGCAAGGGGTGGGTAACGGCGAGGTGACGGCGGGGACGGTCGGCGAAGGCCGCCGCGAATCAAGAAAAGGTTTGCCTGCGAGCCGGCGAGTCCGCAGAATAGAGGGAGTGGGCAGAATAGACGGAGTGGAGAGGCGGGGCTTCAGCGCTGTGCCGCATGTGCAACGTGTTCGTGGTCTGCTTCCCATCTCCCTTGGAGACACTGTGGCTTGGAGACACCGTGGAGGGGAGGATCCCATGTCTCACCTTGCTTCACGCCCCGGTCCAGCCGCGTTGGCCGTGGGCCTTCTCCTGCTTCTGGTTGCGCTGCCGGGCTGCCACCGGGTCATCATCGACTCGGGCCTGGAGCCCGCACCCGAGATTTATCAGGAGGAGTGGAATCTGGCCTTCGCAGCGGCCATCTACCCTGCGAGGGTGGACGCCAGCCAGTGGTGTGGGGGTCGATACGCTCGAGTGGAGACTCAACAGAGCTTCCTGAACGGGGTGGTGGCCGCCATCACCTCCTCGATCATCACGCCGATGGATGTCCGGGTCACCTGCGCTGCCGGAGGTCCCGAGAGCGATGACCGCGGACCGCCCGCTCCTGAGGATGATGCGAAGAGGTAGGACCGAGCCGAGGACGAGGGAGGTCCCGATGAGTCGGATTTGGACGACAGCGCTGTCGCTGGTTCTGCTCGTGAGCGCAACCGCCGGTTGCTATCACACCATCATCGAGTCCGGGCTTCCCCCGGGCCCCGTCGGATATCAAGGTGACTGGGAGACCGGCTGGATCGTGGGGATCGTACCGGCCGAGGTGGATGCCACGGCGGTCTGCGGAGGGCCATGGTCCCGGGTGGAGACCCAACAGAGCTTCCTCAACGGCCTGGTCTCCATGCTGACGCTCGGGATCTACGCTCCGCACGAGGTGACCATCGTCTGTGCGGCGGGAGGCTCCGACCGCCAGCCGTGAGGATCCGCGGGCCAGCAAGAGCCCCTGGAGGATAGCGATCCTTTGGGAGGGGCGATCTCCCGGGCGAGGGTTCGGAAGAGATCGGAAGAGATCAGTCGGGACGCGGGACAACCGCGGCCCGGGCTCGCTCTGCGAGCCGAGGGTTCTCTTCAGCCCGGGGCCACGCTCACCGGAGCCTGCGGTAATACGCCAGACCGGGAAACAGAAGGAGCCCTGGCCAGATCAGGTCCAAAGGCCGGAGAGGTAGCATCCCGGATATGGAGAGGGCCACCCGTGCCATGAGGCCCAACGCCGCGACCCACAGCGCCCACCGGCGCATCCGCCAGTAGCCCCACAGAATCACAGCGGCGAGGAGCAGGGCCGCCGGCCCGCCGATGGCGCGGATGCGCGGAAGGGATTCAAATACCCCCCACCGCGCCAGGATCCGCCACCCCGCCAGCCCCAGAAGGAGCCAGCCCAGGAGACATAGGACCGCGACCGGCAGGGGCCGTCGAAAGGAACGCTGATCGGGTTCCGGGACCGTGCCGGTCAAGCCAACGTCGCTCCGGGAACAGAGGGTGGAGCCGAATTCGGATCGCTATGACTCGCCCAATCTACCGAGTCGGTCCTCGTCGGTGCCACCGTCCGCGTTCCCGGTCCGTCGAGGCGCCGGCTGACCTGGCCGGACGTTCGGCCCGATCCTATGATTGGCCGGGTCATCGGCCGGGGGAGTCGAGTCGTCTACGCAGCGCGAATGCTGGAGCGGCTCGGGCGAGGAACGTATTCCGCCGGGAGGCCTCGATCTCAACGCTGAGAGCCCCTGACCGTGCGTGATTCGTCTCGAAAACCCTACGGAGAAGTCGAATGCTCGAAGCAGCCCAGCGAATGACCCGGGTCCTCCTTCTCGCTGGTCTGGCATCAGCGGGTGTGCCCACTCCAGCCATCGTCGCCCAGACTCAGGAGGCGGCGCTCTTCCAGGACCTGGTCTGGCGGAACATCGGACCGGCGAACATGGCCGGCCGGGTGACGGACATCGAAGCGGTGGAGGAGGACTTCAGCACGGTCTTCGTGGCGTCGGCATCCGGTGGGGTGTGGAAATCGGTCAACGCCGGTACGACGTGGCTGCCCGTCTTCGAGGACTATGGCAGCGCCTCCATCGGGGACATCGCCCTCTTCCAGCCCGATCCGGACATCGTCTGGGTGGGCACGGGAGAGTCCTGCACTCGCAACAGCGTGGGCTGGGGCGACGGAGTCTACAAGTCCACGGATGGCGGAGAGAGCTTCGTGAACGTGGGTCTGAAAGACACTCACCACATCGGAGAGGTGGTGGTTCATCCTTCGAATGCCGACATCGTGTACGTCGCCGCGCAGGGCCACCTCTGGGGGCACAGCGGCGAGCGCGGCATCTTCAAGACCACCGACGGCGGGGAGACGTGGCGCCGTCTCGCCGTCGGCCTTCCCGACGACGGACGCACGGGGGCGACGGACCTGAAGATGGACCCCTCGAATCCCGAGGTTCTCTACGCAGCGTTCTGGGAGCGCCTGCGGCAACCACACCGATTTGACAGCGGCGGTCCCGGCGGGGGCATCTTCAAGTCCACGGACGGTGGCGAGACGTGGACCCGGCTTACCGCCGGCCTGCCGGAAGGTCCCACCGGCAAGGTCGGCCTGGCCGTATACCGACGGGACCCACGGATCGTCATGGCCATCATCGAGCACGGATTCCAGCCGGAACCGATGGTCGATGGGAGAGCCAATCCTGAATACGAAGACATGTCTCGGTTGGGGACCGGCATCTACCGCTCCGAGGATGGAGGCGAGTCCTGGGAGTATGTGAACCGCCACAACAACCGGCCGTTCTACTACAGCCACATCTACATCGATCCCAGTGACGATCAGCTCGTCTATGTCCTGGCAGGATCGGCCGAACTATCCGAGGACGGGGGGCGCACCTTCAGCCGGTCGTTGGAAGGGATCTCCGGCGACTTCCACGCCCTGTGGATCCACCCGTCCGACGGGCATCTCTTCTACGTGGGGAACGACAAGGGATCGTATGTGACCTTCGACCGCGGCGTGACGTTTCAGATGTTCGACAACATGGACATCGGCCAGTTCTACGCCGTGACCGCCGATAGCCGGGATCCGTATTGGGTGTACGGGGGGCTGCAGGACAACGGGAACTGGGGCGGGCCCAGCAACAGCCGGGACTGGAACGGGATCCTGAACGACCACTGGTTCAAGTTCCACTCGGGCGACGGGTTCCACACCACCGTCGATCCGAACGACTGGAGAACGGTATACACCGAGCGTCAGGGCGGGAACATCAGCAGACTGGATGCCGTCTTCCGACAGGTAGGGAAGAACATCACTCCCAACCTGGGCAACGTCCTGAATCTGCGTGAGCACTACCCTGAGCTCGTGGAGGAGCCTCGTCCCGAGGCGAGGGGTGGACGCGGAGGGTTGGGCGGTGCCCGCGACCGACTTCCGAGGGAGTACTTCCGCTTCAACTGGTCTTCGCCCCTCGTGCTGTCACCGCACGATTCCAGAGTGGTGCTCTTCGGTGGCAACCGTCTCTTCAAGAGCACGGATCGGGGCGACACCTGGCGCATCATCAGCCCCGATCTTTCCACCGCCCGACCCGAGCTCGTGGACCCCGAGAGCGGGGGACTAACGCGGGATGTGACTGGAGCCGAGACCCACGCGACGCTGATCACGATCTCGGAGTCGCCCATCACTCCTGGACTCATCTGGGTGGGGACCGACGACGGCAACGTTCAGATCACGCGTGATGACGGCCGGACCTGGACGAACGTTCGGCCAAGCCTCCGGGGCATGCCCGACGGGCTCTGGGTGAGCCGCGTGGAGGCCTCCCGCTTCCACGAAGGAACGGCGTACGTCTCTTTCGATGGCCACCGGAGCGATGACTTCCGTCCCTGGGTCTTCCGGACGCGCGACTACGGCCAGAGCTGGGAGAACATCGGCTCGAGTCTGCCGGACGGACACGCGGTCTACGTCATTCGCGAGGACCTTCGGAACGCCGACCTTCTGTTTGTGGGGACCGAGTTCGCGGTCTTCGCGTCGGTGGACGGGGGAGAGAGCTGGGGCCGTCTCGTGAATGGCCTACCGACGGTGGCTATCCACGATCTGGTGATCCATCCGAGGGAGGGTGACCTGATCGCCGCCACGCACGGACGAAGTCTGTGGATCCTGGACGACATCACCCCTCTCCAGCAGCTGACGGACGAGGTCCGAGCCGCCGAGGCCCATCTGTTTGGGAACCGGACCGCGACGCTCTGGAAGGGGGTCAGCCGAGGCGCGACCCGGGGACATAAGCTGTTCATGGGCCGAAACCCGCTCACCATGCGCCAGGTGCCACCGGGGAACTCTCCCCAGGAGCTGGAGAACTCGGCAAGCGTCAACTACTACCTCCGGGACGCCCAGGGGGGACCGGTGAGCCTGGAGATCAGCGACGTGGATGGAGAGCGGGTGCACCGGGCCCAGGTGAGCGGCGAGGCCGGAATCCACCGGTACTTGTGGAACCTGCGTTTTGACCCCAGTGCGGAGGAACGCCAGGCGCAAAGGGAGCGGATGGAGCGGCTTCGCAGCCAATTCGGCGATCAGATTCCCGACTTCGCCATGCAGCAGGCGTCCGCGGGACCCACGGCGGGGCCAGGCACGTACCGGGTCCGGCTGACCGTGGGTGGGAGGACCTATGACGGAACCGTGGCCGTTCGGGAGGACCCGGCGCTGGGGTCCGTTTCCGAGGGCGGTTCCTGATCGGAGCGTCACGAACTGCCTGGCCGAACGAGCCCTGTGAGCGCACATTGGATGACGAAACCCGCAAGCTCCGGACAACCGACACGAGCTGAGCTCTATGGATCCCGAAGGGCCACCCAAGCCTGATTCGCTCCCCGAGATCAGCATTCGGCGCCTCTCGGAGAGGACCAATCGACTCGAGTCCAGCGAGGAGCGGGACCGTTCTCTGGGTGAGTTGATTGCCCAGGAGCTGGCCCCGGATCTGGAGCTCGTCCGTCCCCTGGGCCATGGATCCATGGCCAGCGTCTTCCTGGCCCGGGAGCCAGCGCTGAAGCGCCTGGTCGCCGTGAAAGTGCTCCATCCCGACCTTTCGGCGGACTCGACGGCGCGACGTC
Organism: Gemmatimonadota bacterium; assembly: GCA_039586555.1. Classification (GTDB taxonomy): domain Bacteria; phylum Gemmatimonadota; class Gemmatimonadetes; order Longimicrobiales; family Gaopeijiaceae; genus JBDHKE01. Next base: position 91,796 of record JBDHKE010000010.1, on the reverse strand, counting down.
GCTTCGAGAGGGAAGCCCAATCCTCCGCCCAGATCAATCACCCGAACGTGACCGCCATCCATCGGGTGGGAAGGCTGGAGAACGACATCCCCTATCTGGTGATGGAGTACGTGGAGGGGAGGAATCTGGCGGATCACATGGAGGCGGCCGGTCCCCTGAACGTGGATGATACCCGGCACGTGCTGGCGGAGGTGGCCGCGGCCCTGGCGGCCGCGCACGAGAAGGGCATCATCCATCGTGACGTCAAGCCGGCGAACGTGATCCGGGAGCGGGGGACCGGGCGAGTCGTGCTGACGGACTTCGGGATCGCGGCGATCCTGGCGAGCGGTGGCGAGCCGGAGACCCGGCTCACGCGAACAGGTCAGAGGGTGGGCGATATTCGGTACATGAGCCCGGAACAGCTGCAGGGCACGACCCTCACCGAGCAGGCCGACGTGTACAGCCTCGGCATTCTGGGCTACGAGCTCCTCACCAAGAGCATGCCGTACCCGGCCCGGACCAACGCCGAACTGGCCGCGGCGCACCTGCGCCAGGCTCCCATGAAGCTGAGCGCCCTCCGCACCGGCGTGGACCCCAACCTGGCGGAGCTTCTGGAGCGTTGTCTGGCGAAGAGTCCGGAGCGGCGTCCGACGGCGGCGGAGGTGGCGCGGATCCTGTCTCCGGGAAGCGCGGATGAGTCCGCGCAGCCGGCTGCGGCTGGCGGCGGAGTGCACGGAGCGGCTCCGGGAGCGGACACGGCGCTGGGGAGCTTCCTCGGCGAGCTGAGACGACGACGCGTCTATCAGGTCGCTGCCGGGTACCTCGCCATCGCCTTCGTCGTTCTCGAGGGGTCCAGCATCGTCCTTCCCGAGCTTCCCGTGCCCGAGTGGACCCTCACGGTACTGGTGACGCTGGCGGTGGCCGGGTTCCCGGTGGCCCTGGTTCTCGCCTGGGTGTTCGACATCACAACGGGGGGGATCCGAAAGACGGAGTCCGTGGTCGAAGAGGAGGAGGGTGAGCAGCCACGCAGTGCGAAGAGGCTGATCATTCTCCAGATTGTGGGCCTCTCCCTGAGCCTTGTCCTGGCGGGCCTGATCGCGTGGTGGGTGTGGGGGGGTTGACCCCGCGCCCTCGGGGCCGTCTGCTCGTGGGATTCCAGAAAGAGGGGTCCGGAGCGACCCCTAGCCGTCCTGACCGAGAGCGGCGATCACCTTGCCGATGATCCTCTTCCGCTCGCGCAGCAGCTCGCGGTAGCTCAGGCGGTCGGTGTGCGCGATCTCCATCCGTAGATCGGACAGATCCCTCTCCAGCATCTCTCGCAGCGTCTGCTTCTCTTCGTCCGAGAGCTCGAGCCGAATCACTGCACGATCTCCTTCCTCCCCCAGCTCTCCGATGCGGCGCGCCACCAGGGCCCCGCAGGAGTCCCGCCTTGTCGGATCGGGCGCCTCGAAGCTCTCCATGGCTTGCCGGACCTCTTGAGACGGGACACCGGCGTCGCGCCCTGGCTGCACCGGGACGGACCAGGATTGTCCGTCCATCCTCAGCATACCGGAACGGCCCTCGCCACGCCACGTCCTCCTGCGCCGGGATTCCTCCGGGCGCGGACCCGATGGCGATCACCCGATCCCGAGGAGCCATCCCGGGGGAGTCCTCCGTCCTACCGGTTGTTGCCCTCGGCCGATCAGTCTATCTTGAGAATCAGTCTCAACGAGGAGGGTTGGGCCGTGACCGATCGGTGGGAGGGGGCTCAGACGGAGGGGGCGCCCCCGGATCTGGATGAGCGAGGCCAGGCTAGCCGCGACCGGTGTACGCTGGCGGACCTGCGCGCGGGAGAGGTGGGTGTCCTCGACCGCCTCGAGCTCGAGAGTGATCAGGCTCAGCGCCTGATGGAGATGGGGTTCATCCCCGGCATTCTCGTCTCTCCGGTCAACTGCGCTCCAGGGGGAGACCCCCGCATCTACAGAGTCGACGGATGCGAGATCGCCCTGCGCCACGAGACGGCCATGCACCTCGTCGTGGACGTCTGCCCGCCCACCACCACGATGCCGTGAGCTCCACCCGGACAGCTCGGGGCGCCGATCCCTCGAGCGGCGCCACACCCCGGAGTCCGCTTCGTCCGACGCGGCGCCCCACCGTGGCACTGGTGGGCCCGCCCAACTCCGGAAAGTCCACCCTCTTCAATCGACTGACCGGCCTGCGCCAGAGAGTGGCGAACTACCCCGGGGTGACGGTGGAGAGACGAACGGGAGTGGTCACCCTGGTGGATGGACGGGAAATCGGTCTCATCGATCTCCCCGGGGTCTACAGCCTCGATCCCCGCTCCGGAGACGAGCGAGTCGCCCGAAGCGTACTCGACGGCACCATGCCCGGAGAGGAGCGCCCGGACGCGATCATCCTCATTCTGGACTCCACCAATCTCGAGCGTCACCTGATGCTGGCGGCGCCGGTGCTGTCCCTGGGGTTGCCGACACTGCTGGCGCTGAATATGGCCGACGTGCTGGGCAGTGGGGGCGGCGAGCTGGATACCCGGGCGCTGAGCGAGGAGCTCGACGCGCACGTGGCGCTGATCAGCGCCGCTCGCGGAGATGGAGTTTCGGCGGTGTTCACCTTCCTGGGCCGATGGCTCGACGAGGAGGGCCGGGGAAACGGCCGTGTGGGGACGACGGGTGGAGGGGGCGTCGAGCTCCCGGTCATTCCGAATCTCCCCGAGCGCCGCCGGTGGGCGGCGTGGGTGGGGGAGCAGGCGAAGTACAGGAGGCCGAGCCCGTCCCCGTGGGGCCGGCGACTCGACCGGATTCTGCTCCATCCTGTGGGGGGACCGATCATCTTCTTCGCCGTGGTCATCGCGGTCTTTCAGTCGATCTTCACCGTGGCCCAGCCGCTCATGGATGGAGTGGAGGGGATGGTGGTGGCCACCGGCGGGTGGATCGGCTCGGCTCTGCCCGCGTCCTGGCTGCGGTCGTTGCTGATCGACGGGGTGTGGATGGGTGTGGGCTCGGTGCTGGTGTTCCTTCCCCAGATCCTCATCCTGTTTCTCTTCATCGGAATCCTGGAGGACTCGGGGTACATGGCCCGGGCGGCGATCATCGCGGATCGGGGGATGAGGAGGGTGGGGCTGCAGGGGAAGTCGTTCCTGCCCCTCATGTCCTCCTACGCGTGTGCGGTGCCCTCGATTCTCGCGGCCCGCACCATCGAGAGCGAGCGGGACCGCATCGCGACGATCCTGATCGCTCCCCTCATGACGTGCTCGGCGCGGCTCCCGGTGTATGCGCTCCTGATCGCGGCCTTCATTCACGAGCGCCCGCTGCTGGGACCCGTGCTCGGCACGAGGGCCGCCGTCATGCTGGGCCTGTACGGGTTGGGACTGCTCGCCGCTATCGGAACCGCGGCACTCCTGAAGTCCACGGTTCTTCGCAGCGGGCCCACCCTCTTCGCTCTGGAGCTTCCTCCCTACCGCTGGCCCACCATGCAGTCGCTGGGGCTGCGGCTCTACGACCGCGCGAAGATCTTTCTGCGTCGCGCCGGCACGATCATCCTCACCGTCGCGGTCCTGCTCTGGGTGCTCACCCGGATTCCTCCGGGACCCGATGGAGCGGCTCCTCCTATCGAACACAGCGTGGTGGGAACCATAGGCAAGGTCATGGAGCCCGCCATCGAGCCCCTGGGCTTCAACTGGAAGGTGGGCATCGGCCTGGTGACCTCCTTGGCGGCGCGGGAGGTCATCGTCGGAACGCTGGGGACGATCTACGGGGTGGAGGCGGAGGACGAGAATTCACCGGAGCTCCAGGAAGCACTGCGCCAGGATCTCACGCTGGGAGGCGCGGTGGGTCTCCTGATCTTCTTCGTGTTTGCCCTCCAGTGCATATCCACCCTGGCGGTGGTGAGAAGGGAGACCGGGGGATGGAAATGGCCCATCCTCCAGTTCACCTACATGCTGGTGCTTGCCTACGTGGGCGCGTTCGCGGCGAACGCCCTCCTCTGAATCGGACTCGCTCTCCCAGGCTCTCTGCCTCTCGCCATCGCAGCGGCCATCCGTCACAGGCGACTCGCCTCTGGGGGGCGGGTCGCCCGGTTGTCTGGGGGATTGCTGACGGTGGACGCCGAGAGATCTCCCCTGCCGGCACTCTCGGGGCTCCGAGGGCCTCCCGATCCAGGGCTCTCAGAGAGATCGAAGCTCTCTCCATCGCAGTCAGCGATGATGGCATGGATCTTCCCAAAGAGGGGGCGACCCGGGAAGGGACGGTGGGCACCCGCGTCGCTTGCGAACCCCGTGATCAAGTGGCAATATGGCACTGTCCGGGTGAGGTGGGTGACACCCGGGGTCTGAAGGGCTGAGTACTTTAGTCCTAAGGCTATGAGACATGTTGTCTCGCTCCGAGTTTGAGGATTGGGCACCAATCACTGCTGAACCGGGAGGCTAGTCACAATGAGAAGATTGCTGTCTGTTGCAGCGGCGATCGTGTTCATAGTGCCGATGTTCGTCGGCTGCGAGGGGCCGGAAGGTCCGGCGGGCCAGGACGGAGCTCAGGGAATTGCGGGTCCGACGGGCCCGGCGGGTCCGGCGGGTCCAACGGGTCCAGCGGGTGAGGACGCCAACGAGAACTGCATCCAGTGCCATATCAACGACACGGACCTGAAGGCGCGGCAGATTCAGTACGAAAACTCCCTTCACCGCAACGGGGACACCTCCGAGCGGGCCAGGCTTGGCTATGATTCGGCGCCGGAGTGCGCGCCATGCCATGCCCACGAGGGCTTCATCGAGAGGATCGCCAGCGGTGAGCAGACCGTGGCGAGTGGGTATGCGGACCCGACTCCCATCAACTGCCGCACGTGCCACCTGATCCACACCACCTACACCGACGCGGACTACGAGCTGACCGCCTCGGACCCGGTGGAACTGTGGGTCGAGGGCCATGGAACCGTGGACTTCGGCGCGGGCAACCTGTGCGCCAACTGTCACCAGGGACGTCCAACGGACCCGGTCGAGGACCCGTTGCCGGTGGTGGACGGGGACCCCGTCACCTTCGAGTCTTCGCGTTACGGCTTCCACCATGGCACGCAGGCGCAGATCCTTGGTGGCGTCGGTGGGTTCGACTTGGCGGGCGACCTGGACTACGGCCCGAGCTCGCACGGCAATACGGCCGTCAACCCTGACGGATGCCCCGCCTGCCACATGGCTCCTGCCTACGGCGTGAATGCGGGTGGTCACACCTGGAAGATGGAGTTCGGGGAGGAGGGGGACGAGGACCAGAATATCATCGCCTGCACCGGCTGCCACAGCACCCTGGAGGACTTCGACTACGCGGGCGTCCACGACACGGTCGAGGACCTGCTGGACGAGATCGCGTTGCTGCTGGAGGCTACGGGGATCAAGCGGGCGGGCCAAACCCGGACCAACGCAGGTACGTATCCCGCCAATGTCGCAGCAGCGTACATCAACTGGCAGATGGTCGAGGAGGACCGGAGCCACGGCATTCACAATCCCGGGTACGTGGTGAACCTGCTCAGGGACACCCGGGACGCTCTAGAGGGCATGTAGCGGCGGATCGCGCGGACCGGGGGAGTCTCCTCAGCGTCCACCTTCTCGTCGGTTCAGTTCAGATGGGCACCACCCTCGGGTTTCCGAGGGCCGGTGCCCATCTGCATCCCACGGCTTCCGCCTTGCTCAGCGGTCCCGGTGGCGTGAGCCGGTGACGCCTGGAGGCGTCACCCCCGATGTTCCCCCCCTCCCCCCCTCGCCTCGTGCAGAGTTCCTGCTCCCCGTCGTCCGATGATCGATCAAGCGCATCAGGGGCTGCTCGGGGTCCCTAGAAGCTCCCGAAGAACCCCAGGCCCAGCTGCGTGGTGTGCCGCCCCTGGAATTGCCCGAGAGGCGAGGGGCCCGTGAGCAGCTCCACACCTGCCCGGAGGGAGCGTCGGTCACGGATCTTCGGAAGCCAGACCCCTAGCTGGATGGCCTGTCGCGGAGCCCAGCCGTTGTCCTGGTCCATCAGCGCGTCCATGGTGAGGTATGGCAGCAACGCGCGCCCCCGCAGAAACTCGGTCTCGACCCCCAGGCGTACGGCCCAGCGTCTGGAGTCCTCGGGGTGGACGTTGTAGGACCAGCCCACACCGCTGTGCACCGCGAGCACGGGAGTGAGTTGGAGGTGGCTCAGGGCGTCCACCGCATCCCGCGCGAAGTTTACGCCTTCGACCTGGAAGCGGCGACTGTATTCGTCGCCAAGGTGGCTACTCGTGTGATAGTAGCGGACACGAAACCAGTGGTTCCCAACGTGCCGGACCAGGGGCACGGCGAAGACCCAATCCGTGGCGATCAGCTCCCGCTGGATGACCTGGAGGCCGAATCGTGCGAACACCGCAGCCTCCACACCCACGGTGAGCCCATCCCTCGCAGAGCTGCCAGAGAGTAGATAGACGGGCAGGGTGACTCCCAGGGCCACTTCCGCCTCGGCCCCCTCATCGAATGCGTTGGGGTTGTCCGAGACGTACAGTAGCTGTGCCTTGGTCACCGGGTCACGGGGTCCGGCTACCAGGTCTGGCATGAGGGCTCGGTCCGGGAGCCAACGCCCTTCCTGAGCCTCCGGGTGCCCGGGTGACGCAATTAGGGCAAGGGTCGCGATCACGGCGGCTCGACCATCGCATCGCCCAGACCTGAACATCGACGTCCTTCCTCTTTCGGGTGTCCTCTCAGCGCTCCGCACGGCACCGCTCCGCTCCTGTGGCCGGGAAGCTATCTTGCTGTGAACCGGCGTGCCGGTGCGTGACGAACAGGACCGTTGGCTGGTTACCCAGCGTGCGCTTATTGGGTGAGGTCCATCACCTCCCGAGCGTCGATCCTTCCCCGACTCGCCGCCCTGGAACCGGGATCCCCGCTTCCAGGGTCCACTTCGCCCGCCGGATCCGGGGGGCGCGCCCGATGCCAGTCCGTAGTGGCCTGATACGCGGCCAAGACGGAGAGCAGACGCTCCTCGCCGAAGGGAAGCGCACCCAACATGGCTCCGATGGGCCGCTCCATGCCGGCGCTCGCCTCCGTGCCGATGGGAAACGCGATGAGGGGAAGCCCGATCATGTCGAACGGGAAGGGGGCCGTCTGCACCACCACGTCACACTGGGCAAAAAGGTCCTCCAGGACCCGCCGAAGAAGGAGCTGTTTCGCCCTCTGGCCTCTCAGGTATTCGTCGCCGGAGAGAAGCAGCCCGTTGATCCAGGGAGAGAGGGAGACCCCGAAGAGCCGGACGTCCCGCCGAAGGAATTCCAGGAATGCCTCCGATCGCTCCGGAAGGCGGACGTTGTTGAACTCCCGGCTGGTGAGGGTCTCCCAATCCGCCGGGAGCTCCACTTCGACGACCCGTGCACCCAGGTGTTCCATGGTCCGCAGCATCACTCCCCGAGCGACCGCCTCCGCCGCAGCCCGTCGGCGACGCCGCTCACGCTGTCGGTCCCGCTCGGCTGGATCCTCGCGGGCCTCGAGCGCCTCTTCCCATTGACCCGCGAACTCCGGCACGGTGGGGCTGGTGTAGCCGGGAATCACCCCGATGGTCGTGGGCCACCGCAGGCGGGGCTCGCCGTCCCGGATGACGGGCGTCGCGGCCTGGACGAAATCCGGGACCTGGGGGAGCCCTAGCGTGCGGGGATCCGCCGGGTCGGCCCCCGCCATGACCTGGAGCATGACCGCCGCGTCCGAGGCGTCCCGGGCGATGGGACCGGGGTGGTCCCGCGTATAGGTGAGAGGGATCACCCCGTGCAGGGACACCCTGCCGAGTGTGGGCTTGAGGCCCGTCAGCCCCTGGGCCATGGACGGAGAGGTGATGGAGCCCCCCGTCTGCGTTCCGGTGCTGGAGGAGGAGAGGCGGGCTGCCACTGCGGTGGCGGATCCGCTGGAAGATCCGCCGGGACTCACCGAGGGGTCGAAGGGGGCCCAGGCGTTCACCGTCGTTCTTTCGCCCCCCGGAGTGGACGCACGGGTGGTAGCCAGAGGGCCCATCTGGGTCTTTCCCAGGACGATGCCCCCGGCGTCTCTGAGTCGAGCCACGGCGGTGGCGTCGTAGTCCGGCACGAAGTCCTGAAAGATGAGCGAGTTGGCCGTGGTCCGGACGCCCCGTGTGAAGAAGTTGTCCTTGATCGCCAGGGGGATGCCGTGCAGCGGACCACGGAGCGGGGTCCGTTCCAGAGCCCGGGCTGCCTCGAGCGCCTCTTCCCCGAGAACGAGATTGAAGGCCTGGAGCAGCCCCTCGTAGCGGTCGATGCGGTCCAGATACGCCTGGACGAGCTCGACCGGAGAGAGGTGTCCGCGGCGAATGAGTGTGGCGGCCTCGACGAGCGTCAGCTCCGCCGGATCCGTGGCCTGGCTCGCCGAGGTCGAGGCGGCGGGAGCGACGGTCGGAGGCCACGGCGCCGTGCGTGCGGACGGACCCGCACGCCGCGTCGTCCCGGCGAGGATCTCCTGGCTGGAGTCCTGTGATGCGAGAAGCGGTCCCGTGGTGGTCAGAGGGCCCAGGGACGCGGCGCCGGAGAGGATGGCCATGCGCCGGAGGAACGCCTTGCGGTCGATGAGGGAGTCCTGGGGTGACGGCCCATCCTGTGCGTCCCGGGTCCGCTCCGGGTGGAAAGGCCTGCCGGGTGGGCTCATGAAGACTCGCCTCGACGCCAGGCCGTCGAAGGAGCGGCGAAGAGCACCGGCGAAACCTCGTGACCCTCCATGGAGAAGGCGCGGATGGCGGGCGGTGTGGAGCGCAGGAATCGTCGAGCCGACTCCAGGATTCGAGCCCGGTCGGCCGGAGCTTCGGGATCGTCCTCGGGGAGGACGCTCAGGTCGACCCCCACGCTCCTCAGCCGCGCCAGGATGTAGGCGTCCAACTCAGCGTCTGTGAAGTCCTGCATTCCCTCTCCTTTGTGATGTATGGAGGCCGCCCTCCACGAGTCGCCGCCTCCCCGGCGTTCAGGGGTCGCCACCTCCCCGCCACGGCGGGGATGGATGACGCGAAGCGACCGGCGGGCGCGCCTTCCAGATTCCGGGCGAGGTCTCCCATAGCTTCCGGAAGTCGCTCGGACTCCCGGGGGTGACCTGCCTCATGGGGCGAGGGGGGCCCCTCACCAGAACACCCAGCGGAGCTCTCGCAGCCTGGGGTAGAGATGCCGCTGGTCCAGCCTCCGGAGCCCGACCTCGGCGGCAATGGTATGGGCTTCCATGAACTCGTCTCTGCCCAGTTGGCGGTCGAGCTCGGGATAGCGGCCGGCCCCCACCTTGCCCGCGGGGCGGTACTGATCCATCAGGTTCACGTGCGTGGCTGGACTCAGCTCGTCCGCGACCCAGGTGAGGATAGCCCGCGTCTCCTCCAGGAGCCCGGGCATCACCAGGTGGCGGAGCAGGATTCCTCGTCTCGCCACGCCGTCGGCGTCCACCACGAGATCACCCACCTGCCGGTGCATCTCCTTCAGCGCAGCCCGCGCCACCCGAGGGTAGTCCTCGGCCTTCAGATAGGTCCTGCTACTCTCGGGGGTCCAGAGCTTGAAGTCGGGCATGTAGACGTCGACGATGCCGTCCAGCAGGCGGAGACTCTCCAGGGAGTCGTAGGCGCTGGTGTTGTAGACGATGGGAAGGTCGAGGCCGGCTTCCACCGCCAGGGGAATGGCCTCCAGGACCTGGGGGACCACGTGCTCCGGAGTCACGAAATTGATGTTGTGACAGCCCTGCCTCTGCAGCCCCAGCATCATCTCGGCGAGCTCTTCGGGCCTCGATCCCGCCGGACCCCGGTTGCCGGGCCGGATCCCCTGGCTGATGTCGAAGTTCTGGCAGAAGACACAGCGAAGGTTGCAGTGGCCGAAGAAGATGGTGCCGGAGCCGTTCCAGCCCCGCAGGCAGTCCTCCTCGCCGAAGTGAGCGAAGCAGCTGGTCACCACGGCATAGCGACCGGCCTTGCACGCCGACCACCGGTCCTCCAGCCGGTTGACCCCACACTCTCGTGGGCACGCGCGACAGTCCGCAAGACTCGCGACGGCACAGTCCGCCCGATCCCTCAGCTCCTGGGGGGTCAGGTTCCGATAGGCCGGGCGGAAGGCCATGGCTCCGCTCCCCTCGCTCAACTCCGGTAGTCCCTCAGTCGGACGGGCATGCGCCTCGGGCCCCACCCCCCGGGGCGGGACTCGAACACGCCGGAGCAGGGTGCCGAGCAGCGCCCACAGGAGCCGTCCCCGGTGAGGTTCCATTCGGATAGGGTGTACCAGTCCCGCCCGATGAGGATCTCGCCGCATTCGTGGCAGTAGGTGCTCTGGCCGGCCTTGTCGTACGTGTTGCCGGTGTATGCGTGCTGGACCCCGTTCCTGAGGGCAATCTCGCGGGCTTTCTGGAGGGTCGGGGGAGGAGTGGCGGGCCGGTCCAGAAGCTTCCAGTCGGGATGGAAAGCGGTGAAATGCATAGGCACGTCCGGACCCAGCTCCTCCACGACCCAGCGGGTCATGGCGTCGATCTCGGAGCTGGAGTCGTTGAGCCCCGGGATCAGGAGGGTGGTGGTCTCGAACCAGACGTCCGTCTCGTGCTTCAGATACCTCAGCGTGTCCAGAACCGGCTCCAGGTGCCCCCCTGTCAGCTTGCGGTAGAACTCCTCGGTGAACGCCTTGAGGTCTACGTTGGCGGCGTCCATGTGGCGGTAGAACTCCCGTCGGGGCTCGGGGCTCACGTATCCCGCGGTGACCGCCACCGACTTGATCCCCCGCTCGTGGCAGGCCTGGGCCACATCGATGGCGTATTCGTGGAAGATGACGGGGTCGTTGTACGTGTATGCGACGCTCCGGCACCGCAGTCTCTCCGCCGCTTCGGCGATGGTTTCCGGGGAGGCCTGGTCCATGAGCGTGTCCATCTCCCGGGACTTCGAGATGTCCCAGTTCTGACAGAACTTGCACGCCAGATTGCAGCCAGCGGTCCCGAAGGACAGAATGGGCGTCCCTGGAAGGAAGTGGTTGAGCGGCTTCTTCTCGATGGGGTCTATGCAGTACCCACTGGAGCGACCGTAGGTGGTGAGCACGATCTGTCCCCCCCGGTTCGCCCGCACGAAGCAGAACCCCCGCTGATCTTCCCGCAGCTTGCAGGCCCGGGGGCAGAGGTCGCATTGCGCGCGCCCATCCTCCAGCCGGTGCCAGAACTTCGTGGCAACGGTGTCGTCTGAAACCTGAGCCCTGAGAGACTCGATGCGTGCGGCCATTCGTTCCTCCTCGCGCACGGAGGTGGGCTTCGCACTCTCACGCCGGCGGAAGCCCGTCTCCACCGGGTGCCGCAATGCGCGGAGCCACCGCCAGCTCGCACTGCTCAAAGATGGGTCATCGTGGCGAGAAGGACCACGGTGGATTGATTCTCGGCCCTCCGTGAGCTTAGGGTTGGACGAACGAGGCCGGGACGGAGCGGATGCGACGGTCCCGTGCGTCGGGTTTCGTTGACCTTCAACCAGGCAGACGCCCAGTGGCCGATCACCCTGCCGAGATCCCCGTGGCCGGGGTCACCGCGCTGGAGCACACTGCCGACGTGGGCATCGAGGTTCGAGCGCCCACTCCGGAGGAGCTCTTTCTGAGAGCGGCTCAGGGAATGGCGTACCTCATCCTGGAACACGATCGCCCCGCTCCGCTGGAGACCCGGCGGCTCACGGTCACGGCGACCGACCGAGCGGCCCTGCTTCGGGGGTGGCTGCGGGAGCTCCTCTTCTGGCACGAAACGGAGGGGTTCACCTTGTGGGACGCCACCTTCCACCGGCTGGACGCGAAGGGGTTACGGGCGTCCATCCGCGGGGGACCCGACCCGGGCCAGCCTGTTCGGGAGATCAAGGGCGTGACCCTTCATGGTCTCACCGCCGAACGCCGGGAAGGGCAGTGGTACGCCCGGGTCATCTTCGACGTCTGATCGCTCCGGCCCTCCTGTCGCGCCCGCGGGGAGGAGGGCCCGGAGGCCGTGTCCTCCTGGGCGCCCTGGTCCTGGCCCCGGTGCTCCTACCATGGCGACATCACGCGGGACCTCCGTCCCTATTTGCCAGACGCGGTGGCTCGAGAGCTGGAGGCCGCCGGGATCCCGGCGACGTTCACGCTGGATAAGACGCGGACGTTTCTGGACAACGCCTTCCTGACGTGGCATCTGGGATCCTGGCGGATCCGTGCCGGAAAGCAGCAGCTGTCCTGGGGACCGGCCTACAGCTTCAACCCCACGGATCTGTTCCACCGCAAGGACCTCCTGGACCCCACCTACGAGAAGGAAGGGGTCGGGGCGCTGAGGGTGGACTATACCTGGGGGCTGGGTGGAGAGCTCTCGGTCATCACTTCGCCGGCCGACGAGCTGGGTGCCTCCGGCTACGCCGCGCGGTGGGCGACCCACTTCTCCTCTGTGGGATATGACGTGGCTCTCACCGTCCATCAGGTGATGGACTCCACGGGCTTGGAGGCCGCCAGTCTACTGCCCTACAGGCAGCGCGTCGGCGGGCTGTGGGGCTGGAGCTCTCCGGCGAGCTTCTGGGGCTCGGCGTCTGGATGGAGGGGAACCACAATTGGATGCGGCGGGAGTCCGACTTCGCCCGCTTTGTGGTCGGGGCCGACTACACGCTCGAGGGTGGCACCTATCTTCTCGGGGAGGCGCTCTACAACGGCCGGGCGGAAGAGGACGCTCCGTACCCGGTGCACGATTGGCTGGCCAACCTCTACTACGGCGAGCCGGTGGGCCGCTGGTGGATTCTCACCGGCGCCCAGCACGATGTTTGGCCCCTGGTGGCGGGCAGCCTCTACCTCTTCAGCTCTCCCGACGGCTCCTTCGTCTTCAACCCTCGTCTGGACGTCTCGATCTCCCAGGACGCCGAATTGACCGCGTTCGGTGGCGTGACGTTCGGCGACGAGAATGGTTCCTTCCCGCCGGGGCTCACGGCGCTCATCGCCAGGGCCACCGTCTACTTCTGAGCGGTCCCTCTGGGTTCTCCTCTCCAGCGGCTCTGCGCCTGTTCGCAAGGGCCTCGCCCCTGCCGGGGGCGACGGAGGCTGCCCGGCCTCCTCGTTCCTAGGATCTGTACTTCGAGCGGCTGCGGGCCACGCCGGAGCTCCCTTGTACAGTGTTGGCGGCCCGCCGGGCGGGTGCCTGCGGAGCCGGCGGCTCCTTCCCTGCGGGCGCTGGGAACACCGGGTCCCGTGTTATCTTCAGCATTGGAGCGATGGGCGTCGCGAGGAGTGTAACGACGCACCGGGAGGACCTCGATGGAGATCGTCAGGCTCGACGACTACCGGTGGCTGATCCCCCGGCAGGGGAAGATGCGCACCGAGGGGCTGGTATTCGCGGATGAGACGCTGATGCAGGACATCCGCGGCGACCAGGCCGTGGAACAGGTGGCGAACGTGGCCCAGCTCCCGGGGATCGTGGGGCGGTCCATCGGAATGCCCGACATCCACTGGGGATACGGCTTCGCCATCGGGGGCGTAGCCGCGTTCGACGCCGAGGAAGGGGGAGTCATCTCTCCTGGCGGTGTCGGATACGACATCAACTGCGGCGTGCGGCTGCTGCGCTCCCATCTGACGGTGCAGGACCTGCGACCGCGCCTCCGGTCCCTCATGGACCGGCTCTTTCAGACGATCCCGGCAGGCGTCGGCAAAGGATACAAGAAGTTCGTTCTCACCCCCGATGCCATCCGGAGAATCCTGACTCGGGGAGCGGCGTGGGCCGTAGGGGAGGGATTCGGCACCGCCGCCGACCTCGAGCACATCGAAGACAGGGGGACTATCGATGGTGCTGACCCGGACCAGGTGAGCCAGCGGGCCATCCAACGGGGCCGCGATCAGGTGGGCACCGTAGGGAGCGGAAACCACTTCGTGGAGGTGGGCTACGTGGACGAGGTCTACGACGAGGAAGCCGCCGCGACGCTGGGCCTGGAGACGGGAACCATCACCACCATCATCCACTCCGGATCACGGGGCCTGGGCTATCAGGTCTGTGACGACTATCTCGAAGTCATGTTGCGTGCGTCGCAGAAGTACGGGATCGAGCTACCGGATCGGCAGCTCTGCTGCGCGCCGCTCGACTCCCCCGAGGCGAAGCGGTACCTGGGCGCCATGCGGGCCGCGGCGAACTACGCCTTTGCCAACCGCCAGATGATGGCCCACCGGGTTCGGGAGGTGTTCAGCGAGGTCTTCGGACGGGGTCAGGACCATCTGGGAATGGGCCTCGTATACGACGTGGCGCACAACAACGCCAAGTTCGAGCGCCACGTGATCGACGGGCGGGAGCGGACGGTCTGTGTGCATCGCAAGGGGGCCACCCGGGCCTTTCCTCCCGGCCACGCCGACGTGCCTGCCGCGTATCGGGAGGTGGGTCAGCCGGTGCTCATTCCGGGAGACATGGGTCGGTACTCCTTCGTGCTCATGGGGACCGCGGGTGCGTTCGCGGAGACCTTCGGATCCACCTGTCACGGGGCGGGTCGCCGGATGAGCCGGCGGCAGGCGAAGCGTTCCGCGAAAGGACGGAATCTCCGCGACGAGTTCGACGAGATCGGAGTGGAGGTAAGGGCCTCGTCGTACGCCACGGTGGCCGAGGAGATCCCGGAAGCGTACAAGGACGTGGCGGATGTCGTGCGGGTGGTGCACGGGGCGGGAATCGGAAGGAAGGTCGTGCGGCTGAAGCCCGTCGGCGTGCTGAAGGGGTAGGGAAGCTCTCGAGGCCTGGGCCGGACGGGCGTCACACTCCCACCACGCACACCACGACTCGTCTGTGCCGAGGGCGCGTGTCGAAATCGATGAGGACGATTTGCTGCCACGTTCCCAGCGGAATGGCCCCGTCCACGACGGGAAGGGCGAGCGAGGGCCCGACCAGACACGCCCGTACGTGACTGTGGCCGTTGTCGTCGTGCCAGGTCTTTTCGTGCTCGTACTCCCCGTCACGGGAGGCGAGACGCTCCAGGGCGGCGGCCACGTCGTGTCGAACCAGCCCGGGCTCGAACTCCAGTGTAGAAAGGGCCGCCGTGGAACCCACGACCATGGCAGTCGCCTGCCCGGTCTTGACCCCGCTGCGACGGACCACATCCAGAACGTCCACGGTAAGGTCGACGATGTGGTCATTCCCACTGGTCTGACAGGTGATGGTGTGGTTCTTGGCAATCATGGGCGGTACCGATGGCGGAGCTTGCGGATTGCTGCCGGATCTCCGATTGCGGTCAGACGATCGCCGTCCTCCAGGATCGTGTCACCCCCGGGAACCAGTGCCTCGTCTCCTCTGCGAATGAGCGCGATGAGTGTCCCCTCCGGTAGCTCCAGCTCACGAAGCGTCAGGCCGATCCACTCCTCCGACCGGGTGCCGGACGAGACCCGCACGCGGCAGAGCCGCTCCTCCCTGAGGAGGGCCTCTTTGAGCTCCTGATCGTTCCGCGCCGACAGCCACTCTGCCATGAAACCCTCATCATCCACGCGCCCGGCGATCTGCGCCAGCAGCCGAAGATGCAGGCCCGGGTCGTCGTCGGGGCTCGCGAGGAAGAAGACCGCATGGATCGGTTCATGGCTTCGTGGCTCCTGGACCTCCATGCCCTCCAGCAGGATACCACCACGGCAGCGGACCAGGACGAGGTGGGGGCGTCCGATGCCGGGAAGGCGCACGTGGGGGAGCGCCGCGCCGTGGGACACGGGAGTGACGCCGACCGCGGTGCCCTCCAGGAATCCGCGTCCCAGATCAGTGGCCGAGGCGTCGAGGGCGTCGGCGAGGCGGGCAGACGCCTCCCAAACCAGCTCCCTGAATCCCGCGTCGCTCGGAGCCTCCATTACGAAGGCCTGAGCCACGACCTCGTCAAACGGATCCGCCTTCCTGAGTCCTTTCTCCTTCATGATCTGGCGAAGCTCCACATCCAGCTCCTCGTACCGCCGTCGGCCCAGGCGCTCGAAGACGTGCAGGATCGCGCCCTCCCGCACGACGCGTTTTCTCGCGTAATACGAATACCAGACCGCACCGAACGTGAGGAGCCCGCCGGTGAAGAGTGTGGCGAGGAAGCCCATCTGAACGATCAGCCAGAAAGGCGCGAGGACGCCCAGCCAGTGCAGCCAGGGATAGAAGGGGGACCGGTACGCGGGGTCGTAGGAGGCGATCCCGCTCTCGCGCATGACGATCACCGCCATGCAGCTCATGGCGAACATAACCAGCTTGAACGAGCTGGCGAGCTTCGCGATCCCGGTGGGATCGAAGAGGATGACGAAGGCCAGGATGAGCGCTACGGTGATATAGATGGCGTTCGTCGGGGTGCCGCGGCTACCGACCTTCTTGAACACAGCCGGAACGAGGTTGTCCCGGCCCATGGCCAGGGGGTACCGGGAGGCACTCAGGATTCCGGCGTTGGCCACCGATGAGAAGGCCAGCACAGCTCCGATGGTCATGATCACCGCGCCCCACCGACCTGCCAACGCGTCCGCCACCGTGGCCACCGGCGTCAGGTCCCCTCCGTCCCTTGCCAGGGTCTCCGCCGACACCACCCCTACCATCACGCTGGTGCCGACGGTGTAGATGAGAATCGCGGTTCCGAACGCCAGGAACATGCCCAGGGGGAGGTTCCTCTCCGGGTTCTTCACCTCCTCCGCGACGCTGGCCACCTTGGTGAGCCCCATGTAGCTGACGATCACCAGACCCGCCGTGGTGACGATGGATGAGCCACCGGCAGCGAAGAACCCGTCGAAGTGCTGGGCCTCCACGCGAAAGAGCCCGAATCCGCTGAACCAGAGGAGGAGCAGCAGGAGGCCCACAAGCAGGAAGACCTGG
Organism: Gemmatimonadota bacterium; assembly: GCA_039586555.1. Taxonomy (GTDB): domain Bacteria; phylum Gemmatimonadota; class Gemmatimonadetes; order Longimicrobiales; family Gaopeijiaceae; genus JBDHKE01. The sequence continues at coordinate 75,073 of JBDHKE010000010.1, read as the reverse complement.
AAAGAGCTGGACTTTCGGGCACCGAGAAGGTTCAGGGCCCCGAACAGAATGGCAAACCCGGCCGCCACCGGTACCAGGGGTGCATTCGGGAAGAAGATCCGGAGGTAGGCACCGACTCCCACCAGGGCGAACGCGGATTTCAGGACCAGGGCAAACCAGGTCCCGAACCCTCCCATGGTCCCGAAGAGAGGGCCCATGCTCCGGTCCAGGAAGTAGTACACCCCCCCGGCTCGGGGCATGGCCGTGGCGAGCTCGGCCTTGCTGACCAATCCGGGGATCAAGAGAAGGCCCGCGATGAGGTAGCTGACAGGGACGGCTGGTCCGGCGCCCACGGCGGCGATCCCCGGAAGCAGGAAGAATCCGGAGCTCAGCGTGGCTCCGGTGGCCACCGCGTACACGTCCCACAGCCCGAGTTCCTTCTTCAGCCGTGTTCCGGGGCTGAGCAACGCCATCTGGTCTCCTGCCTGCTCGTATCCAGTGTGGTGGACGGTTCCGTGTCTTTCGTCGGCGGCCCCCAAGCCCCTCATTCCCACCGGGACCATCCCCATCCCGAGCCCTCTCCCGATGACGCCTCCGCGGGGGAACGACATCCCGTGCGCCGGGGGGCTGTGGGGTCACCCCGAGCCTGACGGACCGCACCGGATGGGAGGGAGATCGTGCTCCTGCGGTTCTCGGCCCGCCGACGGTCCGGAGATGCTGTCCCGAAGATGCGTCCGAGCGACCCCCCTCGCAATCGAACGGAGCTCGCGCACTTTACCCGGCCGGACTGCCCTGTGGGCCCCCATGGCTGGGCCTTCTCGGCTTCGTTACGGTCGCGAGCCTCCCCTAGAACAGGTATCCCAGCCCGATGTAGATCTGTAGGGCGGTTTCCGATCCGTGGCCGGCGTCCAGCGCCACCACGAAGTTCTCGCCCATGCCCAGCCGCGCACCGCCTCCCCGACCGTGATGGAGGTCCGAGATGATCTCCCCCACTTCCACACCGCCCTTCCAAACGCGACCCGAGTCGACGAACCCGCTCAGGACCACGTGAAAGCTCCGCCCGAAGGTGCGGAAGTCGGCAACTCGCCTGCGGATTTCCAGGTTCCAGAGGAACAGACCCCTGCCTGTGTACCGGTTCTTGAGAACCCCTCGCACCGTCTTGGCGCCGCCCAGACCCTCCTGCTGCTTGAACGATGTCTGCACGAGGAACAGGTCGTAGAACGGAGGATTCCCGTGGATGTTCTGGAGCAGGAGCCGGTTGGCCAACGTCGTCCGCGAGCCCAGTGCCACGTAGCGTCGGTCGGCGGCGCTCCAGCGGGTGTAGCCGGACTCGCTTCCCAGAACCGGGTCGGCTCGTTGGACGACGAGCTCCGTCCACGTGCCGTTCCGCGTGCCCACTTCTCGGTCCCGGGTGTCCCAGATCAGCCCGAGCCGCACCCCGTTGGACCAGCCACCGGGCACCTCGCCCTCTGGAGCCAGCTCTTCCTGAAGCAACGTCGTCCTTTCGTCCTTGGGGACGGGTTTCACGGCCACGTGGCTGGCCCGGACACCCAGCAGCAGCCGAAGGCGCTGCCTCCAGAACGGCCGTTGGACGTTGACGGAGAATGCGCGCCGGGTGCGACCGAAGCGGTAGTAGTACGGGTTGACGCCATCGTTGGCGGTCTCGTCGAACGGGGTTTCGTTTCCGAGCCCGTAGTAGGGCGACGCAATCTGCCTCTCACTGCCCAGGAAGGCGTCAATCCTCCATCCGCCGAGCAGAAGGTGTGGGGAATCGAAGAAGACCGTGAAGTCTCGGCGTCCTCCCGTGGTCAGAAAGACGGTGGGTTGGATGGTGTAGAGGTATGGTTGATGATCAGCGCCCCCGTACTGGTAGATCTCCGCCACTACGCCGTAGCCGAACCCCTCATCGGCATCGTAGTTGAGTGCGGGAACGCCGGCGAACTCCCAGCCGCGCGGAGTTGTCCGAACGGTATCCTGGGTGTGACCCGCGCCCGGGCAGCACAGGCTCCCGGACAGGATCAGGAGCAACAGGGAGCTTCCGTTACATGCCATGAAACGACCGCCTCCTCCCCGCCAAAGCGGGATCACCCGCGGCTGTGGGACCAGCATGAGGGACTGCCGACCGTAGGGCAACACCTCCGGGGCAGCCTCTCCGGCGGGTGAGCACCTTCGCCCCAGACCGCGGAAACGGCCGGAGCGCTGAACAACGGCTGACTCCGCATCGTATTCGAGTCGGGCGGCGGGGAAAGCGGTGTACGACCGATTCACGCACCGCATGTAGCCCGCGGACGGTGCGAAACACGGAGGACTGCGCAAGCCATGTACTCCACCTGCATGTTCTGCAAGCGGCCGCTGGGCTCGAATCAGGTCGTAGAGACGTTCCCTGTGGGGCGCCGACTGGCATTCGATGCGGAGAGGGGACGTCTCTGGGTGATCTGTCGTAGATGCGAGAGGTGGAACCTGACCCCGATGGAGGAGCGCTGGGAGGCGGTGGAGGATTGCGAGAGGATTTTCAGGGGCACCCGCGTGAGAGCCTCCACAGAGAATATAGGACTCTGCCGGCACCCGGAGGGTCTGGAGCTGGTGCGCATTGGCGAACCCATGCGCCCCGAGTTCGCGGCCTGGCGGTACGGGGACCAGTTCGGGAGACGCAGGCGGAAGACGATTCTCTACGGAGCCGCGGGGGTGGCGGTCCTTGGGGTCGTAATGGTGGGAGGGCTGGTGACCGGAGTGATCAGCGGTGCCCTGCTCGGCCAGACCGGGAACTTCGTGAACGTTTGGGTGAACGGCCGGACCCTCGTCCGGCTCCGAACCCGGGACGGGGAAGTCCTCAAGCTCAAGAATCCGGATCTCCAGAAGCTCCGTATTCTTCCGGGTGAGACCCCGGAGCAGTGGGAGCTGCACCTGAAGAAGGGACGAACCGAGAGGAGCTTCGAGGGAGAGGAGGCGGTCCAAGCGGCCAGCATCATCATGCCCAGGGTCAACCGGGCCGGGGCACGGGCATCGGTGGTGCAGGACGCCGTGCGCAGGATCGAGGAGCGGGGACACCCTCACGACTTCCTGAAATCGGCGGTTCGAGAAGCGGCGAGTTTCTCCGATCGAAAGGGGAACTCAGGGCTCGTGGTCAAGCTTCCCCACGCCACCAAGCTTGCCGTGGAAATGGCTCTGCACGAGGAGCAGGAGATGCGGGCGGTCCAGGGCGAGCTGAAAGCTCTCGAGGCCGCCTGGAGAGAGGCGGAGGAGATCGCCGCGATATCGGACGATCTCCTGACCCCTGTCGGCTGGGAGGAATTCGTTGCGAAACACCGGGATTCGTCGACCTCGTAGACCCTTTCTGATACACTTCCCCGATACGCTTTGACGACGCAGGTTCCGGACGGGGCCGCGAGCTCGCCGGTGGACGGCGCCCATCCCGGGCGGGAGGATCCTCCCGGTGTGCATCGGTCCCGGGCGCTCGCGGCCGCTGGAAAGGAGACTACGAGTGGATCGCACCGTCATGATGGAGCGGCTCGTCTCGAGCGACCGCATGTGGGACTTCGTGATCATCGGTGGAGGGGCCACCGGCGTGGGCATCGCCATCGACGTGGCGTCCCGAGGATACGACGGGGTCCTCCTGGAGCAGAGTGACTTCGGGAAGGGGACCTCCAGCCGCAGCACGAAGCTGATCCACGGTGGGGTCCGTTACCTGCAACAGGGGAATATTCCCCTCGTCATGGAGGCCCTGAAGGAGCGAGGTGTACTCCGGCAGAACGCACCTCATCTGGTTCATGACCTTCCGTTCGTCGTTCCCAACTACCAGTGGTGGGAAGCACCCTTCTACGGCGTTGGAATGAGGGTCTACGACGCGCTGGCCGGGAAATACGGCTTCGGCCCTTCCCGGAACCTCTCGAAGGACGAGACCCTGGAGAGAATCCCGACGATCGAAAAGGAAGGCCTCCGCGGCGGAGTGATCTACCACGACGGTCAGTTCGACGACGCGCGCCTTCTCGTCAACATGGCCGAGACTGCAGCCGAACAAGGAGCGGTTCTCCTGAACTACGTTCGGGTCACCGCGCTGGTCACCGACGAGGACGGCTTTGTCTCGGGGGTCACGGCCGAGGACCTCGAGACCGGGAGCGAGCTCGTGGTTTCGGCTCGCGCGGTCATCAACGCCACGGGAGTGTTCGCGGACCAGATCCGGCGCATGGAGGATCCCCAGGCTCCTGCAGTGATCCGCCCGAGCCAGGGGATCCACATCGTCCTGGACAAGACGTTCCTCCCAGGGGACTCGGCCATCATGGTCCCTCGCACGGACGACGATCGGGTCCTGTTTGCCATTCCCTGGCATGACCGTGTGATCGTCGGAACCACGGACACGCCGGTGCGGGAACCGACGCTCGAGCCGCGTCCCCTCGATGAAGAGGTGAGCTTCATCCTCGAGCACGCGGCCCGGTATCTGACGAAGGACCCGACGCCACGCGACGTGCTGTGCGTCTTCGCGGGCTTGCGCCCGCTGGTGGGACTCGAAGGCGACGAGGGAGACACCTCACGGATCTCCCGCGAGCACACCGTTCTCGTCGGCAAGTCCGGCCTGATCACCATCGCGGGGGGGAAGTGGACCACCTACCGCAAGATGGCTGAGGACACCGTGGATCACGCGGCCACGCTGGGGGGTCTGGATCCCCGACCCTGCGTCACCCGAGAACTGAACATCCACGGATATCACGCTCATTCTGACCGATTCGGGGAGCTGTCTCACTACGGGGCAGACGCCCCTCGCGTGGAATCCCTCCTCCGCTCGGAGCCGCACCTGGACCAGAGGATTCACCCCCGGCTTCATGCCCGTTTGGGGGAGGTCATCTGGGCCGCTCGCCGCGAGATGGCACGCACCGTGGACGACTTCCTGGCGCGCCGTACACGATCCCTCCTCCTCGATGCGCGAGCGGCGATCGAGGCCGCTCCAGTCGTGGCACGCTTGATGGCCCGGGAGCTCCGCAGGGATGAGGAATGGGTAGAGACTCAGGTAGGAGAGTTTTCGACCCTCGCCTCCGGGTACATCCTGGAATAGACGACATCGTGAGGGCTGTGGGTAGAGTGGGGTCCACCGGTGACACGCCGGCGGCGTTGGATTTCCCCTGGGGTGCGGGTTGGAGGGCCGAGCGGGGATGGTCCCGGTCCCGAAAGTGGGATTCCAGCCGGTGGCAGTCAGGAAGGTTGGTGGCCGGGCGCGGGTCTTGCACCGAGCTCGGCACGCTGCAACGGATGCTGATCGTCGCGCCTTCCGCTGCCCGCGGCGGCGCTCCTGTCGGGAGGAGATCGCTCGAGTGAATGGTGGATCCTCCGGCCGCTCCGGATGGGCGGCCGTTGTCGTGGGGTTCCTTGGAGGCGTCCTCGCTCTCCTGGCGGCGGAGGCCACGCTGCAGGCTGCTGGGGTCTGGCCACCTTTCGACGGGAGCTTCTCGGGCCCCGATCCTTACATGCGCCTATCCCGGGTGCTGGAGTGCGGGGGTGGGGGGCACTGCCCGGGCGGCGTCTATCCCCGGAGCAACGCACCGTTCGGTGAGATCCTGCACTGGCCGTTTCTTCAGGACTGGATCCTTCTGGGCCTCGCTGCGCCGCTCCGCTTCTTCATGGAGTCTCGTGATGCAGTGACGACGGCGGGATACGCCCTCGGCCCTCTCCTCGGCCTCGCGTCCCTCGCGTTTCTGATGGCCACGGGAAGGCGCCTGATCACTTCATCGGGATTCTACTTCCTCGGGCTGCTCTTCGCAGGGCAGTTCTGGGTGCCCTACGCCTTCGCGCCGCACCGGCCGGACCACCACGGACTCCAGGCCATGCTCTATCTGGTGGCCATGTTCGGTGCGGTGGGACTCCTCCTGGAGCCGCGGCGGCGGGGGCCAGCTTGGATCACCGGCATTTCCGCGGGCGTGGCCCTCTGGGTGAGCACCGAAGCCCTGATATCCATGGCACCGATCCTCGGCCTCCTGGGTCTCTATTGGGTCTTCCGAGGGGGTGACGACCTGGCTCGTGCGAATCGGGACCTGTACCTGGGCAGCGTTCTCGTCATTCTGGTCGGTCTTCCTCTGGACGGACCCGTCCCGGACCGCCTGGCAGCGGAGTTCGACCGGTTCTCGGTGGTGCACCTTTGTCTGCTCGTTCTGCTGGTCGCCTTCTGGACACTGGCGGGACGGATCCAGCAGCGACCCCGGCGCACCCTGAGGTTGGCCGACCCGATGGGGCGACTTTCCTGGGGAGTGCTTGGAGGTCTGGCCATCGCCGGAGCCATGATGGTGGCCTTTCCCGGTGTGGAGCGGGGCCCCATGGCCGGGGTCCACCCCGCCCTCTTCCCGTTGTGGCTGGACCAGGTGGCGGAGTTCGTTCCCGTGGTGGGCGGCCAGAATGGATTCTGGGCGGGGGTGACGGTGAGTCCGTTGGTGGTGGCCCTTCCCGTATCGCTCTGGCTCTCCGTTCGGGGGAATGTGGGTGAGCGGTGGGCGTGGCGGCTCATCGGCCTGGCCTGCGCCTGGTTCGGCGGTCTCATTCTCTTCCAGCAGGTCCGTTGGGCCCACTACCTCCACCTCATCGTACCGTTTCCCCTCGCATGGCTCCTTGGTAGGTTGGTCCACTCCACCGATCAGCCCGGACTGCGGCTTCGGCGAGCGGTGGTCAACGTGACCGTGGTCACGCTCTTTCTCACGGCACCGATCCTGGTGATGGTGCTCTTCTCGGGGGGAACAGGGCAACGAGGTGCTTCGGAGGCTCGTTGTGGCGCGCCCCCGATGATCCCGGTGCTATCGGAGCTTCCGGCAATGGATGAGCGTGGGGGGGTGATTCTGGCACCGGTCTTCTGGGGGCCCGAGATCCTGTGGTGGACGCCGCACCGGGTGGTCTCCACGCCGTACCACCGTAATGCCGAGGGAATGCTGGACAGCTACCGGATCATGGCGGCTGCGGATGCGGGGGCCGCGAAGAGGATTGTGGAGCGGCGGGGTGTCCGTTGGGTGGCCATGTGTCGTGGGCAGAGCTGGACACCCGGCGTTCCCCTCAATCAGGAGGGCACCCTATATGACTCTCTCCAGAAAGAGTCGCCTCCCCCGTGGCTCCGGCCCGTTCCACTTCCGGACTCTCTTGCGAATACCCACCTGCTCTTCGAGGTCGTGAGCGAGTCCGGGCCCTATCCGTTGTAGACCACGCCTCCTCTCTCTGCGTACAGCTCCAGCACAGCACGAGCCTCTTCGCGGCGAACCCCTCGCACGAACTCCACTCCTCGCTCCTGCATGTAGGCATGAGACCTGGAGAAGACGGGCCCTTCGTCGAATGCGATTCTCTTCGCGTCCTTGTGGCTGGCTCCGCAGACGACTCGCGTCACTCCGGCCCACAGAATCGCGGCCAGGCACATGGCGCACGGGTCGCAAGAGGTCACGAGCTCATGCTCTGGCATCCCGGGCGCTCCGAGGCTGAAGAAGCCCACGCGCTGCTGTGCCATCATGAATGCCACGATCTCCGCGTGTAGAACTGAATTCCGGGCCGGAACCACGATGTTCACGCCTGCAGACAGGAGCCTGCCGGAATCTCGCTCCAGCACCAGTGCGCCGAAGGGTCCACCTGTAGACTGGATGACGTTCTCGCGACTGAGAGCGATGGCCAGGTCCATCTTCTCGTCGTCGGAAACGTAATGGCGTTCCCAATCGACGAACGGCTCCACCCAGTCAGGGAGGCCGATACGAATCGGCGGAAAGAGACGATGTGCCACTATTCTACTCGCGATGCTCCTGGGAATTCGGACGGAGTCAGCTGCCCAGATGCTCCCTCAGGAAGGCGATGGTCCGAGGCCAGGCACGCTCCGTGGCGCTCAGATTGGCTCCTTCCTGGCCACTCTGTTGTCGGAGAAAACCGTGCCCTGCGCCGGCGAAGATCTCGATCTCGTAGCGCTTGCCGAGACGGTCCATCTCCGCCCTTGCCGGGTCGATCGTGGCGTTGACGCGGGCGTCCTCACCCCCATAGAGACCGAGGATCGGCGCCTCGATCCGAGCGAGGGCCTGCGAATCGGGTGAGCCGCCGTAGTACACCACCGCAGCATCGAGCTCGGGCCACGCGGCGGCGAACCGAAAGCTCGTCGATCCGCCCCAGCAGAAACCGACGGAGCCCGCCGCACTCGCGGCAGACGGGAGAGCGGTGGCGTAGGCAACCGCGGCCTGGAGTCGGCGGTTCACCTCGGCGCGGTCCAGGTCGCGGATGAGTCGCACGGCTCCCTGACGATCCACCGAGTCCGTCCCGCCCCCTCCCGGACCCTTGCCGGACAGGAGGTCTGGAGCGATGGCGATGAATCCATCTCCCGCCAGCTGGTCCGCCACCGCACGGATCCAATCGGTGAGGCCGTAGATCTCGTGGATGACCACCACGACGGGGGCCGCGTCACCTCGCTCGGGATACACAACCCAGGCGGATACGCTGTCACCGCCCCCCCCGTCGTACTTCACCCACTCGCCGTGGCGCGGCGAGGCGTCGAGCCGCGCGAGCGCCCCCTCTTCGTCGGCGGGAAGCTCCTGAGCCGTGACCACCACCGGCGCTCCCGTCAGGATGGTCACCAGTGCAGTCATCAGCCCGAAGCCGCACACGGAGGGACGCTTCTCTCTCATGCCTTCCTCCAGCGTAAGGGAACGATGCGGATGTGATGAGGAGCTCCTGTCTCCATGCTAAAGGCAGAAGGCGGGATGCGCGAGCCCCACCGTGTGGGCCATCGGATCGAGCTCGAGTTCGAGGGAGGCCCGTTGCGTGGGATCGACAGTTGCCCGCCCGAGGCGGCGATCTGTTGCGCGAGCACCACGGTTTGCGGAGCCCAGGCCTTTGACGATGTCCGTGTACCTGGAATCTAAGTCATTATGACACGGTTACTTAAGCTGAATAGACAAGCGTGGCACGGCGGTTGTACCTGTGGCGGAAAGCAGGGGGCTCACACGGTCGGGCTCCCGGTAGCAGAATATCGAGGATCTCGAGCGGGCCGGCTCGACGACGGGCGCGCCGCCAGCCAGAGGAGTCTGAGGATGAGACGATTGAAGAGCCTGTGGGTCGACGAGTCCGGCGTCGCGCTGACCGAATACGCGATCATCATCGCGGTGGTCGGCATCGGATTGATCGCGGTGCTGTTCTTCATGCGAAACTCCCTCGGGAGCTTCTTCGAGGTGACCGCGGATGGGCTCGACCAGCCGGCTCTGGATCCGTATTCTTGAATGCGCTTCCAGCCTGAGCGGCGCCTCTCTTTCTTCACCGACACTGAAACCGCTCCATGGGCGGCGGCCTGCCTAGGGCGGGGTGGACCCGGCAGGGGCATCCCGGACGCGGCTGCTTGGCACCTCCCCTCGACCTAATCACTTTGACGGAGTCCACACGAAGAGCCCATTGTTCGTGGAGCATTCCTGGAGCGGATGCCCCTGTCGGCGTCCGCCGGATGTCCACGGCTGAGTGGAGGAGCCATGCTCGTCGGAGTCCTCTCGGATGTCCACGACCATCTCGAAAACCTCCAGAGGGCCTTGGAGGAATTCCGACGGAGAGGAATACGGACACTCGTATTCTGTGGCGATTTCTGCTCGCCGGTTCCAGCCCGGACGCTCGCGACCTACCCCGGGGAAGTCCACTGTGTCTTCGGAAACGGTGACGGCGATCGATACCGGATTCAGACCTACGCCCTCACTCGAGCGCCCAACCTCAAGGTCCACGGCGAGTACGCCGAGCTGGATCTGGGGGGTGCCCGAATCGCCGTGACCCATTATCCCCTGTACGGCCGTGCCCTGGCTATGACCGGCGAATACCGGGCCGTCTTCTCCGGCCATACCCATGAGCAGCATGAAGAGCGGTTCGGCGACTGCGCCTGGGTGAATCCGGGGGACGTCATGGGCCTGGAAGGGGCGCCGAGTTGCGCCGTGTACGATACGGACCAGGGAACCGTCGAGTTCGTCTCTCTTTAGGCTCCGCTGTCTCTTCCGTCCAAGGGGTGGTGGGCACCCCGTGACCAACTCGACCCCAGTGGCTGATGTGGCCGCTGGGGTCGAGCCAGGTCTTCGCGCAAGCGCGCCTCGGGCGCCCCGGCGGATGGCGTGGTCGCGGCGCAGAGCGCGCGGGAGGAACGTTGTCGGTCAGGCCCGCTCGATGTCGTAGGCGATCCGCCAGTTGGACATCACTTCAGGATCCTCGCCGCCCTCGTCCCTTGGCTGGTAACGACCGATCCAGCTGTCGGGGGGTCCATCGAAGACGCGCCGGTAGGTCTCGAGCTGGTCGTTCGCGGACATCTGATCGAGCTCCTCACCGCGGAGCTCCACCACGAGCCTGCTCCCGACCTCCCCTTCGAACAGAACCTTGTTGATGTGCTTGACCGTGTTCCAGCGTGGATGGTCCGAGATGGACCAGTGACCCTCCTCGGGGATGCGGAGCTCGTTCGTCACCTCTCCCTCGGACGTGTCCGCGGTCACCGTGGACTTGAACACGAACTCCCCCGTCTCCTTGAAGAAGGGCTCCAGCTTGTCGAGGATGGTCAGCGATCGAAGAACGACGCGAATCCGGTCGCCGCTCGTCTCGGGCATGTGATGCAGTCCTTTCTCTCATTGGGCAACATCGCCAGACCCACACGCGACGTCGCAGGTGAGTTCCGGTGGAGGGCGCGGTGATGAAACCCTCTTGGAGAAAGATGCGATGATGAGGGCAAGCGAACAAGGATCCGCCGGTCTTCCCTGTGCCGAGCGACGCAATCGCGCCTGGCGTGCGGCACCCTAGCTGCCTCCCTCCCGGATTCTCTTGTAGGTGGCGAGATGCTGAAGGGCGGCGGCCTTGTTGCCCGTCCGCTCGTACAGGCGGGATAGGTTGAAGTGCGCTTCGGCGTGGTCGGGCGTGGCGGCCAACGTGTTCTCGTAGACGCGCACTGCCTCCTCCACACGACCCTGGTCTTCCAGCACCACACCCAGGTTGAAGGAAGCCGTCGCGTGGTCGGCCTCCACCTCGAGGGCCTTCCGGTAGTGTGCCTCCGCATGGAGGAGCTTCCCCGCCTCGTGGTGTAGCCGACCCAGGTTGGCGTGCGCATCCGCGTTCGAAGGGTCGAGCCCGAGGGCGCGTTCGTAGGCCATTCCGGCTTCGTCGGGGGCCACCGCCTCCAGATCGACGGCGAGTTCCATCCAACGATGAGCATCGGAGGCGGCCTGGATCTCGGATGCCCTTCGCGCGAGGGGGGCGACGGCCTCGGCGAGCTCCGCCACGGAGAAGTCGAGATGGACCTGTCCGGAAACAGGGTCCCAGACCGCAAACTCGTCCTGCACCACCACCGTGTCACCTTCCGCTGCGATGGAGACACCCGCCAGGGAGCGGCCCCTGGGCAATCGGGACTTCAACGTCCGCATCGCGCGGCGGATGCGACGTGGGTGGATGCCGGAGTCCGCGAGGGCTTTCGCCGTGCGCAGGACCACGACGTCCTGGAAGGAGAAGCGGTACTCTCGCCGGGGCCCGCGGGTGGGCGAGAGAATACCGGAGCGGGCGTAGGATCGGACCAGGGAGGGCGACACCCCGATGGTGTCGGCCACGTCGCGGGTCCTGTAGAGGGTCATGGCGCCGATGACGACTCGGGCCTTATCCCGTCGATGCCTTCTTCGCCCTGGTGGTCCGTGTGTTGGCTCCGGCGGCGGGTTCGGCCCGTGCTGGAGGCTTCCGCCTGTCTTCGGCGTCCTCCGGCGTCGCGGTGAGGCTCGCCTTCAAAGCCTCCATCAGATCGATGATCTTGGTCTCCGGCTCCTCCGTGGGTGACACCGTGATCTCTTCTCCCTGCACCTTTCTCTCGATCAGGTCCAGGATTCGCAGGCGGACCTCGTCCTTGTAGCTCTCCGGGTGGAAGGCCTCGGAAGAGGAAGCGTCGATGAGCTGCACGGCGAGCTTGAGCTCGGCCTCGGCCACCTCTCCATCCTCCACCGGGACCTCGGAGAAGGACCGGATCTCGTCCGGGTATCGGAGTTGTTCGAGGACGAGCCCATTCTCCAGAGGGCGGATCATGACGAGATACTGCCTGCCTCGCGCCGAGTGCTTGGCCAGAGCCACCCGGTCCGTCTCCCGAAGAGCCGCGGCCAGGAGGCGGTAGGCGCGGGCTCCACCCCGGTCGGGCCCGAGGTAGTACCCTTTGTCGAAGAAGATTCGGTCCACCTGATCCGCGGGGATGAACTCGGTGATCTCGATGGACTCGGTGGCCTGAGCTTCGATGGCTTCCAGCTCCTCGGAAGAGAACAGGACGTACTGGTCCTTGGCGAACTGGTAGCCCTTGATCATCTCTTCCCTGGAGACATCCACCTCGCACCTGGGACAGGCGTATCGCTGTCTCAGGCGGGTGCCGCACTCCTCGTGGAGGAGGTTGAAGCCGATTCGGGCCTGCGACTCTCCCATGGAAAAGAGCTTTACCGGGAGGGAGACCAGCCCGAAGGAGATCGTCGAAGATGCCATCGGTCGTGCGCTCATGGGCGCCATGATATACTCATTCACCTATGCCCGCAAGAAGAAAATCGACGGCTTCTGATCGCCTAAGTGAATATCGTGCAAAGCGATCGGCGTCCTCGACGCCGGAGCCCTTCGGCGGAACGAGTGTAACGAGGGGGCACCTCTTCGTGGTCCAGAAGCACGCCGCCAGCCAACTGCACTACGATTTCCGCCTGGAGATGAACGGAGTGCTGGTGTCGTGGGCGATTCCCAAAGGCCCCTCTCCGAACCCGCAGGACAAGCGCTTTGCGGTGCACGTGGAGGACCATCCCGTGGAGTATGGGGACTTCGAGGGCCTCATCCCCGCGGGCAACTACGGCGCGGGGGCCGTCATCTGCTGGGACCGGGGAACCTGGGTCCCCCTGGAGGATCCCGAGGAGGGCTGGGAGAAGGGCAAGCTCCTCTTCGAGCTCAGAGGCCACAAGCTCCACGGCAACTGGACACTCGTGAAGACGAAACAGGGGCCGAAAGACTGGCTCCTGATCAAGGAGCGGGACCGCTTCGCGTCGGACCAGGGGACGGAGTCGTACCCGGACGACTCCATCTTCTCCGGACTGACGGTGGAGGAGCTGGGGAAAGGGGCGAGCCCTGCCGAGGCAGTGGCGGCCCGGCTGGCGGAGCTGGGCGCGAGGGAGTCACCCCTGGACCCTCGGGACGTGAGCGTGATGCTGGCCGAGTCCCGGGACGAGGCGTTCTCCAGGGAGGGCTGGCTCTTCGAGATCAAGTACGACGGGTACAGGATTCTGGCATCCCATGAAGGGGGGGAAGGAGTCCTCATCTCCCGAAACGGCAACGACCTCACGGAGACGTTTCCCGAGATCGGCCGAGCGGTCCGAGGGCTGCCGTGCGATGGGATCGTTCTGGATGGTGAGGTGGTCGTGCACGACCCGCAGGGACTCCCGAGCTTCTCCCGACTCCAGAAGCGTGGCCGGCTTCAGCGTCGAAGGGATGTCCTGCGAGCGGCGGTGGAGCTCCCTGCCACCTACTACGCCTTCGACCTTCTGGCCATCGAGGGATACGACCTCCGTCCGCTGCCCCTGGCGACACGCAAGGAGTTGCTGCGCAGGGTTCTCCCCTCCGTGGGTCCGGTTCGGTATTCGGACCACATCCCCGACATGGGAGAGGCCATGTACGAGCAGGCCGTCAAGATGCGCCTGGAGGGGATCGTGGCGAAGAAGGCGGAGAGCCCCTACCGGGCGGGCCGCTCGGCGGATTGGATCAAGGTCCGCACGCTCAGGATGGATGACTTCGTGGTGGTGGGGTTCACGGATCCCAAGGGCTCAAGAGGAGGTTTCGGGGCTCTTCATCTGGCTCAGTACGACGGGCAGGATCTAGTCTACACGGGCCGGGTGGGCACAGGCTTCTCGGCGGAGCACCTGGAGGAGATCGGCGAACGGTTGTTGCAGTTGGAGCGTGAGGATTGCCCCTGCTCCGGAGAGGTGCCGAAGAGGAAGGCCCACCACTGGGTGGATCCCCTGTTGGTGGCCGAGGTGCGGTACAAGGAGCTTACGGAAGCGGGTCAGCTTCGGCACCCGTCCTTCGTCAGGCTCCGGGACGACAAGCCACCGTCGGAGTGCGCGGTCGCGGCTGGCGAAGCCGTGCTGGAAGAGCCAGCTCCCATCGTGGATCGCTCCGTCGAGAGGGTGGTGCCCTTCTCGAATCCGGACAAGGTCTTCTGGCCCGAGGAGGGCTACACCAAGGGGGACCTGATCGAGTACTACCGGCGGATCTCGCCGTGGCTCCTGCCGTACCTCCACGATCGGCCTGTGGTCCTGACCCGCTACCCTGACGGGATCGAAGGCAAGTCGTTCTTCCAGAAGAACGCGCCCGGCTTCGTGCCCGAGTGGATGCGTATGGAGCGCTTCTGGATCGAGGACGAGGAAGGAGGCAGGGAAGAGGAGCGGGACTATTTCGTCTGCTCCGACCAGGAGTCCCTCCTCTACGTGGCCAATCTGGCCTCCATCCCGCTCCACGTGTGGTCCAGCCGGGTGGAGACGCTCAGCCAGCCGGACTGGTGCGTACTGGATCTGGATCCCAAGGAGGCCCCGCTCGCGGATGTCGTACAGGTCGCGCTGCTCCTCCGCGAGGTGTGTCAGGAGATCGGGCTTCCTTCCTTCGTCAAGACCAGTGGGTCCTCGGGACTGCACGTGCTGATCCCGCTGGGGCGACAGTGCACCTACGAACAGTCCAGGACCCTCGGGCACCTGTTGGCCACCGTGGTCGCCTCCGAGCTTCCCGACATCGCCACCACCACCCGGCACGTCTCCAAGCGAGGCGGCAAGGTCTATGTGGACTACCTGCAGAACGGGTACGGCAAGCTGCTCGTATCTCCCTTCTGCGTGCGGCCCCTCCCCGGGGCACCGGTCTCGATGCCCCTTCGATGGGATGAGGTGACGACGAGCCTGGACATCCGCGCTCACACCATCCGGAACGCACCGGAGCGCATGAAGTCCCTGAGGGAGGATCCGCTGGACCCGGTGCTGGAGGCGGCGCCCGATCTCATGGCGGCGCTGGACGGGCTGACCCGGAGGTTCGAGCGGTGAGCGCCGGGTTGCGGCGTGATCACCGTCCGGGTCAGCTTGGGACGGATCGCTCGAAGTGGAAACACCACACCGACCCGACTCCTCATGTGCCGGAACATCAAGCGACTGAGACGTGCCGACGGCTCCCCGACGGACAAGGAGCTGCACGACGCCGCCCTCCAGTTCGTGCGGAAGATCACGGGCTACCGCGCTCCGTCGAAGGCGAACCGCGAGGCCTTCCACGCGGCAGTGGAGGACGTTGCGGCGGCTTCTCGCACGCTGTTCGATTCCCTGCGAGTCCGCCCGCTCCGGCGCGCGGGGCGGGGCGTGGACCGATCCTGCGGAGTCGAGCCCCAGCAGGAGTGAACTCACGGAGATTGTGGCGATGAGCTCTAGGGACCCTTCACTGACCGGTGACCGGGAGCCGGCCAAGCCGGAGGACCTCTTCCGCCGGCTGCAGGAACTGGCCATCGAAACGGAGACCATGGAGCACCCTCCGGTCTACACCGTGGAGGAGGCCAAGAGACTCCGTGGTGAGATCGCGGGGTGCCACACCAAGAACCTGTTCCTGAGAAACAAGAAGGGTGCCATGTGGCTCCTCGTCTGCCTCGAGGACCGCCAGGTGGATCTCAAGAGCCTGGGGCGGGAGGTGGGGGGCGGTCGGTTCTCCCTGGGGAGTGCCGAGCGTCTCATGAGATACCTCGGTGTGGTTCCCGGCGCGGTGAGCCCCCTTGCTGTGATCAACGACCGACGCGGAGAGGTCGTGGTCCTCCTGGACCGGGACGTCCTCCGCTGTGATTCGCTCAACTTCCACCCGCTGGACAACGCGATGACCACCTCCATCCTGCCCGAGGATTTTCTGCGCTTCCTGGAGGCGGAAGACCATCCGCCCACCTTTGTCGACTTCGGGAATAGCGAGGGGCCTTCCACTTGAGCACGTCGGCTCTTGGTGCGGCCCGGGAGCGATTCCGAGCCCTGGCGATCGCCATCCTCCCCGACGTCGCGACGCTGGATCCGGAGGGCTGGCGGGCACTCGAGTCCATCGTCGAGGATGCGCTGGCGGCTCGGCCCCAGCGAGTGATCCGACAGTTCCGTCTCTTCATCCGGGTCGCGGCGTCACTGCCGATCCTCCGGTATGGGAGAGAATTCGGCGCGCTTTCCCCCACCCAGAGGGCGGATCACCTGGCCCGACTGGAGAACTCCCGCCTCCTCCTGATTCGTCGGGGTTTCTGGGGTCTGCGCACGCTGGTGTACATGGGATACTACGGCCAGGAGTCGGCCAGGTGGGCGATCGGGTATCGTGCCGATTCCGCCGGGTGGTCTGCTTTGGAGGGGGGTGGGGCGGCTGGGAACGCGCAGGGTGAGGGGGACGGTGTGGGAGGAAATCATGGGTGATCGCTCCTACGACGTGGTCATCGTGGGGTCGGGCGCTGGCGGTGGGGTCGTGGCCCAACGCCTGGCCGCTCTGGCGGAACGGGGAGGGAGGATTCTCCTGCTGGAGAAGGGCGCCCGCTTCGACGAGGAGGAGTTCACTGGCCATGAGCTGGAGATGGCGCCCGCTCTGTACGAGGACAGCGGAGGGTTCCTCACCGCTGACGGAACGATGACACTGGCACTGGGCCGGGCATACGGGGGTTCCACGGTGGTCTACACGGGAACGTCCCTGGTGGTACCGGAGCGGGTCATCCGGAAATGGGGGATCCCGGGGCTGGAACATACGGACGTGAAAGCCCGCACGCTCCGCTACATGGGCGAGAACAACGTCCATTACCTGGATCCGGCGGAGATCAACGATAACAACCGGCTGTTCGTGGAAGGTTGCCGCGCGACCGGATACGAGGCCCGCCAGTTTCCGGTCAACGTCAAAGGCTGCCGAGGCTCCAGCCTCTGTAATCTGGGCTGCCCGAATGCGGCCAAGCAGGGAACCCACCGAGTCCAGCTTCCTCGGGCCGAGGCCGCCGGTGTCGAGGTGGTGACCCGAGCGGAGGTTCGGACCCTCTCGGAGGGAGCCCTGTTGGTGGAGGTGTCGGAAAGGCCAAAGGGTGGAATGGGTCGTCGCGGGGAATGGGAGGCGGGCACCTACCGGGTCCGAGCCGACCACGTCGTGCTCTGCGGAGGAGCCGTTGGAACCCCGGCTCTTTTGCTCCGCTCGGGCTTCAGGAAGACGCTCCCCCGGCTGGGCGAGGGCTTCACCTGCCACCCCGCTCTCATTCTGGTGGGAGAGCATCCTCGAGAGATCACCAACGACGTCGGGCACCCCAAGAGCTATTACCTGGATCGGGCAGAAGAGGAGGGCTTCGTTCTGGAGACATGCATGTACTTCCCGTTCACCACGGCGAAGAACATTACGGGGTTCGGGCCGGAACACAGGGCCATGATGCGGGCTTTCCCTCGGCTTCAGATGATCCTCGTTCTGGCGTGTGACGAGGCCGAGGATGGAAACCGAATCACGGTGGATCGGGCCGGGACCCCGGTGGTCCACTACCGCTTCACCGAGGAGGTGATCGCGAGGCTGACGCGGGCGAACCGTGCCGCGGCGCGGATCTTCTTCGGCGCCGGCGCCGCCCGGGTGCACGCCCCCCTTGCCCGTCCCCACCTCATCGAGCGCGCGGATCGGGATCGAGTGGGGGAACGAATCCACGAGCGCTGGTTCGTCCCCGGTACCGTCACGGTATCCGCCGCTCACCCGATGGGAGGGTGTGGAATGGGCAGCGGGCCCGTGGAGTCGGTCACGGACTCCCGGGGAAGGGTGCACGGGCATCCCTGGCTTCGGGTCGCGGACGCCAGTCTCTTTCCGGACTCCCTGGAGATCAACCCCTACCTGACGGTCATGGCGATGGCCGACCGGGTCGCCCAGGGGCTGTTGGAGGAGGTGGGTGAACGGTTTGGATCCGTCGCGGGAGGAGCGCAGCACGAATGAAGTCCACCGGCGGAGAGATCGTCGTGCGGGCCCTCGAGGACGAAGGGATCCGGTTCGCGTTCGGGATTCCCGGCACGCACAATATCGAGCTCTACGATGCTCTCGCCGCGTCCGAGATCGTGCGTCCGATTCTCGTAACGGACGAGCAGAGCGCCTCCTTCATGGCCGATGGAGCCTGGCGCGCCTCCGGTTCCCTGGCGTGCGTCAACGTCGTGCCCGGCGCCGGTCTGACTCATGCTCTTTCCGGCATCGCCGAGGCGTTCCTGGACAACGTGCCCATGCTGGTCCTCGGATGCGGGATCCGTGGTGACCTGGATCGGGCGTTCCAGCTTCATGACGTGGATCAGCGAGCCATCGTGTCGCCGGTGGTCAAGGGGACATTCCACCCGGAGCGGGGGGACGAGCTCTACTCCGTGATTCGCCAGGCGTGTGCGCTGGCTCGAAGCGGTGCTCCGGGTCCCGTGTTTGTGGAGGTTCCCGCAAACCTCTATCTCTTCAAGCACGATGCGGGGACGAGCGACGGAGCGTGGGCTCCCGGGTCCCCGGAGGCTCCCATGGACGCCGCGGCCGTCCACCGTGCCGCCTCGCTGCTGGCCGGGGCCCGCCGACCTCTCATCTACGCCGGCGCTGGCGCGGCCGGAGGCCGGGATCAGCTCCTGGGCATCGCCGAGATCCTGGAAGCGCCGGTCTGCACGACCTTTCAGGGAAAGGGGGTCTTTCCCGAGTCCCACCCGCTCTTCCTCTGGCCGGGGTTTGGAGAGGCGGCTCCCCCCTTCGTGCGTGAGGTGGCCCGGTCGTGCGACGTGACCCTGGCGGTGGGGTGCCGCTTCTCGGAGGTGGCCACGGCGAGCTACGGCCTGGTTCCTCCCGGAGCACTGATCCACGTGGACATCGACTCCCAGGTGCCTGGACGCAACTATCCGGCGGAACTGGGGATTGAAGCGGACGCGAAGGCCTTTCTCTCCGAACTCTTGAGGCTTCTCTCTGTCAAGGCATCGACGCGAGATCCGGACAATGCGTTACGGGCGGCGATTCGGGGGGGCCACGAGAAGACGTGGAAGAACTGGCTCGATGCGGTGGGCGGTGCCAGGGTGACGCCCGCCCATCTCCTCCGCCTGCTCCAGACCCACCTCGGATCGGACGCCATCTACACGACGGACAGCGGCAACGGAACGTTTCTGGCGATGGAGTGCCTGAGGCTGGAACAGCCCGGTAAGTTCCTGGCGCCGGTGGACTACTCGTGCATGGGATACGCGGTACCTTCGGCTCTGGGCGCGAAGCTGGCCCGGCCCGATTGCCCTGTGGTGGCGCTGGCTGGTGACGGCGCCTTCCTGATGACGGGTCTGGAGATGCTCACGGGCGTGCGCGAGGGCTTGGGCGTCATCGTGATGGTGCTGGGCGACGGGGAGCTGGCGCAGATCGCCCAGTTCCAGGACCTGGCCCTCAGTCGCAAGGTGTCGAGCGAGGTCCCGCCCCTCCGGTTCGCCGAGCTGGCGAAGGCCGTGGGCGTCCCCTATCTGCGGATGGAATCCGATGGACAGGTGGAGTCCGTTCTCCTGGAGGCCCGGGAGGCGGCCGCGGGAGGAAGCCCCGTCCTCGTGGAGGTGGAGATCGACTACGCTCACAAGACATACTTCACCCGGGGAGCGGTGAAGACCAACCTGCTGCGACTCCCGATGAAGGACCGGGTGCGCTTCGTCGGACGTGCCCTGGGCCGGCGAATCCTTGGATGACAGCATTCCGATGACGGGGATGAGCACGAAGTCGCGGGGCGGAGTTGTCCTGACCGTTTGCCAGGTCCTGGCGGCGAGCCTCTCGGTGGGCTGCCGTGGAACCCTGGAGCTGGCTCCAAGCGACCACGAAGTGGTGCTGGCGCGCCAGCTCCTGGACGCACCCAACCCGGCCAAACCCGGTCCCCATCCCGTACTCACCCTGTTCTATGGGGGTGGCCAGGACAGGAACCGCCCGGAGTACCGGGACTCCGTCACGCTCGTGACCGATCCGGTGGATGCGTCAAAGCTTGTCGATCTGGCAGACGAGGCGACCCGCCATCGGAAGTACTGGGGATTTGGACCGGACTCCTTCCCGGTCAACGGCCGGGTCTGGTATCCGGAGGGTACCGGACCCTTCCCGTTGGTGCTGGTCGTGCACGGGAACCACAACCCTCGTGATTTCTCCGATCCGGGGTACGGATACCTCGGCGAGCTACTGGCCAGTCGCGGATTCATCCTGGCGTCCGTGGACGAGAACTTCATCAACGGTAGCAGCATCGGGAACGATGTCCGGGGCTGGATGCTGCTCAAGCACCTGGAGGCCTGGCGGGATTTCAACTCGGATCCCGGGAGCCCCTTCAGGGGCAAGGTGGACCTGGGGAAGATCGCCCTCATGGGACACTCCAGGGGCGGGGAGGCGGTGGGTGTCGCCGGGGCCTTCAATCGCCTCAGGCACTATCCCGACGACGCCAGCCTCACGTTCGACTTCGATTTCGACATCCGGTCCCTCGTGGCTATCGCGCCGGTGGACGGGCAGTATCTTCCGGCCGACCAGAGAACCCGGGTGCGGGACGTCAATTATCTGGTCTTACACGGCTCCCATGATGGAGACGTCACGAGCTTCCACGGGATCAGGCTGTGGAAGCGCGTAGACTTTGTGGACGGGTCCCCGCGCTTCAAGTCGGCAGTCTATGTCTACCGGGCCAACCACGGGCAGTGGAACACCGTGTGGGGCCGTCACGACAGCGGTCCCCGGAGCGCCCGCATCCTCGACCTGCGAGGCCTTCTCGCGCCCGAAGAGCAGCGGGAATTCGGGAAGCTGTACATCTCCGCCTTTCTGGAGGCCACCCTGAAGGGGGACGAGCGCTACCTGCCCATGTTCAGGGACCATCGGGTGGTGGGTGGCTGGCTTCCCCCTACGATGTACGTTACGCGCTTCCAGGACAGCACCTTCCGGATCCTGGCGGACTTCGACGAGGACATCGACGTGACCACGGGCACCGAGCCCGGGGTCCGCCTACGAGGAGACAGCCTCTCCACGTGGCGGGAAGGAGACCTGAAGCTCCGCTCTCGCAACCGGACGTCTACTCCCCAGTCTCAATTCAACCAGGCGGTCTGGCTCGGCTGGAACAACCGGATCGAGGGTGCCGAGGAAGGGGAGCTCGGCGCTCCAACATCCTACAGCCTGGAGCTTCCGGAACCGCTCGCCAGGAGCTGGGAGTTGGGGCCCGGCTCGACCCTCGACTTCGCCCTGACCGCCCTGGACGAAGAGCCGGCGCCTCGAGAGCGGGAGGCCGGGGAACAGGAGGGGCCGGAGTCGGCTCAGCGGGCCGCAGGCGACCGGCGAAGCAGCCGGAGGCCCGAACGGAAGGACGAGGAGGATCCCGACGAGCCGAAGGAGCCGGTAGACCTGACCGTGGAGCTGATGGACGGGGACGGGCGAGCCGCCGAGGTCCGCCTCAGCCGGTACGGACCGGTCCGACGGCCCCTGGAGATGAAGATCCTTCGTCGCCGGGATCTCGAGGACGATCGTTTCGACAGCCTCTCCGAGATGCTGCTGCAGAGCTACTCCATCCCTCTCGAGGACTTCGTCGCCGTCACGCCGGAGCTGGATCTGTCGTCCCTGGCGACCGTCCGCTTCGTCTTCGACGTAACCGAGGCCGGGACGGTGGTCCTGGACGAGCTGGGCTTTTCGAACCTGGATCCTGCCTTCCTCGAGGTGCGGATACCCTGAACCCGGCCTACCTCCAGCCGATCCCCATCCGATGTGATTTCCTCGCCTCGTCGAATCCCTGATAGGCGTACTCGAGGAAGAACTCGTCCCCGAAGAAGGCGGCCCCGAAGGTGAACGGGTCCGCGCTGGACTCCTCCACTCTCTGGATCCCGACTCGAGCGATGAACGTGCGGCCCACGATGGGCCACCATGCCACTTCGACTCCGAGTCCGGCTGTGATGTCGCCCTTCGCGTCGCGGCTGGCGGCGCCCGTCGCCCCAATGTCCAGGGGGCCGAGGGGTCGTCGGCGGGTGGAGGCGGCCAACGTCAGCCGGTGCATGAGGGGCACTTCGGACCGCCCCAGCTTGAGGGCCGGACCGAGGTTCTGCAGCGCGAGGCCGATGTTCAGTGGCCCGAGCTCCATTGCGGCGCCGACGTCTCCGGCCGCCGTCGCGTCCCGCTCCTCGCCGAGGCGCTGTTGAATCAGCTTCGCCGCGACTCCGATCCGGACGCCTCTGACCTCGCGTGCATATCCTGCTGAGGCTACGAGCTCCGAGCCTCCCTCTCCGCCATCCTCGAAGAGAAAGGCCGGATCCCGTGGGAGTGCGATGGGATCCGTCGTCGGAGCCCCGTAGTGGAGGGCCAGGAGTCCGACACCCACCCCGCCGCCCGCCCACCCCCGGGCGCCAGACGCGGACGCCAGGGTCCCCGCTCTGGACCAGCGCTGCACACCCAGGTTGACTCCCTGCGCCTCGGCGAGGAGCGCAGGGTTGTAGAAGACCCCGTCGCTGTCCCGTGAAACCAGGACGAAAGCGTTCCCCAGAGCGGCCGCACCCGTGCTCCAGGGAAGGCTGAGGGAGACCGGGCCGTAACTCTGTTCCTGGGCGTCTCCGGTTCGCGGCCACACCCCGAGGAGAAGCATCAGCGTCCCGACGACCCCGGCTCGATGCATCATCCGCCCACCTCCACGACCTCCTCCAGAACCACCTCGCCGTTGAGGTCACGCACCTGGAGCGTGACGCCTAAGGGAGCGGTGTCCCAGTCGATCTCCATCACTCCGAAGTTGAGCCCGGTGAACAGGAGGTCCCGCACCCTGTGGTGGTTGAATTCGCCGGTGTTGCTCAGAAAGGAATGGGTCATCCCGCTGGAGGTCATCTCCCAGAGGGGGTACTGCACGGAAGAGTGCTCGATCCTGGAGATCTCGGCGAGATGCCGGTCCCCGCTGAGCAGGATCACGCCCGGTGCCGCCGTTTCGCCTATCAGCCTCAGCAAGCGCTCTCGAGCGCGAGGGAAATTCGACCACTTCTCGTACGGGTGATCCTCCGGGATTACCTGGATCCCGGACCCGATGAGGTGGATCTCCGCGGTGCTGCCGCGGAGTTGGCCGTCGAGCCAGCGCCACTGTTCCTCGCCCAGGACATCACTGTCGGGACCGGGTGGGTCCCGATGGTATCGCACGTCCAGCAGGATCACCTTCACCTGGCGGCCGGGTGGTCCGTAGGTGTAGGCTTCGTACACCCCCTGCCGACTCCGGCGCGGGCTGTGGGCCGGCTCGTCGAGAAAGTCCAGGAGTGCCTGCTGGCTCTCCGCCCGCATGGGATACTCCTTGCCGGAGTCGTTCGCCCCGTAGTCGTGGTCGTCCCAGGTGCCAATGATGGAGGCGGCGCCCATCAGCTTCCGGTAGCCGGGCTCGCCCTTGACCCGCGCGTACTTGGCCCGCAGCAGCGACATGTCCTCCGTGTCTCCATAGACGTTGTCGCCGAGCCAGATCCAGAGCTGAGGCTCGCTGGCGACGATCGGCGCCCAGAGCGGTTGCGGGCGGATCTCCCGGTTACAGGATCCGAACGCGATCCGGGAAAGTACCGGGCCGGCCGGGAGGGCGGCGATGGGCCGGGGCGTTGGAATCGAGTCCGCCAGGGATGGATTCCCACCTGCGCAACCCCAGAAGAGGAGCCCCCCAGAGCAACGGGCAGGACGCGAGCGATGCGGAGAAACGCTGGCGACTGAGCCAATCTCCAGCGTTCTTTTCGTCGAGCCGATGTCATTGGGTGTCCCCGAGCGTAAGGTGCCTCCGGTCCCTACCTTTCCTCTCTCCGTACCTATTAACGGTTACGCTCCGGGGGGGCCACCTGTGCGACCGTGGAGCGCCACCCTGGTCGAGGGCCAGCGAAGGAGAAGGTCGATCCCATGGAATCGCCGTTCGGGAAGCTGCGCTGGAGCCGGGTCCCACTCAAGGCCTGGGATGGGCTGGTGGTCGTTGCCGCCGCCTCCTACGCCACTGTTCTCCCCCTGGAGCTCCTGTATCCCGTCCTCTCCCGCGGACCGGCAGCCATCGTCATGTGGACGGCCATCGTTCTGTTTGTCGTCGACATTCCGGTGTGCCTGTATCGGGCTCGGAGGCGACCGTCCGGGAGACCGTTCTCGGAGCGATCCGGACTGGGGGAGTACGTGCGCTCCTGGCTTCCCATGGATGTCCTGGCGGCTCTCCCACTCGGGACGCTGGCGTTGTACCCGGGCACCGGCATCCCGGGACTCGCCAAGCTCGCCAAGGTAGGGCACATCTTTGGACAATGGCGGCAGAGGGAGCTGCGCTATTCAGGGCAGCTTCTTCTGCTGTTCGCCGTCTACTGGCTCGCGCTCGCGGTACACTGGATGGCGTGCGGCTGGCTTGCCCTTCGAGATCCGGATCCGTCGGTGGGCCTGCCGGCCAACTACATCGATTCCCTCTACTGGACGCTCAGCACGCTGACCACGGTGGGGTATGGAGACATCACTCCCGATAACCCGGCCCAGAAGCTCTACGCGGTGGCCACCATGGCCGTGGGATTGGGCTTCTTCGGGTACGTGGTGGGGGTCATCGCCAGCATTCTCTCCAAGCGGGATCCCTCTCGGGCGCTCTTCTTGGAGAACATCGAGAAGCTCTCGGTGGCGGTGCGATACGGGAAGATTCCTCCCGACCTGCAGCGGAGGATCTACGAGTACCACTACTACATCTGGAAGCAGCGACTCGGGTACGATGAGTCCGACTTCCTGAGCGAGCTCCCGCGGAGCCTGAAGGAAGAGGTCTCGCTGCACATGAAGAGTGATGTGCTGGAGCGGGTGGAGCTGTTCCGCGGCGCCGACCCCGAGTTCGTCAAGGCGGTGGCTCTTCGCCTCACGCCCATGGTGCTGACGCCGGGCGACTGGGTGTTTCACGAAGGGGACGAGGGCCGTGGGATGTACTTCATCTCCCGGGGGGAGCTGGAAGTGGTGGCGAGTCCAGGCTCGCGGCGGATCGCGACACTCAAGGAGGGGGACTTCTTCGGGGAAATCGCGCTCTTCATGGACCTGCCCCGGACCGCTTCGGTGCGGGCGCTCACGTACTGCGATGTGTACGGTCTCTCCCGAGCGGCCTTCCAGCACGTGCAGCGTCGCTTCCCCCAGAGCGTTGCGGAGATCGAGCGAAAGGCCACCACCCGGCACGAACGAGACCTCGCAGGCTCCAGTGAACTGGCCGAGGGCGGAGTGAACGAAGACGGCAGCGGCGCTTCTGTGCCTGTACGCTAATATCCCGCCGCTGCTCCGTCCTTGCGCGGATCGGAGCCCGCCACCCAGCCTGGGCCGAGGCGGATGATGGCCTGCGCGCCGCCGAAGCTCGTACCTTCCCCTCCCCGGACATCGTGGCCCATGGCCTGCAGCTCGTCGAGAACATGTCGGGGGATGGAGTGCTCGAACGCCACGTCCCGCCCTGAGAAGTGCCGGAAGCGAGGAGCGTCGATAGCCTCCTGAACGCCCATCCCGAACTCCAGGATGTTCAGAAGAACCTGGACGTGTCCCTGAGGTTGCATCGACCCGCCCATCACGCCGAAGCTCATCCAGGGTTGCTGGGTTCCGTCCGGCTCGCTCCTCGTCACGAATGCCGGAATGATGGTGTGGAACGGGCGCTTCCCCGGGGCTACCTCGTTCGGGTGTCCTTCCTCCATCGTGAACCCCGCGCCACGATTCTGGAGCGCGAAACCGGTTCCCGGAACGACGATGCCTGAGCCGAACTCCCAGTAGATGCTGTTGATGAACGAAACCATGTTTCCCTGGGCGTCGGCAGCGGTGAGGTAGATGGTTTCGGACTCGGTGACGAGCTCTCCGGGCCGGGGGTGCTCCGAGGCGGAGAGAGGGTCCAGAAGAACACGTCGCTGGGCGATGAACTCGTCGGAGAGGAGACGCTCTGGGTCCGCGGTCATGCTCTCCGGCTCTCCCACGAAGCGCGTCAGGTCGGAGAACGCCAGTTTCTTGGCCTCGATCAGGTGGTGGAGGTAGGTGGCCGAGTTGTGGCCCATGCTCCCCAGGTCGAACGGTTCCAGTATTCTAAGCATCTCCAGGGCCGCGATTCCCTGGCCGTTGGGCGGGAGCTCCCAGAGCCGGTCTCGACCCATTGAACGGCGTGGTCTTCCAGGTCCTCCACGGTGAGGAATCCCCCCAGCTCCCGGACGCGCTCGACCAGGATCCGTCCCAGCTCTCCCCCGTAGAGCTCTGCGGGTCCTCGGGCCGCGATCTTCCGCAGCGTGGACGCGAGGTCGGGATTGCGAAACCACTCACCGGCCCTTGGAGCGCGCTCCCCGTTGACCAGGTAGGTAGCGCGCGCGCCCTCGTCGGATTTCAGCTTCTCTTCTTCGGCGGCCCATTGTGCCGCGATGATGGGAGACACCGGAAAGCCGCGCTCAGCGAGCCGAATCGTGGGCTCCAGCGCCTCCGCGAGAGCGATCGTACCGTAACGCTCCAGGAGCGCCGCCCATCCCGACAGCGCGCCAGGAACGGTGATGGGCTCGGCGCCGTGGATGGGAACCGCTTCATACCCCCCGGCCAGGAGCGCCTCGCGCGTCATGAGTGACCCCGACCGACCCGAGGCGTTGAGACCTACCGGCCGACCCTCGGCCTCGATCCAGAGAAGGGCGAACAGGTCACCGCCGAGGCCTGTCATGTGCGGTTCCACCAGATTGAGCATGACGGCGGCCGTTACCGCAGCGTCCACCGCGTTTCCACCTCGTTCCATCACCATCAACCCCGCGGTGGTAGCCAGCGGGTGGCTGGTGGCGATGACTCCGTTCGGTGCGTATACCGCCGAGCGTCCGGCCATTGAGGGCGCTCCTTCCTGCGCCGCGATGGACGCGGCACCGAGGCCGAGCCCACAGAGGACCGCGAGTCCAATGAGGTTGCGCATACGTCGCTCCTGCCTCCCAGGGATTGGACGAGGAAGGTGTCGCCCGAGGGGTGACGCACGCAATCGTCAGGGATCCCCTCGAGGAAGCTCTGAGGCGGTGAGCTGGCTCCGTCCTTCAGTCTGCAGGTGCGGACGGGCACATCACCGCATATCCTTCCCTGTCGGCTCCTGCATCACCATTTCCCGGCGGAATCATGCTGAAAGACGATTGGAAGAAGATCGGGACTGGCAAGGGTGAAGAGCTCCGCGACGAGCAGGTCAACCGGAGGGACTTCCTGGGCACGGCCCTGGCTGGAGCGGCGGCTGGAGCCCTGGTGACGGGCTGCGGACCCGATGCCGGAAGGGAGGGGGCTGGTGCCCCGACCGTGCAGGCCGCGCCCAATGTGATGTGGCGCTGCGCGTCCAGCTTCCCCCGGGGCCTGGACACCCTGTTCGGGAGCGCACAGAGGCTATCACAGTATGTGGAGAATCTGACGGAGGGACGATTCCAGGTTCGGGTGTATCCAGCAGGAGAGCTGGTCCCGGGTCTCCAGGTCATGGACGCCGTCCAGCAGGGCACCGTGCAGCTAGGGCACACGGCCAGTTACTACTTCACGGGCAAGAACCCCGTGCTTGCCTTCGATACATGCGTCCCCTTCGGCCTGACATCGCGGCAGCAGAGCGCCTGGCTTCACGAGGCGGGCGGCCTCGAGCTGGTTCACGAGCTCTACTCGGACTTCGGCATCATCACGTTCCCTGCCGGGAACACCGGCGCTCAGATGGGGGGCTGGTTCAAGCGGGAGATTCAGACCGCCGCGGACCTGCGAGGGCTCAAGATGAGAATCCCCGGCCTGGGAGGAGAGGTCATGGCTCGTCTGGGCGTCACGGTTCAGGTGCTGGCCGGAGGCGACATCTTCCCGGCGCTGGAGCGCGGGACCATCGACGCCACGGAGTGGGTGGGTCCATACGACGACGAGAAGCTGGGGCTGCACGCCGCCGCCGAGTACTACTATTATCCGGGCTGGTGGGAGCCCGGTCCCTCCATGACCTTTCAGGTGAACCTGGACGCCTGGAACCGCCTGCCCACGGTCTATCAGGAGGCCTTTCGCCTGGCGGCCCGCTCCGCAGCCGCGGCCATGCAGACCGACTACGACTCCCGGAACCCTCCCGCTCTCGAGCGACTCTTGGCGGAGGGGGTGGAGCTCCGCAGGTTCTCGGACGACATCATGACGGCCGCGCGGCAGGCCGCCGTCGAGCATCTGGAGGAGAACGCTGCCCGGGACTCCACGTACGGTCGCGTGTACCAGGCCTGGAAGGAATTCCGCGACTCCTCCTTCCGTTGGTTCGGGACCGCCGAGCAGGCGTACGCAGCGTTCTCCTTTTCACGGTAGGCGCGTCGGCGGAGGTGCCTCGGGGCAGCTACTTCCGTGCAGGTGAGGGCCGGGGCGCTTCGCCTCTGTGCGCCGAGGGGCGAGAGAGGCCCGGGGGAACCCTGGAGGGCCCGCGTCGTGCCCGTAGGTCCGACGGGGCAAACTGCGGTCCGGGCCTTCTTCCCTCGGATGGCGGATCGTCTGCCCAGTGCGGTAGCGCCCGAACGGCGGCCGCGGTGCAGGACCGCGTCAGTTCAGCAACCCGGTCACCAACCCGGGAAAGAGTACGATCAGGAGCAATCCGATAAGCTGGATCCCGATGAAGGGGACCACCGCACGGTAGATGTCCGTGGTCGTGACTTCCGGCGGTGCCACACCCCGAAGATAGAAGAGGGCGAATCCGAAGGGCGGAGTGAGGAACGAGGTCTGCAGATTCATCCCGATCATGACGCCGAACCACACCAGATCGATCCCGAGAATCGAAGCGGCGGGAGCCAACAGCGGGATGATGATGAAGGCGATCTCGAAGAAGTCCAGGAAGAAGCCCAGCACGAAGACCACCAGGTTGGCTACCAGTAGCAGGCCGATCCTCCCTCCGGGCAGGTTGGTGAGCAACTGCTCGATCCAGATGTCCCCGTACAATCCTCGGAACACCAGCGAGAACGCGGTGGATCCGATCAGCAGGAAGATGACCATGGTGGTCAGGCGAGCCGTGTAGTCCGTGGACTCCCAGAGCACCCTGACGGAGAGGCGCCTGTGGAGGGCTGCCAGCAGAATGGCCCCCACCGCCCCCACCGCCCCCGCCTCCGTCGGCGTTGCCACCCCGGCGAAGATGCTTCCCAGCACGAGCAGGATGAGCACCAGGGGCGGCATCAGAACCAGGACCACCTGCCGGGCCAGCTGGCCCACGGAGAGGTCGCGCATCTCCCGGGGAAGTGCCGGCGCCTGGGACGGCCGGAATAGAGCGACGCCGGCTGAGTAGAGCGCGTAGAGGGCGGCCAGCGTCAGGCCGGGAACGAGCCCACCCAGAAACAGATCTCCCACCGAGATGCCCAGCTGGTCCGCGAGGACCACCAGAACGATGCTGGGGGGAATGATCTGGCCCAGGGTCCCCGATGCCAGAATCACCCCGGCCGAGAGCTCCTTGGAATAGCCGTACTTGAGCATCACGGGGAGCGAGATGCTGCCCATGGCCACTACCGAAGCTCCCACGACTCCCGTGGCGGCCGCCAGGAGGGCGCCAACGAACACAACACCCAACGCGAGACCGCCCCGGACGGGACCGAAGAGCTTCCCGATCGTCGTGAGCAGGTCCTCGGCCAGGCGGGCCCTCTCCAGCACGATGCCCATGAAGATGAAGAAGGGCACTGCAAGGAGGACGTAGTTCGACATGATCCCGAAGATCCGCTCGGGAATGGCGAACAGCAGGTTCCAGTCGAAGAACCCCAGCTGGATCCCGATCGCGGCGAAGAGCAGGGAGGTTCCGCCCAGGGCGAAAGCCACGGGATAACCCAGGAAGATGACCACGAACACCGCCACGAACATGAGCGGCGCCAGGACCGTGGGGGTCACAGCCCCCCCCGGTGCAGATCATCTTCCCGGCGCTCCGCTTCCGCGGCCGCCGGGCGCCGGAGCCGGTCGACGTGCTTGATCAGCTCCGATACCGCCTGGACCAGCAGCAACAAGAAGCAGATGAGGATGACGGATTTGAGAGGATAGCGTGGGAGACCGCCCGGGTCGGGTGATCCCTCCTGAACGACCCAGGAAGCCCGAACGGAGGGCCACGACGTTCGAAGCACGAAAAGCGAGAAGGGAACCAACAAGACCAGAGTGCCGACGATGTCGATCCAGGCCCGCGCCCGGGAGGACAATCTCGCATAAATCACGTCGACCCTCACGTGCCCGTCATGTCTCAGCGTGTAGCCGGCCGCAAGGAGGAAGATCAGGCTGAACAGGTACCACTGGAGCTCCAGGTAGACGTTTGAGCTCAGGTTCACGCCGATGAAGCGGCCGAGGTAGCGAACGGCGGCGTTGTAGGCGCCCACGAGGGTCATGATCAGAATCAACCACGCGACCCAACGCCCGAGACCGTCCGTCACGCGATCGATCGCCCTGGAGAGCTTGAGAAGACCGTTCATTTCGTGGGTGATTCGGGGCTGCTCATGAATGCGGGTCTTCCGGAGCGTGGATGTGGAGCCCACGGGCATGTAAAGGATCGGCCTCGGACAGCGCAAGAGACCGATCCTGGGAATGGAGACCCGTTTCGGCGAGCCCGTTAGGCCGGCGCCACAGCGACGGACGTCAGCGGAGGGGGATCACGATGGAGAGTTGATGCGTATGCACGCTGGCGTCCTGCAGCGTCAGAGGACCGCTGGGCGCGAGGATGAAGTTGCCCTGGCTCAGGGCGTCCGCGGCGGGGGCATCCATCTGGAAGCCGGGGCTCCAGTTGACGCCGGGGCGCCCCGTTCCGCTGGTCACGCGACCCAGGTAGCGAAGCTCGATCTCCGGAAGCCTGAGGACGCCTCCCCAGCTGAAGGTCCATTCCACCCAGTCCTCGTTCTGGTCCCTCCTGGATCGAACGACGTTGTCGTACTGCTCCAGCTCGTAGCTGATCGAGTGCGCTACGACTCCAGCCTGGACTCCGCCCCTGTCGTTCTCCAGCCCGAAGCCCATACGGGCGAAGGCATTGGTGAACACGAACTCGTTCTCGATGGTCTTCTTCCCGGGCAGGATCACCCCTCCGCCAAACGCGGGGATCGTATCCTCCGCTTCCTGCCAGGTCTCGCTCCAGATGGGCTCGAGGACCACGTCGAATCCCACCGTGGCCGGACCCGCGGCTCGCGAGACCCCCACACCGAGGTTGTAGGCCCAGGTATCACCGGGGTCGCGAGGGATGTTCTGAATCTCGTAATTGGGAATCTTCGGGTGCGTCTTGCGGTTGGCGGTGAAGAGCCCGCCGATCTTCCACCCCGACTCGCGCAGGGGGTGCACGTACGTTCCGTGCACACCCCAGGTGTTGGTCTGGTCCAGGTTCTTGTCGACGCGCAGGTAGGGGACGGGCCAGTCCCGGTTCGGCGGGGTGAACCAGTCCACATAAGAGACCTCGTGGCTCATGTCGATCCGGTTGTGAACCAGCACCAGCTCCAGAGAGCGATCGTCTTCCCAATCCCCGACCAGCCCGAAGCGGACATCCACGATGTGCCCGTCCTGCTCGATTGCCTGACTTCCGGAGTAGAGGTGCTCGACCCCGTCCAGGGCGTCCAGCCCTGCCCAGAACAGACTCCCTCCGATGGACAGGTCCCCCCTCCCCAGCTTCCTGCCCAGCAGGCCGAAAGCGTACAGGTTGTTCGCCGACTCCTGGCTGAGCGGGCGATTGGTCCAGATGGGCACTGGACTGCTGAGCCAGGGCGGGGGTTCCTCGAAGACGGGCAGGGCGATGGGTTCGTCCGCCTCGCCGGCCTTCAGTTGCTGGAGGGAAAACGCGACTCCTCCGAACCACGCGTCCGATACGAACAGACCGCCCACGGGCAGGGTCCGCCCGGAGCCGTTCTCGTTGGTGATGCCGTAGTAGGTGGGGGACGCGAAGAAGTAGCCGGTCTCGAGCCTGGAGCCAGTCGCTGGATTCGAAAAGGGGTCCAGCAACCTGTCGCGGAGCGCGATCGATACGCCTCCCATCGCCTGCCGCTCCGAGGGGAACAGGAAGAACTGATCTCCGGAGGCCACGGGTACCGAGCGCAGAGAGACGAGTTGCGCTCCGGCGCCGGCCGGAAGCAGGATCGTCAAGGCGAGGGACAGGATCACCCGAGCGCCGTTCCGCAGCGTATCCACAGGCTCGCTCCTTGCAAGGTTCCAAGAGGGAAACGAGCAGTGAAGACCGGCTGTGACAGGTCTGTACCTCCGGCCGGTGGCACCCATCCCCCACCTATCGTCGATGTCCGTGAATTTGAGCGGGGAATGAGCCGCTGGCCCCGCGAAGCGCCGCGTGTCAACTTTCGGACATGAGACGCCATCGTCGGGCTGCGTGGGTTGTGCTGTGGACGGCCTTTCTAGGCGGGGTTCCCCCTCCAGTGGCGGCGCAACTCGTGGATGTGGAGCTGAACCCCTTCGCCGGGGTCTTCATTCCCTTGCTGGAGCTGGGCCGTTTCCAGGGATCTACCGGTGGGGTGACGCCCGCCACTGGAACCATCGAGGCGGGACAGGAGACCAGTACGGTCCTGGGCGGGCGGCTGGCCATCTGGGCCTCCGGGGTCCTCGGCTTCGAAGCGGCGTTTGCCTACGCCAAGAGTGCCGTGGAGACGACCAGGATGGTGGAGCCCGTCTCCCCTTCCTCGGGAGGCGGGGACACCCTGGACGGGTTCGTGTGGGCGAGCTCGGCCCGGGTCGCGTCTCGGTTCGGCCGGCGAAACCTCGTGTCCTTCCATCTGCTTGGAGGGCTCGCGCTGGTGGGGAGGGGAGGAGCCGATCGGGAGGAACGCGCCGACCTGGGCGGAGTCGTGGGGGTTGGCGCCCAACTCGGAAGGAGCCGCCTGCGCCTGCGGCTCGACGTGGAGGACTACCTCTACACCACCAGCACCCTTGTGACGGACGAGGTGTTCGGGACTCTCGACCTCGATTCGAAGCTGCAGAGCGATCTGATGGTCACTGCGGGGCTCTCTCTCCGGCTTCGGTAGAACGACTTCCCGGAAACAGCGTGGCCACCACCTCCTCCGAAGCCCCTTCGGCGCTTCGGAGCGCGACCCACACGAACGTTGCGAGAGAGAGGGTCATCGCCGGAAACACGGCGTGCACGATGCCGCCGAACGGAAGCCGGTTCCACCCTGTGAGCACGGTCAGCCCCACCAGGAACGACGCGATCACCGCTGTGCCATTCCCCTTCCGCCAGTACAGGCCCAGGATCACGGCCGGGAAGAAACAGGCTCCGTAGATGCTTCCAGACAGGGCGGTCATCCAGACGATTCCGCCGGGTGGACTCAGGGCGAAGAGAGCCGTTACGCCAGCGAAGATCGCCACGTAGAGACGGGTATATCGGAGCGCGGATTCCTCGGAGCGGTGCCGAATCAACAGACCAGCGATATCCCGCTCGCAGGTGGAGGCCATCACCAGGAGTACGCTGTCCAACGAGGACATGGCGGCCGCCACCATCGCCAACAGGAGGAACGCGCCGGCCCCCGTGGAGAACACGTCCGCCCTCGCCAGGAGTTCGGGCACCACGAGGTCCGTATCCGTAAGACCGCCGCCCAGCACGTGGTGGGCGTACAATCCGATGGGCACGAGGAGAGAGTAGACCACTGCGAACGCGAGCGTGGAGACCCAGACTCCGGTCCTGGCCGCGCGAGGGCTCTCCAGCGCGTAGAAACGGGAGAGCTGTCTGGGTTCCACGATGAATTTGACCGTCGCGGCGAAGAGCACCCCCAGGAGCACGGGGAATGCGATTCCCCCGCTCCAGGAGAAGAGCGCCTCGCCACCCGCCCGGGCGGGGAGGTCCCAGATTGCGCCGAGCCCTCCCGCCGCCCGCACCGTGCCGGACGAAAGGACGACCGCAGCCACGATCATGATGACGCCCTGAACCACATCGGTCTTGACCACCGAAATGAAGCCACCCACCGCCGTGTAGACCATCACGATCACGAACACGATCCCGATCGCCGCGCGGTATGGGATTCCCAGGAAGACCTCCAGGAGATTCCCGATGCCTTTGAATACCGCGGTCATGTAGAAGAAGCTGGCGAACAGGATGATGACCGCGGCCAGGAGTCGGGCGTGATCGCTGCCAAATCGGAAGCCGATGAAATCCGGAATCGTGAGAGAATCCAGGGAGGCGGTGACGTCGCGGAGTCGGGGTGCGATCCACACCCAGGCGAGGAACGACATCAGTACAATGGCCGGAACCAGAAGGAGCCAGGGCAGCCCCCAGGCGTAGGCCTGGCCGGAGAAGCCAACGAAGCTGTTGGTGCTGGAGTAGGTGGCGAAGAAGGAGAGGCCGATGGCCACCCCGCTCATCCCGCGCCCTCCCACGTAGTAGTCCGCCAATCCCGACGTCTCCCGCCTGCCCGTCCAGGCGTGATATGCGAGGAGAACCGTGTAAAGGACCAGCATGACATGAACGGGCCAGTACGTCCGCAGGGACTCGAGCAGCGCTGTCACGTTTCCTTCCCCCGAAAGAGCTCCTGGACCCTGGGCTTGACGACCTTTCCCATCGCGTTGCGAGGAAGCTCCTCGACCACCCGGAGCGCCCTCGGGACCTTGTACGGAGCGAGCCGCGTCTTCGCCCACTCCCTGAGCGTCTGGAGCTCCAGCTCCTGCCCCGGCTTGAGGACCACGGCCGCCGATACCTTCTCCCCCCATTCCCGGTCCGGTGTGGCCACCACCGCACAATCCTTGATCCGGGGGTGGCCACGCAGCGACTCCTCCACCTCGAGAGCGGAGACCTTGAACCCTCCCGTCTTGATGATGTCTTGACTCCGCCTCCCCAGAATCCGGTAGACTCCCCCCTGTTCGACGGCGATGTCTCCGGTGTGGAACCACTCGAGGTCGAACGCTTGGCGGGTTTCGTCCGGTCGCCGCCAGTACTCCGTGAACACGGTCGGACCTCGTACGTAGATCTCTCCTGGACTTCCAGGCTCCACGTCATTTCCCGATTCGTCCGGTCATGCCGTACCGTTCCAGGAGCACATGGCCGGTGATCTCCCGCCATCGCTCCAGTGTGGTCACCGGGAGGGCCGCTGAGCCCGAGACCATGAGGCGAAGCTTTCGGGCTCCCGCCGACCAGGCTCGCCGGGTATCGGGAGGCGCTTCCTCCCAGGCGGAGATGAGCCGCTGATACATGGTGGGCACACCCATCAACAGCGTGACGCCTCCCTCCGCCAGACGCTCCCACACCACCTGGGCTTTGAATCGGGGGTGGATTTCGCACGTAGCCCCCACCCAGAGGGCACAGGTCAGAGCGTTCACGATCCCGTGCACGTGATGAAGAGGCAGGACGTGGAGGATTCGGTCCTCAGGCCGCCATTCCCACGCCTGGACCAGGCTGGTTACCTGGGCGCGCAGGTTGGCATGCGTGGTGATCACACCTTTGGGTCGCCCGGTGGTGCCGCTGGTATAGATCATCAGGGCTCGCCGAGCCTCCTGGAGCGTCGGAAGCGGTGGCGGCGAGTCCCCTTCGGCCGGATCCCGCTCATCCTTCCTCAGGATCTCCGAGCTGGAACGGAACGGGATCCCTCTCGCCCGAGCGAGGGGGCTCATTATGGGACCCAACTCAGGGTCCGCGATCACCAGATCGGGATCCGAGTCCGCGAGAACGAAGTCCAGCTCGGGGGGTGGGTGAGACAGGGCAAGAGGGACCGCCACTCCGCCCGCCTGCCAGATGCCCCACTGGACCGCGACGTGCTGGAAGCCCGGCCGGACGAGGTAGGCCACGCGCCCTTCCTCGAGGTCGAAACGGTGCCCCAGGATCCGGCGGGCCACCGCCAGGGACGCCGTCACGAGGTCACCGTAGCCGAACGATCCGTCGGTCGCGACGACGGCCGTTCGGTCGCCATGAAGGGAAGCTCGGGCGACGATCGGGAGTGAGCCGGACAGGGACTGCACGGTGGACCCGGTCAGGAGGTCACGGTGAGCTGGGGGTTGTCGGGGTCCCGTGTCGCATCGCTCGCTCCTGATGGGTTGGCCGCCCTTCGGGCGGGTGGACTGGCTGCCGCGGACGTCCCGGTAGTGTATCTCCATTCCGGTTGCGCCGGCCACTGGGCGGATCCCAGGAGCCGTCGCCCCGACCGCCACCACAGGCCTCATATGAAGGCTGGCGCAACTCAGCTAAGCCTGGCAACCTTTCCCGACCCCCGCTTCGGCAAGGCCACTTCGTGGGGAAAGAACTGGAGGGACGATGAGCGCAGTGGGAGTCGCGAGAGTCTTCCCGTTGGCCGTGTGCCTCGCGTTGCTTCCTCTCGGAGGCTCGGCGAGCAGCGCAGGTGCCCCAGAGAACGGTGTCGCCCTGGCCGGACAGGATCCGTGGCCTCCCGTGGCCACGTTCTCCGTCGTCGGCCACGATCCCGAAACCGGTGAGACTGGAGTGGCCGTCCAGTCACGGGTGTTCTCTGTGGGGAACGGGGTCATCTGGGGCAAAGCGGGAGTCGGCGTGGCGGCGACCCAGGCGATCGTGGACGTCAGCTACGGTCCCAAGGCTCTCGAATTACTCGAGCAGGGGCTTTCACCGGCCGAGGTCGTCCAGCGCGTCCTGGACAACGACCCGGATCCCCGGCCCGAGCAGTGGAGCAAGGAGGGACGCCAACTCTCCGTGATGAACGCGCGGGGGGAAGTGGCCACGCACACGGGACCGAGAGCCAGCGAGTGGGCCGGCCACCGAATCGGCGCGTACGTGTCCGCGCAGGGCAACATACTTGCGGGTCCGGAGGTCGTAGAGGGAATGGTGGAGGCGTTCGAGAACACGCAAGGTCACCTCTCTTTCCGGCTTCTGGCGGCCCTGGAGGCGGGTCAGGAGGCGGGTGGCGACCGCCGGGGGATGCAGTCAGCCGCCATGCTGATCGTCAAGGAAGGCGGCGGAGTCTGGCTAAACAATGACGTGGTGCTGCGGTTGCAGGTGGACGATCACGGGCAGCCCATCCAGGAGCTGCGCCGCCTCGTCGAGATCGCCGCTCGTCAGCGGGCACGGACGGCTCGGCGTTGGAACTCGTTGCCGTAGCTCAGGCTACGCCGCCTCGTCCCGCCTTGATCCCTCGGCGCCCGGACCCTCTTGGTGGCTCGCGAACTTTGGAAACGGGACACTAGGGCTCCTCTCCTTCGCCGGGAGCCCTCAGGATCCAGTGGTGAGGGTCGATCTCCACGCTGGCCCCCGCTGGAATCGCGATCTCCCCTTCACCCGCATGCATCGGGATGCGGTGAGTCTGCTCACCGAAGCGCACCTGGACGGGCATCGGAAAGGGGAGCCCGTGGGGAACCTCCCAGCGGAGCCGAAGGGTGTCCCCGGCGCGCTGCACTCGCAGGCGTGGGAGCTCCGGCTGGCGCAGATAGACCTCGAAGAACCAGTCCAGGTCTTCGCCGGTGAGTGCCTCGACGAGGTCGATGAAATCCGCGGTATCGGCCAGGCGGGTCTGTCGGCCGTCGGTGATCCGCTCCAGCTCGGGGTTGGGGTAGATCCAGCGACGGAGCAGCAGCCGGAAGGGCTCGTCACCGATCAGGTGGCGAAGGGTGTGGAGGATCCAGGCACCCTTGTAGTAGATGTCCAACCCGTAGATGCCCTGGGCCGTCCGGGCCTCCCGCGGTGCCACCGGCGCCCGGTTCGAGATCATCGGCCGCATGTATGCCATGAACGCGTGGTAGCGGTCTGAACCCTGCGTATCCTCCAGGTAGAGGGGCTGCAGGTAGGTGGCGAACGCCTCGTGCAGCCAGAGGTCTTTCCAGTCAGCGGCCGTGACGGCGTTTCCGTACCACTCGTGAGCCAGTTCGTGCTGATGAAGAGCGTCGAAGCCCCAGTCCAACCCGTGCACCATGGCTCCGTTATCGAAGTTGGCCCCGTAGGCGATGATGGTCTGGTGCTCCATTCCCAGATAGGGGGTCTCGACCACCCCGTATTTGTCAGCCCGGAACGGGTATGGGCCCGCCACCTCCTCGAAGAAGCGGAGGTGGTCGAGAATCTCGGGCATGAGAGCGGTGCCCTTCTCGTAGCTCTCGGGCAGGACCCAGAAAGTGACGGGGATCGGGTCTCCCGAGACACTCCCGTAGGATCGCTCGATGGTGCGGTAGGGGGCGACGTTCAGCGCGACTGCGTAATTGTTGATGGGGTTGGAAACGAACCAGTGGTAGGTTCGGTATCCGTCGGGCTCCAGGGTCACGTCCCGCAATCGACCGTTGGAGACCGCCACCAGGTTGGCGGGGACGGTGAAGTTCAAGGCCACGGAGTCCGGCTCGTCCGAGGGATGATCCTTCACGGGATACCACACGTCAGCCCCGACCATTTCCACGCTGGTGGTGACCCAGGGCTCTCCGGAAGGCGCGCGAGACCAATTGAGGCCGCGGAAAGCGGGCCCGCTGGTGTGCCCACCGTAGGCGACTCGAACCGATACGCGGTCACCCGGCAATCTCTCGTTCTGGAGGCGGATCCAGAGCTGGCCTTCGCGCCGCTCGAAACGGAGTGCGAGGGAGCCTTCGGTGCCCCGGATGGGTTCCTCCGAGCCCGGGGTCAGCCTCACCTCGTGGACCTCCAGCTGTGGGACCAGGTCCAGCACCAGCCACTCGGTGGCGGACCGAATATCCGCGGAAAGCTGGAGGGCTCCTTCGATGGTGCTGTCTCTCGGCTCGATCCGAAGCGTCAGCTCGTAGAAGCGAACGTCGTACGCCGCTTGCGCACCGGAGAGCACTCCGCCGGAGTCGTTGGGTCGCCGCTGCGCCTGGGAGGATGTGGGATGGAATCCAGCGAGCGCGACGCATGCGCAAATCAGTGCTGTGGTTCTCATGTATTCTCGCTTCGGTGTCCTGCCGATGGTTCGGGGGAAGATCGGCCGGAGTCGGCCGGCCCTCTCCCGGGTATCACCCTGACGTTTCCAGCCGCATCGATGCTCAGCCAGTCTCCATCGCGAATCGCCTTGTAATCCGGATCCTGCAGGACGAGCACTGGCACCCAGGTGTTGTACAGATCCTGGGCCACGATGGCTCCCAGGGCCAGGATCGCATCCGACTCCCGAAGGAGGATCCCCAGAGGGGCGGTTCCGCGGCGAATCGCTTCGGCCAATACCGTGCTGCTGGAGCTGGAGCCCCGCCCGCCAGGCAGCACGAGCACTCGGTCCGTCACGCATCGACCGAGCTGGGGGTGTCGCCGGTCGATGATCCGGCCGTTCGCCGAATCCAGTCCTCCCCAGAAGCTCAGAGGCTCGTCGAGCACCAGGGCGGTGCCTCGGGCGGAGCCCCCCACCAGGGGCGTTCCCCGAAAGGACCGGGATCCTGGATCAGAGGGACCAGAGGGCAGGGTCACGCCAGACCTCTCCTTTCTGGGCGGAGCCGACGCATTCTTCGAGGCTCCCGAACGCCACCTCGACTCCGAGATTCCCG
The DNA here is from genome assembly GCA_039586555.1 of Gemmatimonadota bacterium. Taxonomy (GTDB): domain Bacteria; phylum Gemmatimonadota; class Gemmatimonadetes; order Longimicrobiales; family Gaopeijiaceae; genus JBDHKE01. The sequence continues at coordinate 35,866 of JBDHKE010000010.1, read as the reverse complement.
GGGGCATAGTAGGCCCATTTCGCGGAGTTGGTCATCACGAGACCATCCCTTCGGCGGAGGATGGGCGTCACATAGGTACAGGTGTCGACGATAAGCTCGATTCCCGCCTCTGCCAGGATCGGCAGCCACCCTCTTTCCTCCACTCCGTTCAGCACGTGACGACTGGTGGTGACGTAGAAGTCCACGGACGGGTGGAGCGCGAAGTCGTCCAGAAGAGATACGAGGTGTCGAAACTCCTCCTGGGAGAAGTGGGGGGTCCCGAGACAAACCGCGACCAGGGGACCCTCTCCCGAGGTGGTGAGGGAGTCCCGAGCGGCCCGAATGGCCTCCGGTGTCACGTCTATGGTGCGCTGCGGAGGCTGCCCCTGCAGGGCCTGGTCGAGAGATCCCGCCTCCGGCGTCACGCCCACCACGTGGACGAGGGCCACGGAGCCGGAAGAGGCGGCAGCTGCACCGAGTGCCTTCATCCGGTCTTCGTTCACGGAAGGAGGGAGGCCGTCCAGCACCGGCACCAGGGTTCCGGCCTCCTGGCCCACCAGGTGGCCCAGAACTGGATAAAAAACGTCCTCGTCCAGGAGCCTCGCCGGCAGGCCTCGCGGTCGGAAGACGATCTGCCCGCGGCGCTCTTCCGTGCGATGAAGGCCCGCCTCGGGCACCCGTCCGCTGAGGGCGGCACAGATGTCGATGAAGTCTCCATACCGGTTGGTGCGGGCTCCGAGCACGGAGTTGGCGAAGACGATGGCGTTGGACTCGGCCCAGGCGATATGCTCCCCGAGGGCGGGCCGCGTCGGGAGCTGATAGGGAGCGCAGGTCCAGGTGGGCTCACATCCCAGAGACACGTAGGCCTCCATCAGTCTCCGACCCTTTCGCGCAGTTTCTTCGTCGCCCTGAAAAAGCTCGGGATGGAGGAGATCCAGAGTTCCCACGTTCAGTGTGGTGGGGACCACGACGGTTCCTCCCAGTTCCACCAGTCGTTCGGCGAAGTCCAACCCGGCCTGACCGTGATAGAGGCATCCGTCCACGTGAGCGGAGGAGATCGGAATCAGGCGAGTGGCTCCCAGAACTCGAGCCATTCGCGTAATGATGCGCAGGGCGAAGCGGACGGCCTCGCCGGATTCGCCGGCGAGGGCAGCCGTCTCCCAGGATGAGAGGCGGAGAGACGGTCCGAGATGTTCCCGACGTCGGGAGGAAGTCACGAGTGGCTTGCCTGGTGTCCTGGAATGACCAGCGGGAAAGGAAGAAGCCGGGCCAGGCGGCGGGCTCCTCCTGAATCCCGCCGCCGCCAGAAGAAAGCGCCACGAGAACAATAGGATGAGACGCCGCGGGCTGCCAGCGCCCGGAGCTGCCAGAAGAGACAGTCCCGGGAATGGGCCTTGGGGGTATTCGAGCCCGTGTTACCTTTAGGCAAACGGACGCCTGCCAGGGCCCGCGGACCCTGGGGCTGCCTTGGGGCGACCCGGACCCCTGCGGACGGCGCATCCCGTGCCGTTCTTGGAAGGAGTGAGTGCTCGATGCGTGGCTCTCCAGCGAGGTCCGTTGTCGCCCGTCTGACGGGGTGGACCCTCCCCATTCTCGTGCTGGTCGGATGTTCGACCTCGACCGGAAGACCGGATACCGCGAGGCTGAGGGTGACCGGGGAGGACGGCCGGCTGATCGAGCTCGTCACCTCCACCGAGTTCCTCCTCACCGACGGTACTCTGACGTTCATCGAGTCGGATACCAGCATGGTGACCTCCCCCTATGACGAGACGTACCGCCTGGGCGAGCCTGCCCGCTTCCACGTGACGGGCTACAATGTCGAGCCCGATACGAGCGCCTTTCGGGTGAGGGTGTGGATCGACGACAAGGAGTGGTTCGACGACGCCAAAGTGCTGGCGGAGGGTGAGACGTTCGAGTTCACCTACACCTTCACGGAGCCGTTCTTCGCGTCCGTGGTGCGCTGAGATCCGTAGTCCGCGGACAGTACCCGACCAGAGGAAGACGAATCGCGACCCAACGGGGCGGCGGCACTTCTGAGACGGCAAACTAGAGCGGCATCCACACCCTGAGTCCCAAGCCTCCTGAAGTTGGATCCACGGTGGGCTCCATCCGGATGTGACTATTCTCGTGCATCCGAATGACCACCTTCGCGACGCCCCAACCCCACCACGATCCGATCCATATGTCCGAAGGCCAGTGCTTGTCATCAGCGAGCCGCTGGTAGGCGACGGTGCCCGCCAGACCATAGAGAAGCGCCGTCGCGGGCCGCCGGTCGATGTGGTGGGACAGGACAGCCGCTACCTGAAAGACCGTCGAGGCGTGCCCGGATGGGAACGATGTCCCCCCGAAAGACTCTCTCTCGTAGGCTCCCATCCCCTCGTCGGGTCGTCTCCGACCGATGGCCCTTCCCAACGTCTGGCGCGTCGCTCCAGCGATGAGGTGAGAGAACAGGAGCTCCTGGAAGATCCGCTGTAACCGGTCCTGTCGAAGTGCGTACCCGAGAACGACTCCACCCGCGTAGAGGCTGTTGGTGTTCCCCTGGTACCCGACGGGCTCCAGGAATTCGCCGATGGAGCCCACACCGTCCAGGAATGCCATATCCCGATTCCGCACGTCGGCCTCCCAGATCTCCTGGTCGAGGGCCAGGAGCATCCCGCCGACAGCGAGGACGGCTCCGGTCTTCAGCCAATCCGAGCGGTTGAAGCGAGTAGGTTCCGTGATGACTTCCCAGGTGTCCAGAGCGAACGACCGGACTCCGCGGCCGAGGTCGCGGATGGGATCCCGGGAACCCTCTGGTGATGGTTGGGCCTCGTTCAGTGCCTCGGTGGAAGCAGGCTGGGGTACGGTGCGTGACGACTGCGCCTCCCCGCGGGCCGTGGCCAGGAGAAGCCCGCACGCAAGGGCCAGGAGGATCTTAGCGGCTCCAGGCATCACGGTCCGCGGTGGGATCGACGGCCATCACCGCCGTTTCGCCTTGACGAACACCTGGATGCCGTCCGGACGATCGTTCACGTAATGGAGCTCGATCCGGCCATCCTCGGTTTCCGACACGACGGCAGGGATCGAATTGGCCGTGACGAACCAGCCACCGGGGAGGATGAGGGTGTTGCGCGGCCTCCCGAAGTTGCGATCCCAGATCAGCTCGCCCCTGGCGAGTAGGTACCGGCCCGGATCGGTATAGGTCTCCTCGATCCTGAGTCGAACGCTCTGTCCCTCTTCGACGGGGTCGAATCGCACGACCACCACCTCCGTGCTTGGCGCAGCCGGCCGCGAGAGCTCGATTCCTCGAGCGGTGATCTCGTCTCCGCGCAGCATCTCCACGGGAAGCTCCTGGCCCGTGTCCAGAACCCTCGCGGACGGGTCGGACACGCGGCTTCCTGCGCGAACGACGTTGAGATAACGATCGACTCCTGGGCGAGATTCTGTGTAGTCGTGGTAGAGCCGGAACGAATGGGTCTCGGGTGGCTCCAGGTAATACACGATCTCGCGGTCCTGGAACGCGCGCTCGGAGAACGTGAAGTCGATACGAGCCGTGGTCGGCGAGGAGCCGGATGCGCTGGCCGCGGGCGTGGGGGGCAAGGCTGCGGACGGGCTCTCGGCGCGATCCGGGTCGCGGGCGGCGGGCGCGGCGCGCGGTGGTAGCTTCCGTCCCGTCAACCGGAGCGGAACCGACGACGGACCCCGGTTCAGGAGGCTTATTCGGATCCTGCCATCCGCCTCTTCTCCGATCTGGGACGGGTAGTTCACTCCGGTGAGCTCGTATCCGGGGGGAAGCACCACCGCGTTTCGGTCGATTCCCAAGGAGCGGGAGAACGTGATCCCATCAGCGGAGCCGCCGTAGCCCTCGGGGTCCCGATACGTCTTGTCGATTCGTATGCGGACCTCGCCTCCCGGCGGCACGCTCCGGGCTAGGGTTACCTTGATGTACTGGCCCTCCAGGCTGGCCGTGGGGTGCCCCGTTCTCCGAGCCTCGTCTCCAGGTTCCACGTCCCACTCCAGGGAGGCCCCGGTCATGAGGTCCTGGACCCCGTGAACCGTCGCCTCGCTCCCGGCGCGAATGGAGTTGAAGTAGTGTGTGGCCCCGGGACGGGTGGCACTCACGTGGTAGTGAATACGAAAGCTGTGGCTCGCCGGGTCCAGAAGCTCGTAGCGCGTGTAGTCGTCGGCCTGAGTCTGTGGCTCCTGAGCTGGCAAGGGACCGCACAGAGGTGAAAGAGCCACGAGGACGCTGGTGAAGGCGAGCGCTCGGCTTCGGAGGGGAGACATGAAGCGGTTCTTGGGATGGTCGTGAATCCTCCGGGACCCCGTGCGAGTCCCTCGGGTGAATGACGAAGGCCCAAGTCACGCTCGGGCCTTCTCGGAACTCCAGGGCAACCCCACGGCTGTGGTGGAGCCAGGAACGGGGAAAGCCCTGACCGCCCGATCCGGGTCAGACCGAGTAGTAGGGATTGATCCCGCTCGTGTGATCCGTCACGTCGTGAATCGCCGTGACTTCCGGAATGCTCTGGAGGATCATCCGCTCGACACCCTGTTGGAGCGTCATGCGCGAAAGGGCGCACCCCTGGCAGCCCCCTGCCATCTGGACGTACACCTCCGTTCCCTGAACATCCACCAGATTGATCTGGCCTCCGTGAGCGGCGATGGCGGGATTGATCTGCCGATCCAACAGGTCGCGAACCCGGTCGGCGATGGGCCCGGACGGCGGTTCCGACGGGAGCGGAGCAGCCGTGTCCACGGTGCGCACCTCGAAGCCGGCCTCGTTTACGCGCTCCACGAAGTCGACGGTCGCTCCCTCGAGCTTCTCGATGCTCCCACGCTCCAACAGGACCGTGAAATCTCCGAGATCGACCTCCAGGTCGTCCCGCTCGCGCTCCTCTTCCGCCACGAGGGTCAGCTCGAACTTCGGCGAGAGGGGTCCCCCGTCTCTCGACCGGATTCTAAGCGCGCGTTCACCGTCGTTCTGTTCCATGAAGGCGAGGACCATGCGACGGGCGGCGTCCGTGAACTCTACCATCGCCGAACTCTCCTTGGAGATATGCCGCGGGAGACCTGTCCCGTAATCAATGTGCTTCCATTGTGGCCTCGTCCAGTACCCCGACCTTGCGCGTGGGTTCAGCGTGGACCGCCCGGTTACGGGCACCTTGTGCATCCCGGGGGATGGCGGCGCCGTTCGGCCGAACTGGAAGACAGCCCACGCACGACCGTCGAGCTACGAACGATTCGCCCGCGTGTGAACCGACGTCCGCCTTTCGGTTGCTGAAGATCCTCGGCAAATCTACCTTTCGCGACCCGATGCGCTCCGCTCCCCAACCCGAACGGGATCAACGATGTCCGGCGTGGACCTGATGGACAAACTCGTGTCCCTCACCAAACGGAGAGGTTTCGTCTTTCAATCCTCCGAGATCTACGGGGGAACCGGATCGGTCTGGGACTGCGGGCCCCTCGGTGCGGAGCTCAAGCGGAACATCCGGGACCTCTGGTGGAGCAATCTGGTGCTGCAGCGAGACGACATCGAAGGACTCGACGCCGCGATCCTCATGCATCCGCGGGTGTGGGAAGCCTCCGGCCACGTCGAGGGCTTCACGGACCCCCTGGTGGAGTGCCTCAACTGCCATCGGCGGTTCCGTGCGGACGTGGAGGAGGTCGTCGCCGGACGGTGTCCCGTGTGTGGGGTGCGGGACTCCTTCACGGAGCCCAGGATGTTCAACCTGATGTTCCGGACCTTCATGGGACCCGTAGAGGACGCCGCCTCCACCGTATACCTGCGACCCGAAACGGCGCAGGGGATCTACGTCAACTTCCTGAACGTGCAGACGGCGGCCCGACAGAAGCTCCCCTTCGGCATCGCCCAGATCGGGAAAGCGTTCCGTAACGAGATTACCCCGGGGAACTTCATCTTCCGGACACGGGAATTCGAGCAGGCGGAAATGCAGTTCTTCGTGGAGCCAGGCTCGGACGAGGAGTGGTTCGAATACTGGAAAGAGGAGCGGATGCGGTGGCACCTCTCTCTGGGAATCCGGTCCGAGCGGTTGCGGTTTCACGAGCACGCTCCCGACGAGCTGGCCCACTACGCCAAGAAGGCGTACGACATCGAGTACGAGTTTCCCTTCGGATGGAAGGAGTTCGAGGGAATCCACAACCGGACGGACTTCGACCTGGGACGACACCAGGAGTATTCCGGTAAGCGGCTGGAATACGTGGACCCGTCAGCGGGCAAGCGATTCGTTCCCTACATCATCGAGACCTCCCTGGGCATCGACCGACTCATGCTGGTGGTCCTGGCTGACGCGTACCACGAGGAGGAGGTGGAGGGGGAGACCCGGGTGGTCCTCAAGCTGTATCCTCGGCTCGCCCCCACCAAGGTGGCGGTCTTTCCCCTGGTCAAGAAGGATGGTCTTCCGGAGATCGCCAAGCGACTTCACGAAGAGCTGAGAAAGGCGTCCATCAACTCCTTCTTCGACGCATCCGGATCCATCGGCCGCCGTTACCGTCGGCAGGACGAGGCGGGAACACCCTGGTGCGTGACGGTGGACGGCCAGACCGTGGAGGACGACACCGTGACCATCCGCGACCGGGATAGCCTGGACCAGATCCGGATTCCCGTGGACGGCATTCGGCCCTGGATTCTCGGGCGCCTGGCGGAGGACCGCTAAGCGACGCCTCCCGCGGCGATGCGACACGGAAAGAATCACTCTCCGGCGACGCCGCGACGGAAGATGTCCCGGACCGTATCGATGGTATCGGCGTCCTCGGGGCGCTTGTCGTGCCGGTAGCCCCTCACCCTGGCGAACCTCAGGGCCAGGCCTGCGGGATAGCGGGAGCTGGCCTGGACCTCATTGAACGCCACCTCCACCACCCACTTCGGCTCCACGTACACCGTGTACCGGTCCCGGGCGATCTCGATCTCCTGTAGCGCCCGGGTCTGCCAGGTCAGCAGTTCGTCCGTGAACCCTTTGAACGTCTTGCCCAGCATGACGAACGAGCCCGTCTCCGGGTCCCGGGCTCCCAGGTGGAGATTGCTCAGCCAGCCACGCCGCCGTCCGTGCCCCCATTCGGCGCCCAGCACCACCAGGTCCAGGGTGTGCGCCGGTTTCACCTTCACCCACCCCGCTCCCCGGCGACCGGCTTCGTAGGGTGCCGCCAGCGCCTTGGCCACCAGACCCTCGTGACCACCCTGTCTCGCGCCGGCCAGAAACGAAGCGGCGGCGTGCGCGTCCCCCGTGACAATCCGCGGAACCACCAGAGACTCGGGAAGGGCCGCTGAAAGCCTTCGGAACCGTTCCTCCGCGGCCAGGTCGATCAGGGTCTCTCCGTCGAGATACAGGCAGTCGAAGAAGAACGTCGTCAGCGGGAGCTTCGCTCTCATGCGTGGGACGTCCAGCTTCCTCCCGAAGCGCCGCATGGTGAGCTGGAAGGGAAGCGGACGGCCATCCCGCCGGAGGGCGAGGGCCTCTCCGTCCAGCACGATCTCCTGCACCGGAAGGCCGAGAGCGGCTTCCACCAGCTCGGGAACCGTACCGGTCACGTCGTTGAGTTGACGCGTGAAGACCCGCACTTCGCTCCCGGACCGGTGCACCTGCACACGGGCCCCATCCAGCTTCCATTCCAGGGCGGCGATTCCAAGGCGCTCAAGGGCGTCCTCCACCCGGTCGGCGCTCTGCGCGAGCATGGGCTTGAGCGGGCGGAACATCCGAAGTCCGAACCCTCCCAGCCCGGGGCTACCCAGGGTCAGGGCCGCGTGGGCCACCGCGCCGAGATCTCCGGTGAGCATCAGCGCACGGCGCACATCGCCAGCCGGGACCCGGAAAGCACTAGCAATGGCCTCCGTCATGATGCCCTCCAGAGCACCTTGACGGAGCTCCCCGAAGAGAAGACGAGCGAGAAAATCCTGCTCCTCCCGCGTACCCTGCTGGAGAAGATCCCGCACGAGACGAGCGCGGATCTTCGTCGATCCCGGCCCCGCTGCGTCCACGACCCGCTGGAAGTAGCCGTCCGTGACCGTCAGGGTGAGCGACGGTGAGGAGGCTGATGTCTCGGGCCAGGCGGCTTTCAGGGTGGCAGGCCCGATCCCGATCCTGCCCTGCGGGATCTCGCCGGACAGGTACGCGACGCAGATCGGGACGTCGTCCGGACCCGCGCGGCGGAGGCAGCTGGCGAGGAGCTCGGTCTTTTCCAGCCTCCTGGTGGTTTCTGCCGCCCGGCGGGAAGTCTCGACCAGGTCGTAGAGCAGCATGGAAGGCAACTCCGGAGCCATGGAAGCGTGCGGTGAAGCGGCAGAAACCCCATACCCCGATGGGTGGCTCCCGAGCCGCGGCTGTCGAATGAGATGGCCGTGCAGCCTTCGGGACGGACTGAAGTCAGGGGCCCGAGGGCCTCCCTCGGACCCCTGCCACGGGCTGCGTGATCGCCGGACTACTGGTTGCTGACGATCTGCCCTTTCACGTTCCCGTCGGGCTCGATCTCGTAGATGGGGCCCAGATCGAGCTCTCGAAGTCCGGGCTCGATCACCTCCCGATCACCGACCACCACCCAGATGACGCGCCCCGGCTGAATCGCACGCCTCGCCGCCTGATTGACCTGACTCAGATCCAGGGACCGAATGCGGTCGGCGAGCGTGTCGAAGTGGTCCTCCTCGAGCCCGTACTCCACCATTTCCGTGATGGAGCTCAGAACGGCGTAGTTCGTCTCCCAGTAGCCGGGCATGGTGAGCGTCCGGGATCTCTTGGCGCGATCCAGCTCCTCGGGTGTCGCCGGGCGCTCACCCGCGATTCCCGCCAGCTCGGACAGAATCTCCTGAACCGATTCCTTGGTCTTGTCCGTCTGGACCGGGGAGAACACGAACAGGGGACGCTGGCCCCGGGCATCCCAGATCCGGCTCGAGGCGCCGTAGGACCAGTGCTTGTCCTCCCGGAGGTTCATATTGATGCGGGCGGTGATTTCGCCACCCAGAATCGTGTTCATGATCTCGATGGCGACCTCATCGGGGTTCGCCTTGGGTGGGGCCACGTGGCCGGCCATGATCACGGACTGGACCGCGTCCGGTCGGTTCATGATGTAGATGCTGTGCCCCGGGCGGTGATCGACCCGGCTGAGGTTCTTCTCGGGGACGTCCCCCGCGCTCCACCCCCGGAAGGCTCGCTCCAGCTTGGGCGTGAGCTCCTCGAGGGTGGTTGGCCCCCACCACGGCCAGTGACCAGTCTCGGTTCGCGGGCCGTGCAATCTAGAAAGAAAAAGAACTGGCGTCACAGAAAGGGCCCATCCGTGACGGATCCGGCTCCTGGGCGCTTCCCCGGGGCAGTCGGAGGCCTCTTTTGTGTCATTCCCGTATCCTCGTATCTTGCGCACTCGCAGCCCGGTTTCGGGGGGCGCGCGTCCGGGTGACGGAACATCGGAATGCAGGTTGGCTCGAGGAGTGTGAATTGACGACCCAGTCTGAAGTCTTCAGCTCGCGTTGGGGGATGCTGTTGGCCATGCTGGGCATGGCGGTGGGCACAGGGAATATTTGGAGGTTTCCGAGGATCGCGGCGTCGAACGGCGGGGGATCGTTCCTGGTGGCGTGGGCGGTCTTCCTCATCCTGTGGTCGGTTCCCCTCCTCATCCTCGAGTTCGGGATGGGGAAGGGTACTCGCTTCGGACCGATTGGTGCCTTCAGCAAGACCATCGGACCACGCTTTGGATGGATGGGGGCCTGGGTCGCCTGGACGGCCACCGCCATCATGTTCTACTACAGCGTCGTGATGGGGTGGACCATCCGGTTCTTCGTCGCCACCCTCACCGGTGAGATTCCCACCGCCGAGCCCGGGGCATTCTGGGAAGGATTCGCCAGCACGCCCGAAGCGCTCCTCACTCATGCGGCGGCCATGGCCCTCGGGGTCTTCGTCGTCTCGAAGGGAGTGCGCGGGATCGAGACCGCGGCACGGATCCTGATTCCCAGCCTCATCGTTCTGGTCGTCGTTCTGGCTCTGAAGGCCCTGACCCTCCCGGACGCCTCCAGGGGACTCGCCTTCCTCTTCACGCCTCGCCTCTCGGAGTTGGGCAACTATCAGATCTGGCTTCAGGCGCTGACACAGAACGCCTGGGACACCGGCGCGGGCTGGGGCCTGGTCCTGACGTACGCCGTGTACATGCGAACTCGCGAGGACACTGCACTCAACGCCTTCGTCATCGGATTCGGCAACAACTCCATGTCCCTGCTGGCGGGCATCATGGTGCTGTGCACGGTCTTCTCGATCATGCCCGACGCGGCCGACCAGATCGTGGGAGCGGGGAACGAGGGCCTCACCTTCATCTGGGTGCCGCAGCTGTTCGCCCGCATTCCGGGCGGCTCGTTCTTCATGGCGCTCTTCTTCCTGGCGCTCGTCTTCGCCGCGTGGACGAGCCTCGTGGCCATGATCGAGCTGGCATCCCGAGTGGTGATGGACCTGGGACTTCCTCGCGGAAAGGCCATTGCCGTGGTGGGCATCGCGGGCCTGCTCTGCGGCGTGCCCAGCGCGCTCAACCTGAGCTTCTTCCGCAATCAGGACTTCGTCTGGGGCGTGGGCCTGATGCTCTCGGGATTCTTCTTCGCGTTCGCCGTGCTCCGCTACGGCGTGAGCGAGTGGCGGGAGACCTTTATCAACACCGGCCACTCCGACGTGCGCATCGGGGCGTGGTGGGACTGGGCGATCCGGCTGGTCGTGGTAGAGGCGGTGGTTCTCATCGTCTGGTGGTTCCTTCAGGTTCGCGGCGAAAGCTTCGCCGACACATGGAGCCTGTTCCGGGAGTTCAACATCGGAACCACGCTGATCCAATGGGCTGCGGTCCTGGCTGCCCTGCTGCTGGCGAACCGCTGGCTCGTCGCGCGCACGGTGGGTCACGCGGCCGCTCCCGCGGACGAGCTGGTGGAGGAGGGGCCGCCCCACCCGCCGTGAGCGCCACAGGCTGGGTGCCCATGGGTGGCGCCATGATATGAACCTGAAGCAGTTCGAGAAGGTCGCACACCGGGCCTTCGAGGAGATCCCGCAGGAGTACCGCGAGGGAGTGGACGGACTCACGGTGCGGGCCGAGGCCCTGCCGCATCCCCTGCATCCGGACATCTACACGATGGGCATGTGTCTCACCGAGTCCTATCCGTCGGATTGGATGGGACCGGATACGACGCGATCGGTCGTTGTGCTCTACCATGGATCCTTCGAGGCGCTGGCTGAGCTCGATCCCAGCTTCGACTGGAAGGAGCAGCTGTGGGAAACCCTCACCCACGAGCTCAGGCACCACCTGGAGTCTCTGGCGAACGAAGACGGGCTCGAGGGAGTGGACTACGCGCTCGAAGAGAGCTTCAAGCGGTTCGAGGGAGAAGAATTCGATCCCTTGTACTTCCAGAGCGGCGACTCCATGGGACGGGGCATCTACCAGGTGGAGGAGGACTTCTACCTGGAGCAGGTCTGGACCGAGAAGGACTTCGAGTCGGCCGCGTTGGTTCATTTCTGGTGGCACGGAAGGAGGTACCGAATACCACGGCCCGAGGATCTGGGCGACGTGCACTTCGTGCTGGTGGAGGGAGTGGACGTGGGCCCCGGCGCTCTGGAGCTGGTTCTCCTCAGACGGAGATCAGGGCTGAGGGGGCTCAGGGACCTGGTGCGGGGGAGGCCCATGGAGGTCCTGGAGTCCGAGGTCCAGGCCGAGTTGCTGGAAGAGGCGGAGTGACCCGACCATGGCCGTTCACGACGCCTACGCGCGGTTGACCCCCTATGAGCTGGCCTTTCCAGGGCGCGACGAGGCGGCGTCTCATTTCGAGGCGATCCAGGAGGAGGCGGGCAGAAGAGGGCTGGATCTGGGAGACCCCACCGCTTTTGCCATGACCGAGGCGGTCGGGAACGTTCTGGGCGAGATCCGGGAGTCCGCGGACGACCCGTTGGTGGTCCAACAGTACCGGGAGCTCCTCTTCCACTCCATCCACTTCTTCCTGGAAGGCGAGAAGGTGTACCTGCTGGAGGTCACGGCCGCTCGCCACCTCGTCAAGCGGGAGCTGGACCTCTTGACGTGGGTGCCTGAGGAACTTCCTCGAGCCGGATACCTGCAGCTGCCCCGGAACCTGTTCTGGGCACGTCCCCTCGAGGATGCGCCCCCGGAGGCCCTGGACGGGCTGTTCTGGACCGCTCCGGGGAACGGGATGATCTCGACGTTGGTCGTCACCGGCATGCGGGATGATCGGCCGGGCTTCAGCGCGATTCCCTTGTCTCCCCTGCCGGTGGCCGGGATGGTGGAGTGGGGGGCGGCGTCGGTTCGGGAGGGAGCAGAGGACTTCGCGTCCACCCTTCCGGGGGGAGAGCTGGAGCGCCTCTACTCGGTCGAGACCCACGGCGAAGTCCTGAAGCTGTTGGCACGGGTGCTCTGGTACCTGGAGCGCCACCCGGACCGGATTACGCCCGAATCCTCCATTGTGGGCGAAGAGTCGGGCTCCGGGAAGGGGGCGGGGCGATCGGCGGCTCCTCGTGGCACGGCCCTGCCCTACCGACGAATCCACCTGGACTGAGCCATGCCCCGCGAATCGAAGAGGGCCAGGAAGGAGCGGGCTGTTCTCGTGTACCAGCTCCTGGAGGGGCTCTACCCGCACGCCAGGACCGCCCTCCGGCACGCCGATCCCTATCAGCTGACCGTAGCCACCATTCTGTCGGCTCAATGCACCGACGAGCGGGTCAACATGGTCACTCCTGGGCTCTTCCGGCGCTTCCCCGACGCGGAGTCCCTGGCCGGTGCCCGCCAGGAAGAACTGGAGGAGATCATCAAGTCCACGGGCTTCTTCCGCAACAAGGCCAGGAATCTGATCGCGATGGCGGGCGCGGTCGTGGACCGGCACGGAGGAGAAGTCCCGGCCTCGATGGACGAACTGGTGGCGCTCCCGGGGGTGGGCCGGAAGACGGCCAACGTGATCCTGGGAAATGCCTTTGGAGTCGACGAAGGCGTGGTGGTGGACACCCACGTGAAGAGGCTGTCGCGCCTGCTGGGGTTCACGCGCGAGGAAGATCCGGTGAAGATCGAGGAGGATCTCGTGGAGATCTTCCCGCGGAACTGGTGGACCCCTCTTTCCCACATGCTGATCTTCCACGGGCGAGCGGTGTGCATCGCGCGCCGGCCGCGGTGCGCCGAGTGCGTGCTGGCTCATCTTTGCCCGTCGTCGAGGGTGTAGGAATATTACCTCGGGGAACGGGGTTCGACTCCGCTCGCCCGGCTGGGACCAATGGCCCTCCGCGCGCGCGCCTTCACCGCTCCCAGATGCTCGCTTCGCCGAACCCCGTTCCCCCACGGCTCCGTGGTGGGACTTGGAAGGTTGGGAGTGCGTGATGGAGGTTCGACTCCGCCCGCCCGTCTGGGACCAACGGCCTTCCGCGCACGCACCTTCACCGCTCCCAGATGCTCGCTTCGCCGAACCCCGTCCCCCTCCGCTCCGTGGTGGAACCCGGCGCGAGTTCAGGTAGCACCGAAAAGCTTTGTTGCCTGAGGCTCGCCTGCACCGCAAACTTCCATACGTTCCTCAGCCGAGCCGCCTGGAACCTTGCGACGGCCACCCCAAGACCCGCTTCGAGTGCCTCGAATGGCGGTCGGTTGAATCCCTCCACGGGCTGGGGAGAGACCGATGATCGACGACTTTCTGGAACGCCTGAAGGATTCCCTTTCCGATCGTTATCGAATCGAGGACGAGCTGGACCGGGGGGGGATGGCGGTGGTGTATCTTGCCCAGGACCTTCGGCACGAGAGGAAGGTGGCCATCAAGGTCCTGCAGCCGGCCCTCTCCTCCAGCCTGGAGACGGACCGGTTCCTGAGGGAGATCGACGTCATCGCCCAGCTCCAGCACCCCAACATCCTCACCCTCATCGACTCCGGGGAGGTGGACGGCCTTCCCTACTACGTCATGCCCTATGTGAAGGGTCACAGCCTTGCTGCTCTCCTCCGGCGGGAGGAACGGCTGCCCCTGGAGCAGGCGGTTCAGATCGCCGCCGAGGTGGCGGAGGCCCTGGAATCCGCCCACCAGCAAGGGGTGATTCACCGGGACATCAAGCCGAGCAACGTGCTCCTCAGCGGCGGCCATGCCGTCGTGGCGGACTTTGGCATCGCCGCGGCCCTGGACGAATCGGGCCTGGGGAGACTCACCAAGACGGGCGTCTCCCTGGGAAGCCCCATCTACATGAGCCCGGAGCAGGCCACCGGCGAGAGTGATGTGGATGGCCGCACCGACATCTATGCCCTGGGCTGCATGCTATACGAGATGCTGGCAGGAGAAGCCCCCTTCGATGGTCCCGTCAGCGCCCTCGTGAGCCGGAAGGTCCTGGGAGAGTTCCGGTCTCTGAAAGACCTCAGCCCTGGCCTTCCCCCGGAGATCGACAAGGCCGTCTCCAGGGCGCTGGAGAAGGAGCGGGACAAGCGTTTCGCCACGGCTGGAGGGTTCAAAGAGGCGCTCCTGGCCGGGCTTCCCTCTGCCGAGCCGGCGGGATGGGAGCGGAAGCGGACGGTAGCGGCAACAGCCGCCATCCTGGTGGTGGTGGCGGTAGCCTCGGTGGCCATCCTTCGCATCAGGGCGGAAAGCCAGCGGGCGGTGTGGGCCACCCAGCAGCTGGCGGAGGTGGAGAACCTGGCGGACGCGCGTGAATACACCGAGGCCCTTGCCCTGGCCCAGGAGGTGGAGGCCGTCTTCCCGGAGGACACCACTCTTGCCAGACTCCTTCCGCGGTTCTCCTACACGGTTCCCATTCGCACCGACCCGCCGGGGGCCCGGGTCTACATCCAGGACATGGAAGGCCCCGGCGGGGAGTTTGAGCTCCTGGGGGTGACGCCCCTGGAAGAAGTCCGGTTCGCGGGGATCACCTTCGAAACCGAAGCCTACGGCGTCAACTTTGGTGAGGATCGTTCCCATCGGCTGCGCTTCGAGCTGGAGGGGTACAGAACGCGTGAGCTGCTCAAAACGGCAGTGCTCGGAGTGAGCTGGAGGGGCATTCCTCCAATGGATCCCGTAGAGCTTCGCCCCCTCGATCCTGAGCTGGAAGGGATGGTCCGGATTCCGGGCTTCACCCGGGACTCCATCCGGTACACCGACTTTTTCATGGACCGGTACGAGGTCACCAACCGGAACTTCAAGGAATTCGTGGATGCCGGGGGATACCGGACCCCGGAGTACTGGACCCATCCCTTCGTCCAGGAAGGGGTGGAGCTGAGCTTCGAGGACGCGATGGCCCTCTTCAGGGATCAGACGGGACGCCCCGGGCCCAGCACCTGGCGTCTGGGAACCTTTCCGGACGGTCAGGCCGAGTACCCGGTGAGTGGCGTGAGCTGGCACGAGGCGGCGGCATACGCACGCTGGGCCGGAAAGGAGCTTCCCACCACCCTCCAGTGGAACCGGGGTCGACTCTACTACCGGAGGAGCAGCTACGTCATCGTTCCCCGGAGCAACCTGGGCTCCGACGGACCCCGGCCCGTGGGCCAGAACGAAGCCATGACCACCCTGGGCGTGTACGACCTGGTTGGGAACGTCCGGGAGTGGTGCTTCAACGAGGTGGGGGAGGGGGAACGGGCGACCAGGGGCGCGGCCTGGCTCGACGCGCCCTTCCACGTGGGTTGGATCATTCCCAAACCGGCTTTCGATCGGGACCAGACCAACGGGTTTCGGCTGGTTCGAACCTTTGACGAGGGGCAGGCCCTGGAAGCTCTCCGCTACCGGGTAGAACGGACCGTGACCCGGGACTACTGGGCCGAGGAGCCGGTGTCGGATGCGGAGTTCGAGGTCTTCCGAAGACTGTACGCCTACGATCCTTATCCGCTGAATCCGGTGGTAGAGCGGGCGGACACACTCGAGCATTGGGTCCGGGAGAAGGTCGCCTTCGATCTTCCCTACGGAGAGAGGGGCGGGGCGGTCCTGTACCTGCCGGATAATGCCCAACGGCCCCTCCAGCCCGTGGTCTATTGGGGGGGGTCCGGGCTGCTGGCAATGAAGACCATCGATGAGGAGTTTGTGTCCGCTTTCGACTACATGATCCTCAGTGGGCGGGCCGTGGTGGTCCCCATCTTCAAGGGTGCCTACGAGCGGGACGACTCCCTCTTCAGTATCACACACGGGAGCATTCCTGGTGGATGGAGGGGATCCACGTACCGGGACTACACCATCCAATGGGTGAAGGAGGTGTCTGCCGCCATCGACTACCTCGAGACCCGGGAGGACCTCGACGCCGGGAGCGTGGGCTACTTCGGCTTCAGCTTCGGCGGTTTCACGGCCCCCATTGTCCTGGCCGTGGAACCCCGCATCGGAGCCGCCGTCCTGAACGTGGGCGGCTTGTGGAACGAGACGCGTTTCCAACCGGAGGCCGATGCCTTCAACTTCGTGTCCCGGGTCCGAACCCCCGTCCTCATGATCAACGGGGAGTACGACATCGTCTTTCCCTACGAGACGGCCCAGCGGCCCATGTTCGAGCTACTGGGGACACCCGACGAGGACAAACGTCACTACGTGTCCCCGTCGGCACACAACGTACCCGAGGACGAGGTCATCCGGGAGACGCTGAACTGGTTCGACAGGTACCTGAGGGTGCCCGACGGAGGCTGATCGGGGGATCACGGGGAACCTGTCAGCGACGGATGGCCGGGTGTCTTGCCCGCTTCAGCGCCCGGCCGTCAGAATGCGATCGGGCGTGCGTCCGACGTCGTCTCGCGAATCGTGATCGTGCTCCAAGCACCTTCAGTGCGCGGACCAGGAGGTGGTTGGCCCCACCCTCTCGACGCCGGGCCACCACCAGGGTCAAGCGCGCCCGACTCGCCCTCATGAGCTTGGGACCATGGAGGCCCCGATGGCTGGCTTGAATCCGGGGACCACTTTCGCGGACCGCTACGAGGTGATGGAGGTGCTGGGCAGCGGCGGTATGGGCGAGGTCTATCGCGTGTTGGACACGGAGATCAACGAGGAAGTCGCTCTCAAACTCCTGCGCCCGGAGATCACGGCCGACCCACAGACCGTCGAGCGGTTCCGCAACGAGCTCAGGCTCGCCCGCCGAATCTCCCACCCCAACGTCTGTCGGGTCTATCACATTGGGGACCACGAGGGGGCGTACTACATCACCATGGAGCTCGTCCCCGGCGAGGACCTGACCAGCCTGATCAGCAGGTCTGGACCCTTCACCGCGGAGCAGGTGATATCCACGGCCACGCAGATGTGCGAGGGTCTGGCGGAAGCACATCGACTGGGAGTGATCCACCGTGATCTGAAACTGCAAAACGTCATGCTCGACCGGCAGGGGCGGGCTCGCATCATGGATTTCGGGATCGCTCGTCAGCTCGAGTCCCAGGGCATGACCGAAACGGGGATGATGATTGGGACGCCGGAGTACATGTCGCCGGAGCAGCTGGATGGCGCCGACGTCGACGCGCGCTCGGACCTCTACGCGGTGGGGGTCATCCTGTTCGAGATGGCGACGGGAAGGCCGCCCTTCCAGGGTCCCACTCCCTTTGCTGTGGCGGTCAAGCACCGGCTCGATGCACCACCCGATCCACGGACGCTCGATGCTCGCATTCCGGAGGTGATCAGTCGGGTCATCCTGAAATGCCTGAAGAAGGACAGGGGGGAGAGATACCAGAGTACCGAAGAGCTCCTTTCTGAGCTCCATCGAGTCCACCTCAGTCTGACAGGTGCCTCTGCTCCAGCGTCGTCCACGCCGGCCCACCCGACCGTACCTCCGACGCCGGAGGCCGAGGCTCCCTTGTTTGTCGCACGCGAGGAGGAGCTGGCCCAGCTGGACGCGTTTCTCGAGCAGGCGATGGCGGGACACGGCCGGGTCGCCCTTGTAGCCGGTGAAGCGGGAAGCGGCAAGACGGCCCTCATCAACGCGTTCGCACGCCGTGCCGAGGCGGCCCACCGCGAACTCGTGGTGGTCTCGGGCAAGTGTGACGCCCACACGGGCACGGGCGATCCCTACATGCCCTTCCGCGAGATTCTGGCACTCCTGACGGGTGACGTCGATGCTCTTCAGGCTGCGGGTACACTGACCGACGAACGTGCTCGCCGCCTGGTAGACGTCGTACCGTACACGGCGCAGTCGGTGCTGGAGACCGGGTCGGACCTGATTGGCACCCTGGTCACGGGCACAGGCTTGCTGGCACGCGTAGAAGCCACGACTCCCATGGCGGGAGATTGGATCGAGAGGCTGAGAGCGCTCGTGGAGCACAAGAGAGCGGTGCCTGCCGACTCGACGCTCCAGCAGAGCAGCCTACTTGAACAGACGACGCGGGTGCTCCAGGCTGTGGCGCGGGCTCGGCCGTTGCTCGTGATCGTGGATGATGTGCAGTGGGCGGACTCGGGGTCCATCAATCTCATGTTTCACCTGGCGCGGCGTATCGCTGGCTGTCGGATCCTGTTCGTTGGCGCCTATCGGCCTGCGGAGGTGGCGCTTGGGCGGGAGGGACAGAGGCATCCTCTGGAGCCCCTGGTCAACGAGCTCCGGCGCGACTTCGGTGATCTCCAGATCGAGCTGGACCATGCGGAGGACCGTCCGTTCCTGGATGCTCTTCTGGACAGCCAGCCGAACCGCTTCGGCGAGGCCTTCAGAGATACCCTTCTCCGTCACACCGGGGGGCATCCTCTGTTCACCGTCGAGCTCTTGCGGAGCATGCAGGAGCGAGGGCTGCTGGTCCAGGATGAGCAGAAAGACTGGGTGGAGGTGTCGGACATCGACTGGGAGACCATGCCGGCTCGTGTCGATGCGGTGCTCGAGGAGCGGCTCGGAAGGCTTCCTCAGGAGCTACGAGACATTCTGCGACTGGCCAGTGTGGAGGGTGAGGAGTTCACGCTGGAGGCGGTGGCTCGAGTCCGCCAGACGAACCCGCTCGAGCTGGTCCATCTGGTGAGCAACGAGCTGGAAAAACGCCACCACCTGGTTCGGGCGAAGGGTGTCTCCAGAGCGAACGGCACGCGTCTGTCGCAATATGCGTTTCGACACATCGTCTTTCAGAGACATCTCTACGGCGAGCTGGACGACGTGGAGCGCCCCTACCTGCACGGCGCGGTGGGAACTGCTCTCGAGGAGCTCTACGGCGATCGGGCCGATGAGATCGCCGTGCAGCTGGCTCGCCACTTTCGCGAGGCGGGGATGGCCGAGAAGGCGGTGGAATATCTCCATCGAGCGGGACAGCGAGCCGTGCGACTCTCCGCCAACGAAGAGGCCATCGCTCATTTCAATCATGCCCTGAAGCTGATCGACGGGCTGCCACCCGGACCTGAGCGGATCGATAAGGAGCTCTCGCTGCAACTCGCCCTTGCCGTGCCGCTCCAGTGGGCGCGCGGCTTCGCGGCCCCCGAGCTGGCGCGGGCAGCTGTTCGGGGCAGGGAATTGTGTGAGCAGATACGTGATCCACGCCGGACCTTTGCCGCTCTTGCCCAACTGGTGCTGCTCCACTCAACTCGGCCGGATTATCACCTTGCCCTTGAGCTGGTGGATCACTTACGCAGACTGGCGGCTGAATCCGGTGATCCCGCCCTGGAGACGGTTCCCTACTACCTGCAGACCTGGCCCCTCCTCAACGTGGGCTCCTTCGCTCGTGCGGTGGAGGGCGTCGAGCGCGCGATGGCCTCTCACGATCCCGTGCGGGACGGAGATACGGCCTACATTTACGGCTTCGAGCTGGGTGTGTTGAACCTGGCGTTCGGATCCTGGAGTCACTGGTTCCTCGGCTTTCCGGACCGAGCCCGGAGGGATCTAGACAGAGCCCTCGGTCTGGCCCGCGAGCAGGGGCATCCGCACACGATGGCCTTCATCTTGGTGGGCGCGTGCGAGCTGTACTGGTTCCTGCGAGACCCGGTCACCGTGGACCGTTACACCGAGGAGCTCGCGCCTCTCGCGGACGAGAAAGGGTTCATTTACTGGCAGGCCCACGCGGCCTTTTATCGAGCAGAGCGGAGGATCCGCGAGGGACACGTCCGGGACGGCATTGCCCAAATGCATGAGGCCCTCGCCGCGATGAGGGCTACCGGTACCGAGACCTGCATGACACGTCTACATACCAGGATGGCTGAGGCCTGCGAGGGAGCGGGAGAGCTGGACGAAGCCGACGCGGCGGTTGGTGCGGCGCTGGAGGTGATGCAGAAGCACGGCGAGAGGTACATGGAAGCGGAGATCTACCGTCACCGCGGGGATCTGTTGCTTCTGCGGGGGGGAGAGCCGACAGCGGTGGAGCGAGAGTTCGAAAGGGCCATCGACACCGCCCGGCAACAGGAGGCCAGGACCCTGGAGCTACGCGCGACGATGAGTCTCGCTCGGCTGTGGCAGAGCGGAGGCAAGAAGAGGAAGGCCCATGAGCGTCTCGCGGAGATCTACAGCCACTTCACGGAGGGGTTCGACACACCAGACCTCCAGAGTGCCAAGGCCCTGCTGCAATCTCTCTAGCCAGCACTCCCCGGCGGATCATCTCCGTAGACGGCGGAGCCAGGAGTCCGGCGAAGCGAACATCTGGGAGCAGTGGAGGTGCGCGCGCGGAGGGCTCCTGGTCCCAGCCGGGTGAGCGGAGCTGGACTCCTGGCTCCGCCCCTCTCTCCGCACAACCCCTCCTGCGGCCTCTAGATCCGCGGGTTACCTGTGCGAAGACCGCAGCGCAGTATGCGCGGATTCCCCCTTTCCTCCCCAGTCGAACCCCGCCTCGGCCGCTGTCCACAGAGCCCAGACGGCCGCGATGCTGGCGAGCACGTGCAGGAGCTGGCCGAGCTCCTCGCACCAGCCCAGCAGGCCGGCCCGAGTCAGGAGCCAGTTCCAGTCATGGATGTGCCCGCCGACGAGGGGCAGCAGCTGAAGCTCAGCATCGGCCATGTACCTGGCCGTGTGCATGGCGCTCTCGGCGGCCCAGACGCCGCAGACACCGGCTTCGAAGCGCTGATGCCGCCTCCAGAAGTACACGACGAAGGCGAGGGGGAATATGAGCTGCAGAATGGTGCCTCCAAGAACTCCCAGGATGGTGCCCAGGAAGCCGAGCACGACGTGGCCCGCCTCGTGGATGAGGAGATTCACCCCGTCCAGAAAGTGGTAGCGGTAGGAGAAGACCAGCCACACGACGTAGGCGCCCATCACACAAGTTGCTGCCCTCTTCGCATTGGACGCCATCGCCTTGGCTTCCATCGATCCCGTGGCTACCTCGATAGCTCGAGATCGAGCAAGGAGCACGCCAGGCAGTCGTGCTTGTCATCCGGTTGGCCCTCGTCGCTGAAATCCAATTCAACGGAGACGCACTGCTCCGTGGGTTTTTCCGGCCAGACCAGAACCCACTGCTGGGGTCTTTGGTCGCAGCTGTGGGGGCGATCGGCAAGGGCCGGTAGGTAGGGGGGACGGAGCCAGGAGTCCGGCGAAGCGAACATCTGGGAGCAGTGACGGTGCGTGCGCGGAGGGCTCTTGGTCCCAGCCGGGTGAACGGAGTTGGACTCCTGGCACCGCCCTCCCTCCGCGTCCGAGCCCGCTGCTCAGCCTCGAGACCCACCTTGCCGCGTGGCGCCGGGACGCCGCCCCTGTACCGCCCCCCGGTCAGGATCGGGCTGACAAAGCGACCTACCAGCCTCCACCCCCGCCGCCCCCCCCGCCGCCTCCCGAGGAGCCACCCCCGCCTCCGCTCCCTCCTCCCCCTGACGACGGAGAGGCCGATGAGGCCGAGAGGGTGCTGGCCAGGGAGCTCCCCAGGGACGACGAGAAGGAGGAGAACCCGCCCGAGGCGGGCCCCCCGTACCAGCCCATGGGCGTCCGTGACGTGCCGCTTCCCCCGGGAGCTTCCGGAACCAGAGCGTTCTCGAAGCGTTTGGCCCACCGATTCTCCACTCCCAGGGCGATGGCGTGGGGGAGGTATTGCTCGAACAACTCCGGGGTCCGTTCAGGGGGCGTCATGCGGTCGAGGCGATCGGCGTCGGTGGCCGTCAAGAACCGCGTGAAGCCCTCCAGGCGGTCGAGGATACCGCGGCCCTTCAGGGTGGGGCGCTCCAGCAGGTGGTAGAAGAGGGCGTTCACCACCCCTAGGACCAGCGCGGCCGCCACCAGGTGCCGGGGCACGAACTGGAAGAGCGCGTAGGCCACGAAGACCTCGGCGAGGAAGAAAGGGGTCGCGAAGAGTGTCGCGAAGATGGCCTCCACCCACGACAGCACGGCTCCCGAGAGCGCCTGAGACCAGGCGCGCCAGACCCAGACGAGGAGAACGGCTACGCCCAGGGTCCAGAAGGTGAGGAAGAAGCCGAAGAACCACCCCTCGGGTGCGATGCTGTAACGCGCCCGCCAGGTGAGGGCTCCGAATCCCGCCAGGCTCAGCGCCAGACCGGAGAGGAACCAGCGTCGATTGGTGACGAAGTACTCCCGCTCCAGTCGCCGCGACAGCGCCTTGCGGAAGGCTCTCACGGCCTTCTGGATTCTCCTGTGATGCTTCTGCTTCAGCTTCAGCTCGCTCCGGTCCGGCAGCAGGGCGGAAAGGACGGCACGCTCGTCCTTCGAGATGCTCTCCGAATCCTGCACCTCGTAGGTTCGCGCCACGCTCCAGGTGGAACCTTCCCGGTCGATGCGCAGCGCTCCCTTCACCGCCAGACTCACCAGGGCCGAGGCCAGCAGGGAGTGGTCGTATCCCCGCTTCTTCAAGAACCCCAGCTCCGCTGGCGAGAAACCCTCCGGGGGCTCGTATTGGACCATCACAGGTCGCCGGGCCGGGTCCATTCCTACCCGCAGCCACATGAGGAAGTAGAGCAGTAGAATCAACGCCACCACGACCGCACCATCGATGTAGGGGCCCCACTCCATGCGGAACCATTCGGCTTCCTTCTCCGGGGTTGGCGGAGCCACCAGGCCCTTGGGAAAGGTGACCCGGATGGTGAGCCCCTCCTCGGGCCGGAGCGCGCGCGTGGTCCGGAAGACGGCTGCGCCCCCGTCGGCGGCAGACGGATCCCAGCGCCGCGCCGCCGCCTCCTCCGTCGAACCCACGGGGCCGGTCCAGGCTTCCAGGCGAACGCGCTCCGGATCCACGGTGCCCGGGAGGACGATCTGCGCCGAAGCGCTCAGGATGGCGAAACCCCATCCGTTGCCGGTGACATTCCAGTAGAGCTGGTCGGCGTCCTCGCCGAAGGTGAGCCACCGTTCCGTGGCGTACGTCAGGGTGTACTGATGCACTCCCGAGGGGAGGAAGACGTCGGGATCGCCAATCCGCACCCGGACGCCACCCCGGCCCGCGGGGCCACCGATGCTCAGGAGCTCGTACGGCTCGGGCTGGCCTTCTCTGAGGACGGCCAGGACATCGAAAGGTGCAACCGCCGACGTCCAGCGGTTGCCCTTTGGGAAGCGGGTCGGGAAGTCCCGGTAGATCCCCCGCCGGATCTCCTCCCCCAGGGCCGTGACGGTGATCTCCTCGTTGACGACCAGCTGACCGTCGGGCTGGACATCCACGACGACATCGTACGAGAGGATCTCCTCACGGTCCTGGGCGGCCGCGGGGGTGGACAAGCGGGCCGCGAGGACCACAGCCGCGAAGCAAGGACGAACGATCATGGTCCTCTCACTCAGTCAAGGGCGTCTCGGTCGGTGGTGGATGTGGTAAGGGGCTCCGGGTCGCCACCCTGCACCGGGATCGCGTAGGCGTTGAACACCCCGGTTCCGTTGTGGCTCACCAGCAGCTTGGAGTTGTCCGGGGAGAACGAGGCGTTGGCGTACGACGTCGTCTTCATGAGCTGTTGGATCGTGTACTGCTGGACCTGGCGTGGACCTTCCTCCTGGGCTCGGTCCGCCGGTGCGCAAGCCACGAGCCCTGCAAGGGCGAGCCAGGGAGCGACGCTAAGCGTTCTCGAGTAGCGTGTGATCATGATCGACTCCGGGTTGGGAAAGATCTCCCGATATGAGGGCATGTCCGGTCCCGGGGCAACCGCAGGCAACGGGCGGGCCGGGGCTTGCCAACGAGGGTCGCCCCGTCGAGTGTGGGGGATACGGCCGAGCCAATTCAGACCGAACCGTGAATGGACGAGGGATTCGCCATGCCAAGCCGAAACGAAGCTCTGGCACTGATGCACGAATGGGTCGAGAACGAGGGACTGCGGAAGCACATGTACGGGGTGGAGGCCGCGGTCCGATTTTACGCGCGCAGGCTGGGAGAGGACGAGGAGACCTGGGGCCTCGCGGGTCTGCTGCACGATCTGGATTGGGAGAAGCATCCCGAGGAGCATCCCCTGAGGGCGGTGGACGAGCTCCGCGCCCGGGGGTATCCGGAGGAGGTCGTGCAGGCGGTTCTCGCTCATCGCTCCGAGTTCACCGGCGTGGAGCCCCAATCGATGCTGGACAAGGTGCTCTTCGCCTGCGACGAGCTGAGCGGACTCGTCTATGCCGCTTGCCTGGTCCGGCCCACGGGTATCGACGACCTGAAGCCCAAATCGGTGGTGAAGAAGCTGAAGGACAGGGCGTTCGCGGCCGGGGTGGATCGGGAGGAGGTCGTCAAGGGGATCGAGCTGCTCGGCATCGAACGGAACGAGCACATCCAGAATGTGATCGAGGGCATGAGAGAAGTCGCGGCGGTGCTGGGTGTGCGGGGCGAGGACCGGTCGCGAGGCTGACGGTTCCCGAAGGACCGTATCAACGTGCGGTGTTGAGCCGCTCCCCCTCGCATGAGTCCGGGAACTGGCCCCATGAGGGGGGTTACAACCGTCCGAACGCCGAGCACACCGGGGCATCGGACTCCCAATCCCATTCGGAAGGTCGCGATCTCTTGAAGGTGCGCCGACTACTTCTTCTGTTTCTGGCATCCGCGGCTGGCGCGCCCGGACTGCACGCCCAGAGCGACGTCGAGCTTCTGGGGATGATGTACGGGACCCGTCCCCCCGACGCCTACTACCGTCGGCTCCGGACCGATCCCGACGCCTTCCAGTTCTCGCGGGCATGGACCCCGCGCCTGCAACGGGTACTGCTGGCTCGTGCCGCCGAGGCGCAGCGTGAGGGAGTCGACCCCATGGCCGTCCTGGGGCAGCGAGAAGGTGTGGTCAGCGGCGAGTTCCACTTCCCCCTCGTGCTCGGCCTCTTCGGGGATTCCCCCGAGACCCCGCCCTACGACGTGAGCGAGGTTCAGCGAGAGTTCTTCGACGGGCCCAACAGCCGCTACCGGACCATCCCCCAGTTCTATGACGAGATGTCCGGGGGGCGCGTGCAGCTGGTGGGAGCCACTCATGACTGGCAGCGCGTTCTTCTCACGGCCGCACAGGTTGCTGCGCAGAGCTCCGGATTGGGGTCTCGGTCCAGGGTGGGGGACTTCATCGTCGACATCCTCTCTCAGGTGGATGCGTCCGGGGTGGATTGGGGCCCGTTCGACAACGACGGTCCCGACGGCCTTCCCAACTCGGGCGACGACGACGGCTACGTGGACATCCTGGCGGTGATGCACCCCCTCCGCGGCGCCGAGTGCGATGGGAATCAATCGTCCGACCGGATCTGGTCCCACCGGTGGACGTTGGGGGGCTGGGGCTATTCCGAGGGATTCGTGACCAGCACACCGTCCGCGAACGCCGCCCGGGAATTCGTCACGGTCTGGGACTACACCATCCAGCCCGTGTTGTCGTGTAGGGGAGATGCGATCAATGAAATCGGGGTGTTCGCTCACGAGCTGGGTCACGGCTTCGGGCTTCCTGATCTCTACGGCACCGGCGGAGGCTTCCCCCGGCATGGGGGTGTGGGCTACTGGGATCTCATGGCCACCGGGGCCTGGGGCTGTCAGAGTGGAAACCCGGAGCGTCCATGCCACCTGGGTGCCTGGGGCAAGGCGGTACTGGGGTGGGTCCAGGTGGAGGAGCTGGCCCGGGACACCGACCACACCGTCTTGAGGCTGGGACCCGTGGAGAGGGAGGAAACCGTGTACCGCGTCGACGGCGGGGACGACTCCGGGGAGTACTTCCTCCTCGAGAACCGCCAGGCGATCGGCTTCGATCAGAACCTATTCTCTTCCGGACTTCTGATCTGGCACGTCGATCCTGCTATCGTCGAGCAACGTTGGGGACCGAACACCATCAATGCCGATCCACTTCGTATGGGTGTGGCGATTCGCCAGGCCGACGGACTGGAAGAGCTGGGCCAGGGCGGTCCCGACGAGCGGGGTGACGACGGAGATCCCTTCCCCGGCTCGACGGGCAACGACGTCTTTCACGCCGGGTCGAACCCCGCCTCCTTCTCCAACACAGGGTCGGCCATGGGGGTGACGTTCCTGGACATCGCCGAGGCCGGCACCGATTCGGAGTTTAGGCTCCTCACTCGATACCAGGAGGTGCGGCTCCTCACCGAGGGCACGGTAGGCGACGACGGCCTGTTCAGCATCGATGGGGCGGCTTCCCCGGGCCAGGACGTGGTCGTCGCGTCGGCTCCTTTCCAGAGGCATGTCCTCGAGGCATCTCCCGGGGAGCCTCTGGAGGAGGGGACCCGAAACGGGTTCATTCGGTGGGAAGACGGCTCGCCTCGCGTCCGGGATTTCCAGACCGAGCTGAAGGACTCCGTTCTCACGGCCACCTACGGACAACTTCAGCACCGCCTGCTGGTGCACCTTGATAGTGAGGTGCCAGACATCGAGCCGGGTGCCGTGGCGTACGCTCCGCCCTCCGAGGATGGATGGTACGCCAAGAGCACCTCGGTGAACGTCACCGCCCAGGCCCGGACGGGGTTCTCGTTCCGGGAGTGGTCGGGCGCCGTGGCTGGCCCCCAGAACCCCGTCGATGTGGTGTTGGACACCCCCAAGGAGCTCACCGCGTCCTTCGACCTCGTCTACGGTTTCAGCTACGCCCCCTCGTCCGTGACGATCGAAGCGGCTGCGGTGCAGGAGATCATCTTCGTGGTGGAGAACGCCAACCCACCTGTGAGCTGGGCCCTGGAAGGAGCCCTTCCTCAGGGATTGGAGCTGGCGGAGGACGCCGGTAAGATCGCGGGAGCCGCCATGGAGACGGGTGCCTTCTCCATCACGGTCACTGCCCGGGACGCCATCGGTCTGGAGGCATCGGTGTTGGTGGCGCTCCAGGTCGTCTCCCCGGTGATCGGAGTAGAGCAGCTTACCGGTCCCTTCCTGTTGACCGGCGCTGCGCCCACCGTGCTGCAGCGGGACTATCTGGACCGGTTCGGGAATCAGAATGGCATCTACGACCTGGGGGACTTCCGAGCCTTTCTGGTGGCCAATCCGGGTCTCCCCATGACGGCGGCGCAGGAGCAGCGGGTTCGGACCTTGGTTCCCATGGGATCCATGCGGGCACGGAGGGAGCCATGACTCGTGCGGGAACGTTTGTCACGGGACTGGCGGTCCTGGCCGTGGTTTCCGCATGCGACTCGGGGCCCGAGGGTCCGGGGCACTTCGAGGGTCGGGTGACCTCTCCCTCGGGGGCCCCGGCCGGAGCGGTGCTTCTGGTCACCGGCAGCGGCATTCAGGGAATCTCGCCCGCGGCGGGCAGTCGTGCCTACGGTGCCCCCCAGGCCGGGTCGCCGGACGTCTATCGCGTGGTGGCAGTGAACACCGCGCCGGGGGAGCTCCGGTTCCGGGTGGAGGTGGCGGATGTGGGCGCCGACCTCCCGGTAGCGACCGTACTGGAGGCCGTGGACGAGCAGAATCAGCCGGTGCCCTCGCCGGGCGTCTACGAGGTGCGCTTCTCCCGCTGACGCCCTCGGATCAGAACAGCCTCCACGTCAAGCCCGCGGCCACGACGATGTCGTGCTGCTTCCACCCCCAGTATTCGCTCAGGACGTCGCGGGCGACCAGATCCAGCTCCGCGAACGAGAGGGGAACCGTGAACCCCGCGCCCAGGTCCAGCGACGGTACGAACCCGTTGTCGGGGAAGGTCGCGTTCACCTCGTTCACGGGATCGGGCTCACCGAAGCTGTACCATTTGGCCGAGTACCCGGCCATCAGGTAGGGGCGGGCGCGCCAGATGAGCAGCTGCGTGGGAAGCACGAGGTGGAAGCCCAGGATCGTGACTGTGGCCGGGACGTCGAACCAGGTCTCCCGGATCTCCGGGGGTTGGAACAGGACGCGAGGCCGGCGCAGCCCGTGGACAGCCCGCAGCCAGCCATCGAAGGATCGCAGAAGCTCGGCGCGGACGCGGAGACCCGCGAACCCCGGTTCCAGATCGACACCGACGCCCGCCACCGCGGCGTTCTTCAGCCAGCCAGCAGTCCACTGCACGGGGTCCAGT
The DNA here is from genome assembly GCA_039586555.1 of Gemmatimonadota bacterium. Classification (GTDB taxonomy): domain Bacteria; phylum Gemmatimonadota; class Gemmatimonadetes; order Longimicrobiales; family Gaopeijiaceae; genus JBDHKE01. The sequence goes on along the minus strand of JBDHKE010000010.1, from coordinate 7,734 downwards.
GGCCAGTCCTCGAAGACCTCGTAGAGCTGCTGGTCCGGGACGAGAAGGCCGAAGCGGGGGGTCACACTCAGGTGAAGCCCGCCCTGGGCCAGACCGGTGGAGGGCAAGAGGGTAAGGGCCCCAGCCACGGCTAGCGTGGGGAGTACGCGTCGCTTCATCGTCATCGTCCGCTCGTTCAAGGCTCGGCGTCTCACAGTGCGGTCCGAAGCTATGCGCAGGAGGCGCGACCCGCGAGGCACGAACCCTGCCCGGAACCGCTGGGGTCCAGCGCCCCGAAAGCAGAGCCCCGAGAAGTAAACTCATGGACCGTGCTTCCGTTCCATTCACGGTGGCTTACGCCGACGGTCGAGGAGCGCCCGTCCCGTTGTTCGGGGCTCGTGTGGATGGGGAGACGAAGAAGAGCGCGCCCGACCTGGTCCGCCGGGGCGAGAGTCGTGGGAGAGGGAAGCGATAGGAAAGAGAAGGGCCCTCTGGTCTGGAACGTTCCGGGAGATGAGTGACACACCACGCCGGGGATATCGTTGATAGGTGGGGGTGGTGTCGAGGCAGGAGCCCGGGCTCCTTACACACCGTCGCCCATGGGGTCGGCTTCAGAGGCCAGAAGCGATATTCCTCGTCGAGAGCCAGGCGCCCCCTCTACGAGCTGCTGGATTCTGAAGGTAAGCACCCAGTCATCGGCAGGGCAGCCGAAAGCTCGCTCCAGGAGTTCTCAAGAGTTGGGTCAGTGACTGCAAGAACCCTCGGAGCATCACTCCCGTTGACCGTCCGCCGCAGAAAGGAGCGCTCGGACCTCGGTCACCACTGCCTTGAGGACATCGGGGTCAACGGTTTGGGAGCGTCGGGATTCAACACGCCGTACCCGAGCATGAGGTAGACGCTGTGTTCGGCAGCGAGATTCCCCGCGCGTTCCAAGAACAACGGTTCGTCCGCAAGAAGGACGCGGCCCGCAGTCTCCGACCACGCGATGAGCTTCGCGCCCCCCTCGGCCTCCCGGTGAGTGCGCCGAAACAGGTCGGCGTTCAGCCGCTCTGCAGCAGCCCCAAGGGAAGCCATGCCAGCTTCGGTGAACCGTTCACCCTGGCGGGCAGGCGCGAGGGTCCTTTCGTGTTCCCGCATCAACTCTGGGTTCGGCACGAGCCCGGCGGTCCGGACCAACGCCGTCTCGGGCCGCACGACCCCTGAGCGCAGTTGGCCGTAGCCCAGGACCAGCAAAAGGACGACCCCGTAGGTCAACCCCAAGCGTTTGACCCCCAACCAGTTCGGTCCTTCAGAAGCAGCGCTTTGCAGCGTCCACGCGAGACTCGCCGCAAACCACGTGACCAGGAACGACACTCCCCCTGTTCCCGTGAGGAATGCGAGTTGGAGGAGCGTTAGGGCCCCGGCCTGGGTGTACGCGAGCGAGGACCACGAGCCGTAGGGTGTGCCCCAGCGTTGAAACAGGTACTCGATGGCGGCGGCTTCGTGGAAAGGGAGGTCGCCGGATCCACGTCGCGGTAGTCCGGGGCGTTGGGGTCACCGTAGAGGTTCAGGTTGACGGAGGCGTCGGTCTCCAGGCCTAGTTTCGGAAGGCTGAGTGGGAGCTGTTTCGAGGTACTCTTCGCGAGGGATTTTCCTGAGCGCCGGCGGGGCCGATGAAGCAGAGGATGGCGAAGGTCGCGACGGGTGCGAGGCGTGTACGGGCTCGGTTCGAGACGCGTGACAAGGGCGGCTCAGTTGCGCAGGAAGTATTCGACCGTCGACACCACGCGCACCGTCTTCTCGATGCGGTTCTCTTCGGTAACGCCAGGAGCGGGGTCGCGGGGCAGGATCTGGAAGATCCCCTGGTTGGCTCGCCGGATGCCGCCGAGTCGACTCTCGGAGTCGGCTGCGAATTCGACGGCCGCCTCCCGTGCTCGCGCGGTCGCTTCGGCGATCATCTCGGGCTTGACGTCGTTGAGGGCTCGAAACAGGAACATCGGACCGCCCGGACCGTATTCCTGGCCCGAAATCAGCACGACGCCCGCCTCGACGAGCTCGTTGATGTTCTGGCTCGCTTCCTCCACGACGCGGGGCGCCTCGGACCGAACGACGACGGTCTGCGTGACCGAGAAGCGGCTCGTCGTCGGGCCCTGTTGATACGGGTTGGCGGCGACATCCACCACGCGCAGACCTGCCACGGAAACCTGATCCCGGCTGATGCCGTATCGCTCGAGGAAGGCGAGGGTCAGCTCCACGTTTCCGGCGACCGTCCGCTGGACCACCGAGAGATCGTTCCCTCCCGAGGCGAACTGGATGTTCCAGACCGCGAGGTCGGCCTCCACCTCCCGTTCGGCTACGCCCTTCACCGTCACGAATCGGTCTCCGAGGCGCGCCTCGGAAAAACCGCGCCCGGCGAGGAAGCCCCCGGCCGCGAGTCCGAGAGCCAGCAGCGAGGCTGGGAGCCATTCAGGTGATTGCATCGATCGTTTCGGTGCGAGTTTGCACGACGGTACCCGAGATCGTGGGTGCGGATCCGTTCTCAGGTGTCTCGTCTTGTCGCCCGGTCCGCGATCTCTGCGCCGATCGCGAGAGATGCCGTGGCCGCCGGGCTCGGTGCGTTCACGGTGTGGACTGCACCCGGGCTCTCGACCCAGAGGAAGTCGTGCACGAAGTCTCCGGAGGAAGGGACGGCCTGAGCGCGCGCGCCCGCGCCGCCCGGCACGAGGTCATCGGACCCGACCTCGGGGGCGAGCCGGTGGAGCGCGAGGACGAAGCGGGGGCGATCGAACGATTGCCTGAGTTCACGGATCACCATGCGGTGATGACGGGCGGAGAGGCTCCCCGTCCAAACGGCCTTTTCAGGGAAGGGCCGGAACATCTACCTTTGCTGCGAGATAACGACGGAGCTCCATCCTGATAACGGGTGGAGCTCCATCCTGATGATCTCGGGGACCATGACGACGGGCTTCACATTCGACGTCAAGCGCTTTGCCCTCCACGACGGGCCGGGCCTCAGGACGACGGTCTTCCTCAAAGGGTGTCCGCTGTCGTGCCTGGGGTGCCACAATCCGGAGGGGCAGCGTGTGGGCCCGGAGCTCATCTTCCGGCCCGACCGATGCACGGCCTGCGGAGACTGCGTGCCGGCGTGTCCCCATGAGGCACTCTCCATGGAGGAGGGAAGGCTGGAGGTGGCATGGGACCGGTGCGAGCTGGCCGGGGCCTGCGTGGAGGTGTGCCTGCCCGGGGCCCTGGAGGTGGTGGGGCGCGAACGATCGGTGGAGGAAGTGCTGGAGGATCTGGAGGCGGACCGGCTCTTCTTCGATGAGTCTCGAGGCGGCGTGACCTTCTCGGGGGGGGAGCCCTTCGCGCAGCCGGAGTTTCTGCGGGAGCTCCTGATGCGGTGCCGGGAGAGGGAGCTTCCCGTGGTGCTGGATACGTGTGGGCACGTGCGCCCGGAGTTGTTCCAGGAGTTGGCGCCGCTGGCGTCCCACCTTCTGTTCGACCTGAAGCTGATGGACGAGGAGAGACACGAGGCGTTCGCGGGGGTACACAACCGGTGGATCCTGGCGAACCTCCAGTGGGCCGCCTCCAGGGGCGGGACCGTGGGCTCCCCCACTCTCACGGTGCGGATGCCCCTGGTTCCCGGGGTAAACGATGACCAGGAGAACCTCGGCGCCACGGCCCTGTTCCTGGCGGGGCTGGAACCCCCGCCTCCGGTGGACGTTCTTCCCTATCACCGGCTGGGAGTGGACAAGTACTGGCGTATGGGCAGAGAGTACGGGTTGACGGGTACGGCGCCCCCCAACTCGGATCGGATACGAGTCGCCGTCCGGCTCCTGCAGGATGCCGGACTGACGGTCACGGTACGTGGAGAGCCCTATGGCGATGACTGATCGGGTACGGAAACTCCGCCAGGGAAGCCTGGACGCGCCCGCCACCCTCTCGCTGGAGCGTGCCCTGCTCCTCACCGAGTTCTACAGCCGGGAGCATAGCCTGATATCCGCTCCGGTCCGGCGGGCCCTGGCGTTCCGCCACGTCCTGGAGAACAAGGAGATCTACATCGGGGAGGGCGAGCTCATCGTGGGGGAGCGGGGGCCGGCGCCCAAGGCGACCCCGACCTATCCTGAGGTCTGTTGCCACACCCTGGCGGACCTGGACGTCCTGGACACGCGGGAGAAGATCCCCTTCCGGGTGTCCACCGAGACCCGGGCTCTTCAAGACGAGGAGGTCATCCCGCACTGGCAGGGACGGACCCTCCGGGATCTGATCTTTAGGGAGATGACGGCGGAGTGGAAGGCGGCCTACCAGGCCGGCGTGTTCACGGAGTTCATGGAGCAACGGGCTCCAGGGCACACGGTTCTGGACGACAAGATCTACCGGAAAGGACTGCTGGATCTCGTCGACGAGATCCAGGACGCGCTGGAGCACCTGGACTTTCTCAACGACCCGGAGGCGTACGCCAAGCAGGAACAGCTTCGGGCCATGGAGATCTCCGCCGAGGCTCTCATTCTCTATGCTGGGCGCCACGCTTTGATGGCCAGGGAGCTGGCCGACGGCGAGTCCAAGCCTGCCCGCCGGGAGGAGCTCCTCCGCATCGCCCAGGTGTGTGAGCGAGTGCCGGCCCACGCGCCCACGGACTTCTGGGAGGCCATGCAGGCGTACTGGTTCGTGCACGTCGCGGTGATTACGGAGCTCAACACCTGGGACGCGTTCAACCCTGGCCATCTGGACCAGCATCTGGAGCCCTTCTACCGGAAGGGCCTGCAGGAGGGGACCCTCACGCGGGAAGACGCGGAGGAGCTCTTGCAGTGCCTGTGGGTGAAGTTCAACAACCACCCGGCTCCTCCGAAGGTGGGCGTCACCGCGGAGGAGAGTGCCACCTATACCGACTTTGCGCAGGTCAACACCGGGGGCCTCCGCCCCGACGGCTCAGACGGGGCCAGCGAGGTCACCTACCTCCTCCTGGACGTCATCCAGGAGATGCGCCTGCTCCAACCCAGCTCTTCGGTGCAGCTGAGTAAGAAGAACCCGGATCGGTTTCTGAAGCGCGCCGGGCGTATCATCGCCACCGGTTTCGGCCAGCCCTCCATCTTCAACTCCGACCTGATCGTCCAGGAGCTGGTTCGTCAGGGGAAGGCGGTGGAGGACGCCCGAGCGGGAGGCTCGTCGGGTTGCGTGGAAGTGGGGGCGTTCGGGAAGGAGAACTACAACCTCACCGGGTATTTCAATCTCCCCAAGGTTCTGGAGCTGACCCTGCACCGGGGGATGGACCCCCGCACGGGGGAGCGGGTCGGGATCGATGCGGGGGATCCCGACACCTGGACCTCCTTCGACGAGCTCATGGACGCCTTCCGGGCTCAGCTCCGCTACCTCATCGAAGTGAAGATCCGCGGGAACGCCGTCATCGAGCGGCTGTGGGCGACCCACATCCCCACGCCCTTCCTGTCCCTGCTCATCGACGATTGCATCCGGAAAGGGAAGGATTACCATGACGGCGGGGCTCGCTACAATACCTCCTACATCCAGGGGGTAGGTCTTGGAACCATCACGGATGCCCTGACGGCCCTGAAGTACAACGTGTTCGACCGCCGAACGGTCTCCCTGCCGGAGCTTCTGGGCGCTCTGCGGGAGGACTTCCGGGGGAGCGAGAAGCTGCGCCTCACCCTGCTGGAGCGGACGCCCAAATACGGCAACGACGACGAGTATGCCGATTCGGTCATGAGGGAGGTCTTCGAGGCTTACTATCAGACCGTGGACGGGCGGCCCAACACCAGAGGCGGGCGGTATCACGTCAACCTCCTGCCCACCACGGTCCACGTGTATTTCGGCTCCGTGGTCCAGGCCACCCCCGACGGGCGGAAGGCGGGCCGGCCGCTGTCTGAGGGGATCTCACCGGTCCAGGGAATGGACCGGAAGGGACCCACGGCCGTCCTGAAATCTGCCGCGAAGATGGACCACGCCCGAACCGGTGGGACCCTTCTGAACCAGAAACTCACGCCGGGGCTGCTCGATACCGAGGAGGGAATCACGAAGTGGGCTCATCTGGTGCGGAGCTACTTCCGCATGGATGGCCACCACCTCCAGTTCAACGTGGTGGATGCCGACACCCTCCGGGCGGCCCAGGAGCACCCCGAGGACTACCGGGACCTCATCGTCCGGGTAGCCGGATACTCCGATTACTTCTGCGACCTGGGGAGGACCCTCCAGGACGAGATCATCTCCCGGACCGAGCACACGGACTTCTAGGCCCAAACGCCCCCGCCTCTGCGTGACGACGCTATGAGGAAGCCGAATCGAGAGAACGCGATCTCGGACCACAACGCCATCTCGCGGCGGCAGGCGGTGAAGCACATGGGAGCGGCCGGAGCCGGGCTCGTGCTCCTGGGTCCCCCGGCGCGATGGCAGGGCGCGGGTCTGCGCGCCGCCGGGCAGGCGGTGGAGATCGCCGCCGCCGCTGTGAGCTCGTCGACCCTGAGGATCAGCATGCTTCCCGAGGGCAGCCGGGAGTCGCAGCCCATTCCGCTGGACGGCGCTCTCGTCGAACTGAGCTGGTCTCCTCAGGTGACCCTTCGCTCCCCGGGGCCGGAGAGCGTGGCCCTCGGAGAGTTCGTGGTCACAGTGGAGGGAGGACCGCTGACCCTGCGGGTGAACCGGGCGGACGGCCGCCTCGTCCAGGAGCTGGGGGTGGACGGAGACAGCGGCGCCCTGTCGTTCCGGATGGGCGAATCCCCGCTGCTGGGCATGGGCCAGGGAGGTCCTCAGTTTGACCGGCGGGGCCACACCTACCGGATGCGGAGCGGCCAGGGGGGCTACCAGCTCCGCACCCACGGCGCAGTGGTGCCGATTCAATGGTTCGTCAGCACCGAGGGGTGGGCCTTCTATGTCCACCAGCCCCTGGGCACGTTCGATCTCACTGGCGAGCGGGGCCGCTTCGACCCTCCGGAGGACTCCCCCCTGCCGCTGGACGTCTTCGTGGTCGTCGCCGATGACCCCGTGGAGATCATGGCAGAGTGGGCCCGACTGACGGGCGGGTCGCTCCCTACCGCTATCTTTGCGACGGACAGCTCACCGAGTGCGTGCCGCAGCCCGGTACCGATCAGCGGCTGGACGCCCAGGGGGACAAGATCATGTCGCGCCTGGTGTATCGGAACGTGGACGGGCAGGAGTCCCTCGTCGCGGTGCACTCGGTGGCCACGGAGGCGGGCGGAGGGGGCGTACGTTGGTACGAGTTCAGGGTGGGGGAGGACCGCGGTCTTCGGCTTCGACAGCAAGGTACCTACGCGCCAGAAGGCTTCTACCGCTGGATGGCCAGCCCCGCCATCGATCGTCGGGGAAACATCGGCATCGGATACTCGTTCGGGGGGTTGCCGCACTTCCCGGGTCAGCGCTTTGCGGCCCGGCTGGCCGACGATCCGCCCGGGGTGCTTACCATGCGGGAATCGGTGCTCGTGGGGGGCGAGGCCTCACAGACGAACACGCGGCGCTGGGAGGACTACTCCCAGACCGCGATCGACCCGACCGACGACTGCACGATCTGGTACGTCGGCGACTACTACAAGATGGACGCGACGGCCTATTCAACCCGCATCGGGGCGTTTCGGCTGCCGGGTTGTCCCGGCTGAATCCGCGGCCGGAGGGGCGCTCCCGCTCGCCTACCCCCTTCGCACCGAGTCGATCTCCTCAAAGGTCTGGGGCTTGCGGGGGCCCAGCCTGCGGGCGCCGCTCTCGGTAATGAGGTAGTCCTCCTCGTTCCGGACCCCCCCGAAGTCCCGCCAC
>JBDHKE010000203.1:0-4166 GCA_039586555.1 Gemmatimonadota bacterium | reverse complement strand
TTCTCCTCCTGGATTCGAGAGGCGCGTCGCTCCATGATGAACGGCACCACCACCAGTGCCACCAGCGCGAGGACCACGAAGAAGAGTGGAAGTGGGATCGTCCAGCCGCCGCTCCCCCTGTGCGGATGCGCGTCGGCAGTCTGCCTCCGAGTCCCGGAGTCGGGCTGGGTGGGGTCAGGCTCGATCTGCGCGTGCATCGTGCTCCGGAGGTTTTCGCCGCTCTGCCAGCAGGAGCGCCGGCGGCGTCCTGAAACATCGCCGAGCGCCCGCCCGATTTCCACCCACCCCCTTCGAAGCGAGGACCCCGAGATGTCCACAATCTTCCTGACCGGGTTCCCCGGGTTCCTGGGAAGCCGGCTCGTTCCCCGTATTCTCGACGCCGATTCGGAGCTCGACGTCGTCTGTCTGATTCAAGCCAGGCTCGCGCCCGTCGCCCAGGCTCGGCTTCGGGAGCTGGAGCGGGCCCGGCCAGGGCGGGAGCGAAGAGTGACCCTGCTCCAGGGAGACGTGACCCGCCCCGACCTGGGGCTGGGCAGGGTCCGCGACGTTCAGGGAAGGGTGACCCACGTCTTCCATCTGGCCGCCGCGTACGACCTGTCCGTGGAGCGAGAGCTCGCCCGTCGCGTGAACGTGGAGGGCACCCGCAACGTCCTGCGCTTCGCCGAGGCCTGCCCCCACTTGGATCGATTCCACCACATGAGCACGTGTTACGTGAGTGGTCGGCACCTGGGGGTCTTCGCGGAGGAGGATCTGGACGTGGGCCAGGAATTCAACAACGCGTACGAGGAGACGAAGTTCCTGGCGGAGTCGGAGGTTCGCCGACTCATGAACGGCGGCATGCCCGGCACGGTCTATCGCCCCGGGATCGTGGTAGGCGACAGTCGTACCGGAGCCACCCAGAAGTACGACGGGCCTTACCCGATCATTCGCTGGCTCCTTCGTCAGCCGCGCATCGCCCTGATGCCGGTTGTCGGGGATCCCCGGGAGTTCCGGGCCAACATCGTACCTCGAGACTTCGTCGTGGCGGCCGTGGGTCACCTGGCCTTTCTTCCACGATCCCGCGGCACCGTCTATCAGCTGGCCGAGTCCGAGGGGCTCACTGTGGACGGCGCGCTGCGAGAGCTGGCTCGCGCCACGGGTCGTCGCGTGATCCGCGTGCCCCTTTCCCGAAAGCTTGCGAAGGCGGCACTTCGACGCGTGCCGGGGCTGCAGCCCTTGATGCAGATACCGCCGGCAGCCGTGGACTACTTCGCCCATCCCACCCTCTACACCAGCGAGAACAGTCGACGGGACCTGGAGGGAACGGGAATCCAGGCGCCACCGTTCTCCTCCTACGCTCAGCGCCTCGTGGATTTCGTGATTCAGAACCCCGGGGTCCCTTCCGAACCCATGGTTTGAGGCCCGGACCGGTGAGCGGTGTGAGCGGTTCGATGGCGCACGGTCGAACCGCGAGCGTTGCCGCCACGCCCGGGACCGTCGGGCACCCCGGCCGAGTCAGATCTTGACGTAGATCCGTCGGGCATGAAGCACCCACATGAGGCCCAGCCAAACGAGGACATACGCGACGGCGAACGCCAGGGAGCCGTTCAGGGGACCGGCCCAGGAGGCGAAGAGCCGCTCGTAGATCCAGGCCTTGGCGGATACGACGTGCCCTCTTTCCCCGAGGCGGATCAGGCCCAGAGATTTGGCGACCAATCCGGAAGCGACGAAAACCGCGATGGCATTGAGTCCGTAGATGACGAGCGGCATGCACCAGGAACGCCACCCTCGCACGTCCACCAGCCAGTAGAGCAGCGTAAGCACGAGAAGCGCGATTCCCCCCGTTAGCAGCACGTAGGAGCTGGTCCAGAGGCTCTTGTTGATGGGAAACCAGACTCCCCAGACCAGGCCCCCGACGACTCCGGCTGCACCGCCCGCCACCATGCCCGCCAGCTTGCCTCCGTCCCTTAGCGGCGAGAGGAGCCACTCGCCGGTGGCGACGCCAAAGAGGGCCGTCACCAGAGCCGGCAGCGTGCTGAGCAGGCCCTCGGGATCCCAGTTGTCCCTCCACAGGTGTCCACCGAGCGCCCACCGGTCCACGTAGGCCGCCAGATTGCCCTCGGGAGAGAGATCGCCCGCTCCGTACCCGGGCACGGGCACCCAGCTCAAGAGGATCCAGTAGGCCACCAGCAGACCGGCCGCCAGGCCCCAGCGAAGCCGCGAGCCCACCGTCAGATAGAGGAGCGAGGCGGCAAGGTACACCAGCGCGATGCGCTGGAGCACCCCCATAATCCGGATTCCCGACAGCTCGAAATAGGGAAAGGCGGCCATGAAGAGGCCCAGGGTGAAGAGGATCGCGGATCTCTTCAGAACGTGCAGCGTCAGGCGGCCGCGGCTCTGGCCTCGCGCTCTCCGTTTGGTGAAGGCCAGCGGGACGGCGACGCCGACGATGAAGAGAAAGAAGGGAAAGATCAGGTCTGTGGGCGTCCAGCCGTGCCACTCCGCATGGGCGAGCGGGGCGTAGACGTGATCCCAGCTCCCTGGGTTGTTCACGAGGATCATCCCGCCGATGGCGAGGCCCCGGAACCCGTCCAGGGAGGTCAGACGACCCGGGTGTCCCTCCGTCACGGCCCCGCGGGCTCGCGCCTCCCTCGACCCACCTCCCAGAAGGGACGCCATCCCAGCGCCACCATGCGCACCTCCACGTCTCGCTTGAGGGGCTTGATCGTCACCGTCTCCAGTTCTTCCGCCCGGTGGTCGAGTCGCTGGCTCAGTTCGTCCACCTCCGCCTCGAACTCCCGCTGAAGCTCGGCCAGGCCCTCCATCAGGGCTTCCAGGTTCTCCTCCGCCCGGGCCACGTCCTGCTGCTCCTTCGACGCCCGACCGTACCCTCGGGCAGCGGTGGTGGCCCTCCCCAGGGTGGAGCGGCTCACGCGCTTGCGCCCCAGGAACGATGTGAGGAGTGTGGCACCCACCGAGATGGCGGCCTGCATCTTCTGCTGACGGACCTGCTCGCGCTCCCGCTCCACCGCCAGCTCCGCCTTGCGGATGCGCTCCTCCATCCTCGCCACCTTGGTGGCGTATTTCTCTCGAAGCTCCTCCACCGCCTCGTCCCGGGCGTCGCGGAAGGCATCGGCCAGGCGGATCCTGAAATCGCCCTCGCTCTCTCCGGGCCTGGAGAGCTCCTTGAGACTGGGGCTCTTCAGAAGCTGGAGACGCCGCGTCCGGTAGAGCACGTCCACGAGCTCCCGCTCCCAGGCCCGGGGGCTGCCCTTCTTGAGCCAGCCGGCGGTGAGATCACCGAACGCCGCTCCGGCCTCGGGATCGTCCGTCAGGTCGTCCTCGCCCACTGTCACAGGCTCGGCATCGCGCCAGTCCGCCCCGGACCGCTCGCTCAATTCGGCCATCAGGGACAGCTCCTCCCTGTGCTCGACACCTCGACGGGTGTCGCTGAAGTAGACGGCCGCAATCCCGACGACGCCCGGGAGATAGACCAGACCGGCGCCCGAGGGAGAGGAGGAGGTCACGGGCATGAACACTTGAGGAATGTCGGGAGGGAGCACGGGTCGCTCGCCGCCTCCGTCTGTCCCGACCCCCGAGGTCACGGTCTCCCGATCCTCCCGGAGTGCCCCGGACGCCAGCGGGTCCGGGACCGGAGCTTCCGGCAGAACCTCGGCAGCCTTCCGGTCACTCATGAGGCGGGCGATCTCCTGGCGGGTGATGGGTCCCCGCAGGTACGACATGGCCCAGCGGGTGTGAAAGACGATGGGCTCGTCCTCGTGAACGTTGTGCATCAGGAACACACGCTTCCCCAGGCCCGCCAGCGTCTCCTCCATCCCGCGACGGTTGAACGATCCGCTGGTGGATGCCGCCACCCCTTCCAGGCCATCCAGGAGGCGCGCCTTGTCCCGCTCTGTCTGGAGCCGACCCAGGAACCATGTCCCCATGTTGGAAAGCCCCTTGTAGTCCACGTCCACGGGGTTCTGGGTGGCCAGCACCACGCCCACCCCGAAGGCCCGCGCCTGTTTGAGAAGGGTGAGCAGCGGCTTCTTGGACGGCGGTTCCGCCACGGGGGGGATGTATCCGAAGATCTCGTCCATGTACACGATTGCCCGGAGTCCCTTCGCTCCCGGTCGCGTACGCATCCAGCCTACGATCTCGTTGAGGAGCAGGGAGACGAAGAACAT
>JBDHKE010000081.1:0-16792 GCA_039586555.1 Gemmatimonadota bacterium | reverse complement strand
GAGGCACCACCCCGCTCTGAGTCAGCACGCTGATGAGCCCGAACGCCTTCAGGAACACCGTCTTACCCCCCGCGTTCGGGCCCGAGACGATGAGAACCCGTTCTCCCGCATCGAAGTCCAGGTCGAACGGGACCACGGGTCGCTCACCGATTGCCAGGAGAGGGTGTCTCCCCTGGACCACTCGAACGTTCTGATCCTCCACCGTAAGAAGATCCGGAACGAATCCCCCCCAATCCAACGCTATCCTGGCCCGCGCGTGGAGAGTGTCGAAATCCACCAGGGCCTCCAGGGATGCCTGGAGCGCCTCGGCGTCGACTCGGAGCTCATCGGTGAGCTCCTGTAAGATGCGCCGAACCTCCCGCTCCTCGTCCCTCTCCAGCTCCCGAATGCGGTTCATGATCTGGATGGCCAGGGGGGGTTCGACGAACAGGGTCACCCCGGAGGCTGACTCGTCGTGGACGATCCCTCCCACCTCCGCCCTGCCCTCACGCCGAACGGGTATGGCATAACGGCCGTTCCGGAGGGTGACCGAAGCGTCCGGGACGACATACCTCTCCGGGAGCGTTTGGAGAAACTGCTCCAGCTTCCGAACCACGGTAGAGCGGGTCTTTCGCAGCGCCACGCGGATTCGTCGCAACTCCGGGCTCGCGGAATCCGGCAAGCTTCCATCCGGCTCCACGGTGCGCCGGACACGATCCTCCTTCCGATGATTCAGGAAGAGCTGCTGGCGCAGAAGCTCCAGCCAACCACCACCGACCTCCTGGAGCGCGTTTGCGAGGACGCGCCCTGCTTCCAAGACCAGCCCGACCGCGTGGAGCTCGATGCCTTCCAGAACGCTACCCGGCAGAGCCAAGCGTGTGAGCGCGGCCCGGGCATCCACCGGCGTGGGAAGGGAAAGATCTGGATCCCCATCGAGGAGGTCTACGGTCTCCGCCACGCGTTCGAGCTCGCGCAGTATCCAGTCCCGGTCGGAGGAGGGGCGTAGTGACAGGATCGCCTCGCGACCCATGGAGCTGGAGGCGCGGGAGGCGACCCGCACGAGCACCTCCCGGAGCTCCAGGACTTCGAGGGCGTGATCGTTCAAGGAGAGGAACCCGGCTGAAGAGGGGTTGGGCAGCTCTGCGAAGCTGACCGCCGGTGGAACGTGATGCGGGCGTCCGCCCGGCAGCGGACGCCCGCGTTCCCGCGCACCCCACGGGAAGGAGCTCTCAGGCTCAACTGTCGAGCTCCTCTCTCACGATTCTGTTTGCCTCCTTCCCATCGAACCGTCCCCTGATCCTGGGCATCAGTTGGCCCATGAGGGGTCCCATTTGTGTCACTCCGGCGACGATCAACTCTCGCACCATGGCGCGCACGTCTTCTTCCGTGATGGGCGGCGGCAGGTACGACGAAAGGATCTCGGCCTCCCGATCCTCCCGATCCGCGAGCTCCGGACGGCCGCCGGCTCTCATCTGCTCGGAGGCCTCTCGCCTCCGCTTCACAGCGCGGGTGATGACTCCGAGGACTTCCTGATCGTCCGCCTCCCCACCGATCTCGATCTCGCGGTTCCTTAGATCGGAGAGAGTCGTGGACAGTACGAGAGTGCGGAGGCGGTCCCGGTCTCTTCTGGCTTGGTCAAGGTTCTGTCTGAGGCGGGTCTTGAGGTCGGTGTCCAACGTGTCCTCTCGGATGCGAGGGTCTCCGGAAAAGCTACCCGGAGCGCAGCTCAGGGTCAACGTGAGATCCCCCGGCATGACTCCAGGGTGGTGGGGTCACCAAGCTCCGTCCCGGAAGTGCCTCCGCGACTCGTCCCGTCCGGTCATCCACTCGCTCCTCCTCCGGGGCTAGCCTTCTCTCCGACCCTGGAACCCGAGCCCTGGAGACCACATGAACCGGATCGCCGAGCGGACGCACCAACTCCTGACCCGACATCCAGCGCCCGCATTGGACCTCGGCGAGGTGGTGCGGCTCATCGAACGAGAGGACCCCCTGCTCGCCCGAGACGAGGAATCGGTGTTCCGGCTGATTCGAAGCAGGCCCGATCTGTTTCGGGTCCTGGACCCCTGGCGAGGAGCATGGAGGACTCTGGCGGAGGGGATGGTCGTCGCCCGAGGGTCCGCAGAAACCACGGCCGGATGGGGCCAACAGAAGCGGCCGTGGATCGTCGCGCTTCCCCCATCCACCGAACAGGTCGGCACGGACCAGCATCCCCTGGTGGGTCGTTTGCGGGAGAGTCTGGTGTGGCTCGCCCGAGCGCTGGATCACGACTCGGTGGCGGCTCTGAGCCGCTGGTCCCTGTTGGTCCGGGAAGAAACCGAGCTAAGAGAGCGACTGCTCCCCGACGAGGGGTCCCGAAGTCCGACGAAACCGGCCTGACCACCACCCCTCGTCCCGTACCCTCTCCACGAGCTCGAAGCCAGCTCGAGCCGCACAGGCACACGTGGCACCCGCCTGTTTGGAGCCTATGCCGCCGATGACCAGCCATCCGCCCTGACGAAGACCATCCCGAAATCCCCGCAGCAGCCGGATGATCGCTCCGCTCTCGATGTTCGCGACGAACCCGTCCAGCCCTCCGAGGTCAGCCAGGTACTCGCAAGTCGCCGCTCTCTCGATTACCCGCACGACGCAGGCTACGCCATTGGCCGCGATGTTCTCTTCGGCAACCCGGCACGCATACGGGTCGACCTCCACCGCGAGAACCAGAGCCGCTCCCAGCTTGGCAGCCGCTATGGAGAGGATCCCGGATCCGGCTCCGATGTCCGCAATCCGGGACCCGTCTTCCACAACCGGCTCCAGCAGCCGAAGACAGCCCCGCGTCGAAGCATGCTCGGCGGTGCCGAAAGCCATGCCGGGATCGATTCTGATGAGCACATCCCCCGACCCGGTGTCCGGGCGAATCCACGTCGGGGTCACGACGAGCCGATCAGAGACTCGCCGAGGCTTCAGCCCCCGCTTCCACGTTTCCTCCCACGCCTCTTGATCCTGCCAGCCCAAGCGAATCTGGAGGCCGCGCAGACCCGTCGAAGTCTCCAGGCGCTCGCGGGCCTCTCGCCCGAAGATCTCCAAGTCCGGTTGAGGCGGTAGGTAGGTGATCAGCATCCCCTCCTTCTCTTCCACACCGGAGCCCCCGAGACGCAAAAGCCCCTCGGCGACAAGCCCTGTCTCCACCGCCGAGGGGACGGACACGCTCAGCACGAGCCACTTCTCCGGGGTCATCCCGATAAGGCCTCCCGGACCCGCGACCAGAAGCCGCTCCTGGACCGCTCAGCCACGCTGGAGGGAGCCGGATCCTCCATCTCCTGCAATGCCTTGAGCGCTTGTTCCTGTTCGGGTGTGAGCCGCTCGGGAGTCCACACGACCACCTCCACCAGCTGATCGCCCCGCCCGCGACCTTCCAGCTCGGGGAGACCCCGACCTCGGATCCGAATGACTTCGCCACTCTGAACGCCCGCGGGAACGGACACCTGCAGGGTTCCTTCGATCGCCGGAACCTCGACTTCCGCCCCCAGGGCGGCCTGGCTGAACGTAACCGGCAAACGATGCAGGAGGTCGGCACCCTGCCGAACGAAGCGGGGGTCTTCCTCCACCTCGAGGAGGACGATGACGTCGCCTCGCGGTCCTCCTCTGGGACCCACGTTCCCCTTGCCACGGACGGTGATGAAGTTCTCCGAGCTCACACCCGGCGGAATCTCCACATCGATCTCCTGCTCACCGCGCGTGCGTCCCTCCCCCCGGCACCGGGAGCAGGATTCCGTGATCACCTCCCCACGGCCGCCGCAGCGTCGGCACGGCGTCACGCTGACAAACTGCCCCAGAATGGAAGTCTGGACACGACGATCCTCACCGGATCCGTCGCAGCTCGGACAGCGAACCGGGCCACTTCCCGGCGCCGCTCCGCTCCCTCCACACCCGTCGCACGATTCAAGAAGGGACACCCGGATCCGCTTGGTGACCCCTTTCGCCACCTCCACGAGAGAAAGGGGCAGGCGGACCCGGATACTCTGGCCTTTTCTGGGAGCCTCTCGGCGTTGGCGGCGCGTTCCAAAGATCTCCTCGAAGGCACCAAACCCCCCGAAGTCCCGCATGAAGATCTCGATGGCGTCGGAGAAGTCAAAGCCGGTGAAGCCGCCGGGTCCGCTCCCCCGGCCCTTGAGCCCCTGCTTCCCGTAGCGGTCGTATACCGCCCGCTTCTCCGGGTCTCGCAGGACCTCGTATGCCTCCGTCACCTCCTTGAATCTTTCCTCGGATTCCTTGGAGCCCTGGTTTCGATCGGGATGGTGCTGCAGAGCCACCCTGCGATAGGCCTTCTTTATCGTGTCCACGTCGGCGTCCCGAGGGACGTTGAGCAGCTCGTAGTAGTCCGCCATCGGGCTAGCTGAGAATCCGGCTCAGGAGGGAGGAAGTGTAGTCTACGATGGCGATGACCTTTTCGTAGGGCATGCGCGTCGGACCGATCACGCCGACGATCCCTTTCATCCCGCCTGCGCTGTACTCGGCGGTCACCAGGGTGAAATCCGCCAGCTCCGCGGCCCCGTGCTCGGCGCCTATCGTGACCTTGAGCCCCCCCCGACGCTCCCGGTCCCCGAGGACGGCTCCGAGGACTTCCTTCTGCTCCGTGAGCTCGATCAGGTTCTTGAGTCGCTCCTCGGAGTGGAACTCGGGTTGGGACGCCAGGACGCTGGTCTGACCCAGATGGATCTCCGAGCCTTCGACGTCCGGGAACCGGAAGATCTCCGAGCCCGACTGCATGAAGATGTTCACGAGCTTCGATGCCGCCGGATCACCGGAGCAGGAATCCCGGAGGCGCGCTGCGATGGTTTCCCGGATGTCCCGCAGGCTCAGTCCAGCCAGGCGCTCGTTCAGCACCACGGTGAGAGTGACCAGCGTATCGTGAGGCACCTCTACCGGCACGTCCACATACACCGTGCGAATCAGCCCGTTCTTGATGGTCGCCACGAGCAGGACCTTGTGGTCGGATACGCGAAGCAGCTCCAGCTTCTCCAGCATGGCCTCGGATAGACGCGGACCCGCGCCGACTCCCAGCTCCCGGGTCAGGAAGCTCAGCGCCCAGACAGCGCGGTGAACGAGTCGCTCCACGGCCGAGCCACTGACCTGATCCAGCTCGTCAACGAGGCGCCTTCTCTCTCCCGTGGAGACGGGCGCGGGTTGGATCAATCGATCCACGAAGAAGCGGTAGGCAAGATCCGTCGGCACCCGCCCCGCCGATGGGTGTGGATGGAAAAGGTATCCCTTCTCCTCGAGATCGCTCATGGTGTTCCGGACCGTCGCCGGAGAGACCCCGAGGTTGAATCGCCGGACGACGCTTCGGCTCCCGGCCGGCTCCGCCGTCTCCACATAGGTGCGCACCACGGCTTCGAGAACGGTTCGCTCTCGATCGGAGAGCATGCCCTCCGGCGGTCGGTTCTTGTCCAGCGCCATCATGGTGTTCAGAAGATCGACGCGTCTCTGTTTTGCCGTCAAGCACCGCAGGCGGCGTCCAGATCCACTGCGAGGCGATCCAGAATCAGCCAGCCCGGAGGAGTCAAGCGCACACGCTCCGGGCTCTCCTCGGCCCACCCTCTCAGCACCCAGGAATCGAGGGCGTTCAGGGCTCGCGGAGGCAACGCGGAGCGTCGGATGCCCCCGGCGGTTCTGAGCCCCAGCCAGATTCGTTCCAAGCGCCTCGCATCCGGGCTCAGTTCCTCCGAGGCCTTCACGGGGAGCAGGCCCCGCGAAACTGCATTCAGATATGCTTCCCACTCGCGCAGGTTCCAGCGCCGGAGGGGCGGAAGAAAGCTGTGAGCGCTGTTTCCGAGTCCCAGGTAAGGCTCTCCTGTCCAGTACGCGGCGTTGTGCCTGGAGTGGTATCCGGGCCTTGCGAAGTTGGACACCTCGTAGTGGACGTACCCTTCGGCAGTGAGGCGTTCCGAGGCGTAGAGATACTCATCTCGGTAGCGATCTTCACTGGCCACATGCTCTTCGCCGTTGGCCACGGCGCGGCCCAGTGGCGTACCTCGCTCGACAGTGAGTCCATAGAGACTGACATGGGGCACGTCCAGTGAGAGGACCTTCTCCAGGTCCTCTCGCCACGATCTCCCGAGGCGTTCGGGCAAGCCGAAGATCAGGTCCACGCTGAAGTTCGAGAACCCGGCCCTGCCGGCCCTCCGGAGGGCGGTACCCACTTGGTCGGGCCCATGCGTTCGGCCCATCCAGCCCAGCGCTCCCGGATGCCACGTCTGCGCCCCAAGGCTGATTCGATTCACCCCTGCAGAGCGCCAGGCGTGGGCAACCTCAAGAGTCAGGCTCTCGGGATTGGCTTCACACGTCCATTCGATCTCCGGGTTATCGAGCGCCGCTCCTTCGAGAGCCTTCGCCAGGGCCGACATCCCCCGAGGGCCCAGGAACGAGGGGGTTCCGCCTCCGATGTAGAGGGTTCTCAACGGCCGGCCTGGGACGAAGCGGCCTTCTTGGTGAATGGACCTCCACTCGTGGGCGATGGCGTCCGCCCAGGCGATGGCATCGGGAGCCCGCGCCACGGTCACGGCGAAGTCGCAGTAGAAACAGCGCCGCGCACAGAAGGGGGCGTGAACGTACACGGCATGCAGTGATCTCGGCGCTGGTGGTGGGTCGATGGACCGCAGGGGAGGGATTGCTTCCGTCATCGCCGCCTACTCCGCCTCCCTCCGGCCCTCCCTGCGACGGATCTGGCTTCCACCGTCCTGGACCACCCATCCGAAAATCTCCAGCCTGGAAAGGGCAGACAGTACCCGGCCCGGCTCCATATCCGAGGCTCGGGCCAGATCATCCAAGAGCAACGGTCCCTCGTCCAGCGCCTGCCACAGCGCGAGCGCGTCAGGGTCCATCGAGGCTCCCGGCCCGAGATCCAACCCCGTGACCCTGGAGGTGGGAGAGGAGTCATGCCAGTCCATACGGAAGAACAGGTCGTCCACCCCCGTCAGCAAATGCGCGCCATCCCTGATTAGCTCGTTCGTGCCTTCGCTCAGTGGAGACTCCACCGAGCCGGGGACGGCGAAGATCTCCCTCCCGAGGTCCAGTGCGTGGTCCACCGTGATGAGAGCCCCGCTCCTGCGCCGCGCCTCGACGACGACAATGGCATCCGAGAGGGCGGCGAGAAGTCGATTCCGACGGGGGAAGTGATGCGCAAGGGGTGCTTCCCCCGGGAGGAACTCGGAGACCAGCAAGCCCCGGATGCCAATCTCCTTGTGGAGATTCCGGTGGGAGGGTGGGTGCGCCACGTCCACGCCAGCGCCGAGAACGGCCGCGGTGGCGCCACCCACTGACAGGGCGCCCCGGTGTGCGGCCCCGTCGATGCCCAGAGCCAGTCCGCTGAGCACCACCACGCCGCGGGCAGCGAGGTCACGTCCCAGACGCTCGGCCACTCGCCGACCGTATCCAGTAGCCCGGCGGGCGCCCACGATCGTGACGCATCGGACTCCCAGGAACGAGCTGTCGCCCTTCCAGAACAGGATAGCGGGGGGATCATGGAGCTCGAGCAACCTCCGGGGATACAGGGGCAAGCCGAGTCCGGTGACTTGGATCCCTTCTGCCTCACAGAACATCAGGATCTCGTCAGCTCGCCGCGCCGAGTCGGGATCCGAGCGCGCCTCCAGCGCCCGGGCACCCGCGACCGCCCCGAAGGAACCGGGCGGGGCAGCCAATGCAGCCCCCGCGCCGGCGAAACGCTCGAGGAGAAGCCTCAGTCTCCGGTCCCCGACGCCGGGAAGTAGTCTGAGGCGCAGAAGATTCTTGAGGAGCGTGCTTCCATCCCCCTGCGGTCTCGCGCAGGTGATGGGTGCTGTCGGCAACCTCAGTCCACCCACGGAGAGTCCTCTCTCTCCCTCTCCTCTTCGCGCACAACCTCTCGCGTCCGTGCCCAGAGGGCTTCGAGGAGATCCCGAACCCCCTTCCTGGTCACGGACGAGACCAGGAAGACGCCCCAGGGATCAGTAGACTCGATGGCAGGTGGGGATTCAGCACTGGCCAGCAGATCTGCCTTGGTGAGGATCACGCAGTGAGGCTTCTCCGAAAGAGCGACTCCGTACTCCTCCAGCTCTCGCCTCAAGCGGCCGTATGCCCCCTGAGGATCCGAAGAATCCACCGGCACCAGGAGCGCCAGGGTGCGCGTCCGCTCGATGTGTCGGAGGAACTGAAGGCCCAACCCCCTCCCCTCGTGAGCCCCCTCGATGATGCCCGGAATGTCTGCCACGACGAACGACCGGTAACCCGGGAGTCTGACCACACCCAGGTTGGGAGCCAGAGTGGTAAAGGGATAGGCCGCGATCTTCGGGCGCGCTTCCGAGATGGAGGCGAGGAGTGTCGATTTTCCCGCGTTGGGCTCGCCTACGAGCCCGACGTCGGCGATCAGCTTGAGTTCCAGCTCGATGCGCCGTTCTTCACCCTCCTCACCGGGCTCCCAGCGGCGAGGCGCCTGATTCGTCGGCGTGGCAAAGCTCGCGTTCCCTCGCCCTCCTCGCCCCCCCCGGGCCACCACCAGACGATCGCCCGGACCGATCAGCTCACCGAGCGGCTCTCCCGAATCCGCGTCCCGCACCACCGTGCCCGGGGGAACCCGAAGTTCGAGGTCCGAGCCGGCACGACCCGAGCGATTGCCGCCCTCGCCGTGCTGACCCCGCTCGGCTCGATAGTGCTGGCGGTAGTTGTAGTCCAGCAGGGTGGAGAGCTGCGGGTCCGCCAGGAGCACAACGTCGCCGCCCCTGCCTCCATCACCCCCGGCCGGCCCGCCGCGGGGCACGCCCTTCTCTCGCCGGAAGGCCTCCGCCCCGGAGCCTCCCCGACCTGCGTAAACGTCGATGACAGCCCTGTCGACGAACATCAGCCCACCGTGGTCATGGACTCGCGCCTGCCTTCCGAGAAAGGACGGCTTCCCAGGTCCTGGACGCCAGCTCGCGGAGCTCGTCCGCCAGGTATGCGGAGGTCACCTCGAGAGCCTCCTCCACCTCGGCGAGCTCCGCGCCCGCGTTCACTGCGCCCCGGAGATGAGAATACAGCTGCGTAGGGGTCCCCAGCACGGCCAGCTGCGCCGCGATGCAGAGCTCTCGGACCCGAAGGGGCAGTCGGGGCCGCCCCAGGACCTTTCCGTATCCTTCCACCACCATCCAGCGCTCGAGGTCGGGATGGAGGGCTCGCACGTTGGACCTGAGCCCGTCGTACTGGTTCCGGTACACGGTCTGGCACACCGCTCGGCCTCGCTCCGCCCATTCGTCCCAGTCTTCGTTCGCGGGCGACGGGGGTGCCGCTCCCGAGATTTCCCGCCACCGAGCCAGCCCGTTCAGGGCGATGGGGTAGCCCAGGAACAGATAGCTCTGGAGAAGAACCTCCTCCACCCGGAGGCCATCGGCAACGGCCGCAGCCTCTCGCAGACTCTCGTTCAGAGCCTCGGCCTCGCGGGCGGCGAGCGAGGCACTCACACGAATGAGGGCCACGGTCTCGGGTGTCAGAAGCCCACTCACGACACCCTCTCCAACTCAAACACGGCCGTCACCGTGCCGGTCACCTCGCCCCGAGTGTTGCGAAGCTCGGGAGACTGGAATCGAGAAAGGGTTCGAAGGTCGTCTTCGTCCAGAACGCCGACCTGTCCGAGGGCATGAACCATCGCTGCGTCGTTGGCTCGCCAGGCTCCGTCCTCCACCTTCACGGCGATTCCCATGCCCCGGTTCCTCAACCCGGCACAATAGACACCTTCGGCCCCGACCTTGAGAAAGACGCGATCCCCTGCCTGCTCCATCAGTGCCGTGCAAAGGCGGCCCGTCCCAGCCACGAAGAAGGGGTTCCCCACCATTGCGTCCACGATGCGGGCGGGGTCCGAGCCCTCACTCGCCTCCTTCGCGAAGCGGGCGAACGAGAACGCCATCCGCTCCAGTGGAACCCCAAACGTCGGAACCCCGCACCCGTCGATCCCGAGATGGACAGATGCCGCGGGAAGCTCCGTCCACCGAGAGATCTCCGCCAAAGCCCTGCGCTGCACCGGATGAGTCCGGTCCAGATACCCGTCGAGACTCCATTTGTGATGCGAAGCCAACGCCAGCATTCCCGCGTGCTTGCCGGAACAGTTGCTGTGGATCGCCCCAAAGGATTCCCCCGCCCTGAGCAGCCGGCTGGCCGTCTCCTCACGCAGGGGAGGATGGGGTCCGCACCGCAGAGCGGATTCGTCGAGGCCGGCCTTCCGCAGAATCGACCTCGCCACCTCCACGTGCTTCTCCTCGCTGTTATGGGACGCCACGCACAGCGCCAATTCCTGCGAAGTGAGACCCAACGCGTGCTGCACGCCGTCCTCCACGAGAGGAAGGGCCTGAAAGGGCTTTGCGGCCGACCGATAGAACGTCATCCGGCCCGGGTCTCCAGTCCGCGCAACGAGCCTGCCCGTGGCGTCGACGACCGCCACATGCACGTGGTGGGACGACTCGACGATCCCGCCCCGAGAGCAGATCACGCCTCCGTTCAGAGTCTGGCTTCCTTAGCCGGACCCGGCTCCGACTCGTCCGATGCGTTCAAAGTGAACCCCCTCCTTCGGGTTCGGGAATGCCCGAATGGGCTGGCGAAGGCGCTCCGATAGCGGTCCTCATCTCGATCCTGCTGAGGGCAGGATGGCCACCAGGTTCAGGGCCAGGAGTCCAAGTCCCACCAGGCCGAGCAGAACCGCGAACGCCGTTCTCAGGTGATGGGCGCCGGCCCGCCGATTCAAGACCGTCCCCAACCGAGCGCACACGACAGCCCCGGGCAGCAGGGCCAGGCCCGCGGGAAGGAACACGTATCCGAACGACCCCGGCAACGGGCTCATCACACCGAGTCCCGCAACCACGTATCCGCCCAATGCCGCCATCGCCGAAAAGGTCACGATGGTAACGGAGGTGGCTGCCACCCGCGACAGGTCCAGACCCACCACGAAGATGAGCAAGGGGATCGCCACCACACCTCCACCGATGCCCAGCAGCCCGCTCACGAGCCCAACGGTGGCGCCACAAGCGGTCGAACGCGGTAGGCTCCGTCGTGCACCTTCCCGCCCGGGGCTCGCAGCGGGCAGGGCCAGGAAACCGGCAGAGAAGAGCAGGACGAACCCGAAGGCAACGCGGAGGAGCTCGGGACGGAGCCCCACCGCCACCCGGGCCGCCACCGTGGCCAGGACGACTGCCGACCCTGCCATGGGGATTGCGACCCGCCAATCGATCAGACGGGATTCTCGGTATCCCCACAGGGCGCTCAGAGCGGTAGGAACCACAACGAACAGGCTGGTGGCGTGGGCGACGGCCGCCTGGGCCCCCTGGGGTACCGCGACTCCGCTGAGGCCCTCGAGGGAGAAAAGCAAATAGAGGAAGGGCACGAGGAGCACCCCTCCTCCAATTCCCACAGCACCGGCGATCAGCCCCGCTCCGGCTCCAAAGGCCGCGGTGAGCGCGAGTGCCTCAGGCGTCATTCGGGGCGGGCGCCTCCGTCCCCAGAGGGAGCTGCGACCTGGGCGTCCAGCCCTACCACCACCCCAGGATCGTCGCCCTGCTCTCGCTCACTCGTTCCGCCTCCGAGCTCGATGCCCGCCACTCGGAACAGCGCCTCCCTGGTCTGCGCACCGTTCAGCAACTCGATCGCACGGTCGATCTGCAGGTCGTTCGGAAGCTTCTGCCGGAATTCACCCTCGTCGCCCCACTTCTGCAGCGCGATCTCCCGTTCCAGGTGGTAGCGCAAGAAGCGCTCCGCGCTACGAATGACCTCGGGTGCGGCGTCCACTCCGTACTCGGGAAATCGCATGAAGAATGCTTCCATCTCCGACGAGGTGAGCTGGAAGTCTTCCCGCAGCCCCGGATGGTCTTGCAGGTAGGACACGGAATGGTTGAAGAGAGCCGTCCACAGAGAACCCGCCGCCTGGAAGAGGCGGAGCACCGCCGCCTCTTCCGCGTCCAACAGGGTGTCGGGAAGCACCAACAGGTCGGGTGTGATCCCGCCACCTCCATACACCCTCCGTCCGGAGTCGGTGGAGAAGGTGGGCAAGCCAGCGGTGTCCGAGCGTTCCAGCCAGCCGCCGTCCAGCGTGAGCACGGCGTCCTCGCCGTGCGTCGCTTGCTCCTCGAACGCCTTCTGAATGGACCTCCCCGACGGCGTATACCACCGGGCGGTGGTCAACCGGAGCACGTTGCCTCCCGAAAGTCGGTAGAGGCTCTGCACCGAGCCCTTTCCGAACGACGGCACCCCCACCACCAACGCCCGATCGTGATCCTGAAGTGCCCCCGCAATGATCTCCGAGGCGCTGGCGCTGCGTTCGTCCACCAGAACGACGAGCGGGAGCCCTGGCAGCAGCTCCGAACCCGTGGCGGCGAAGCTCTCGGACTGGCCGGCCGCTCGGCCCCGTGTCTCCACGATCGACTGACCTCTCTCGAGGAACAGGTCGGCCAGCTCCACGCCTTCGTCCAGGAGCCCACCCGGATTCCGGCGAAGATCGAGGATGAGTCCACGGAGGCCCTCGTCCTCGAGAGACGCGACGGCCTTCCGCACCTCCTCCTCGGAGCTCTCGCTCACCATCTGGAGGGGCACGTAGCCGATCCCGGGGGACACCATGGTCACGAACGGAACGGAGCGAACCTGGATGATGGCCCGGGTGAGGCTGAAGGGGACCAGCTGCTGAACTCCAGGGCGCCGGATCTTCACCGCCACGGATGTCCCCGGCTGGCCGCGAAGGGCATCGACCATGCGATTCGAGCTCCAGCCCCGGGCAGACCTCCCCTCCACCTCCGCGATCTGGTCACCAGCCCTGATTCCGGCCCGAGCACCGGGAGTGCCCGGCAGCGGGCCCACCACCGTAATCCACTCCCCCCGGGGAACGATCTCCAGGCCGACGCCTCCGTATTCGCCTTCGGTGCGAATGCGGAGGTTCTCGTAGGCGGACGAGTCGAGGAACGCCGTGTTGGGATCCCCGAGCTCCCGGATGATTCCATCGATGGCCGAATCGTAGAGCTCGGCCTCGTCCACTGGATCGACGTACAGGTCGCTGATTCGGTCCACCACCTCCTGGAGCAGGCGGACCTGGAGGTAGACGTTCTGATCCTGGGCAACGCCGCGCTGCAAGAACCAGCCGCCCGTCACCATGGAGATGACGAGGACCACCGCCGGTCCCAGGAAGGCTCTGGTGGATTTCATATCGAACCCTGATCGGGAGTAGAGCTCCGCGCCGTGCCGCGCCCGAAGATCCTAAACCTCTCCATCGTGGAATGTTTCCGGGAACCGGTCCATGAGCACGGCTTTGATGCGATCGTGCACTTCGGTAACGCCGGGCGAAGCGTCCAGGATGACCGCGCGGGGATCCTCCTGCACCAGCGTACGGTACCCGGTGCGAACTCGCTGGAGGAACTCGATGCCCGAAAGTTCGAATCGATCGCCTGGCTTGCCCTCCGTCTCCTTCCGAGCGATTCCCCGCTGGACCGGCACGTCCAGAACAATGGTAAGATCGGGATCCAGGTCACCGGTAGCAAATCCATTGAGCCTGCGAATCTCGCCCAGGTCCAGTCCTCTCCCGAACCCCTGATAGGCATAGGTGGAATACGCGTATCGATCCGCCACCACCACCCCTCCCTTCTCCAGCGCCGGCCGCACGATGTCCCGGACGAAGGCGGCCCGGGCGGCAAGGATCAGGAGGAGCTCGGCTTCGGTAGGAATGGACAGCTCCACCTCACTCAGGAGGATGGAGCGAATCGCCTCTCCGACGGGGGTCCCTCCGGGCTCCCGTGCCGCCACCGGATGGATCCCCACGGACTCCAGCCAGCTGGCCAGCAACAAGGACTGCGTAGACTTCCCGGCTCCCTCGATTCCCTCCAGCACGATGAATCGGCCCTGGCTCATCGGGCCTCCGCAGGTGGGATCGACCTCGGCTGCCGCATCTCGACCCTACTCGTAGTATTCCAGCCCCAGGTGAGTGATCTGCTCCTCCCCACCGAGCCATCGGAGCGTGTTCTTCAACTTCCAATGCTGGATGAAGAGATCGTGCTCCGGGTAGAGGCCCGGCGCCACCTGGGGACTCTTGAAGTAGAACGAGAGCCACTCCTGAATCCCCCGCATTCCCGCTCTCCCGGCGAGGTCCAGGAAGAGGGCGAGGTCCAGGACGATGGGTGCCGCCAGGATGGAGTCCCGGCACAGGAAGTCCACCTTCACCTGCATCGGGTATCCCATCCAGCCGAAGATGTCCAGATTGTCCCAACCCTCCTTGTTATCACCCCTCGGCGGGTAGTAGTTGATCCGGACCTTATGGTAGATGTCCCCGTAGAGCTGCGGGTACATGCCCGGCTGAAGGATGTGCTCGAGTACCCCGAGCTTGGATTCCTCCTTCGTCTTGAAGCTGTCCGGATCGTCCAGCACTGCACCGTCCCGGTTGCCCAGGATGTTCGTGCTGAACCAACCGTGAAGGCCCAACATCCTCGCCTTGAGGCCCGGCGCCAGGATCGTCTTCATGAGGGTCTGGCCCGTCTTGAAGTCCTTCCCCGCGATGGGCACGGACCGGTCCCGGGCCAGCTCCTCGAGAGCCGGGATGTCAGCCGACAGGTTGGGCGCCCCGTTGGCGTAGGGGATCCCCTCCTGGAGGGCGGCGTACGCGTAGAGCATACTGGGCGCGATGGCGGGATCGTTCTCCTCCATTGCTCGTTCGAAGGCTTCGAGGGTTTGATGCTGTGGCCCCGGGCGCAGGAAGATCTCCGTGGAAGCGCACCAGATCATGACGGCCCGGGCGCAGCCCCGATCACGGACGAAGGCGCGGATATCCTCGCGCAGCTGCTCGGCGAGGTCCCGTTTGTTCGTACCGTGCTTCACGTTCGGGCCCTCCAACCGACGGACGTACGAGGGATCGAACGCCGCTGGCATGGGCTCGATGTCCTCGAGGAAGTCTTTGATCGGATCCAGGTGGGAGCGCTCGAGAACCCCTGCCTTGACCGCACTCTCGTAAGCGTCGTCTGGCACCGGATCCCACGCTCCGAACACCAGCTGGTCGAGTTCGGCCAGCTCGATGAAGTCCTTGATCAGCGGGCTCCTCCCCTCCGTTCGCTTACCGAGCCGGATGGTGTTCATCTGAGTCAGGCTTCCGATGGGCTCGGCGAGGCCCCGCCGGATGGCTTCCACTCCCGCAACGAACGTGGTGGCGACCGCTCCCAGCCCAGGCAGCAGGACGCCGAGGCGTCCATCTCTGGCCTTGATGTCCATTCTCTCGTTCACATCTCTCTCCCAATCCGAGAATCCTCGGTCCGCCGGCGTGACGCCGGGGGATTCGACGTGGGTGCGGCCCCTCGAGTCGCTTCTGCATGTGGAGCCGCCTCGTCCAGCGGAACGCCTGCCGCGTGTCGTTGCACCCAGAGAATTCTCTGAATCGCGGTAGCATTGGTCATGACGGCCAGGATCACGATCACGATCTTCAGCATGAGACCGTTCCAGGCCAGGCCGAAAACCAGGGATCCCAGGCCGATGAGCACGACCCGTTCAGCCCGCTGCATCATGCCGACGCTGCAGTCCAATCCCAGCGCTTCGGCTCGCGCGCGAGTGTAGCTCACCATCATAGACCCCCCCATGGCCAGCATGATCAGGTAGATCATGCCCACGTCGGCGAGCTCCCGGCGGAAGTCGTTGTAGAGTGAGAGAAGACCGATGTAGACAACGATCTCGCTGATCCGATCGAGCGTGGAGTCATAGAAAGAACCGAATTTGGAGGCAAGACCACTCACCCGGGCCACCCGCCCGTCGAAGATGTCGAACAGGCCGCCAAGAAGAATGCAGAACCCGGCCCATCGCACGTGGTCCAGATGAAAGAGGAATCCAGACGCGAGCGTGGTCACGAACCCCAGCGTCGTGATGAGATTCGGATGAACCCCATGCCGGACCAGCCACCGCGTCCCCGGCTCGATGATGCGATACACCGGGTATCGCAGGATCTTCAGACTCCGCTCCCTCTTCTCCATGCTCTTGATGGGATCACGAGGGAATGATGATCCGGCTCCCCGCCGCCTCTTCCAGGCCCTCTTCAATGGTCCGGTTTACCCGGGCCATGACCTTCTCGAAGTTGGCTTGCGCGGCAACGAGGCGCTGATATGCCGGATGGGCCTGCAGACGTGCGAAGAGTTGTTCGTATTCTTCGGTGACGCTGGATTCGGGCTCCTTCTGGCTCCGGATGGCCCCCTCGATGAGCCTCGTCAGCTCGTCGAGGCGGTTCCGGGTCTCCACCAACTCCCGCTCCTCATCGGCCAGCTTCAGCGCCCGTCGGAGCGCCTGGTGTTCCTCGGTCCGACCAAGGGCCTGGCCCAGATCCCGCGCCAACTCAAGGAGCTGTGACATCGGTCCGCACTTCCTTTCTCCCTTCTTGTTTCCGCCTGGGTCACGGACCCCGTCTCTCGGCCATCAGGACGCGATCCCGACCGGCCAGGTCCTTGCGGATCTCCACTCCCGCGAACCCGCCGG
Organism: Gemmatimonadota bacterium; assembly: GCA_039586555.1. Taxonomy (GTDB): domain Bacteria; phylum Gemmatimonadota; class Gemmatimonadetes; order Longimicrobiales; family Gaopeijiaceae; genus JBDHKE01. Next base: position 358 of record JBDHKE010000081.1, on the reverse strand, counting down.
TCTCGTCAACAAGCCTTCGGGCCGCCTCGCCTTGCGTCTCACCGATCTCCAGCGCCAGGAGCCCGCCCTCGAGCAGGAAGCCGGGCGCTCCTCGCACGATCCCCTCGATCGCCTCCAGACCGGTCGGGCCGGCTACCAGAGCCTCTCGAGGCTCCCACCGTACGAGCTCGGGCGCAAGGTCACGCTCGAATTCGCCCTCCGCCACATAGGGTGGATTCGAAACGACGACGTCGAACCGCTCGTCCTCCCGCACCGGCTCGAACAGGCTCCCGAGCCTCCGGTCCAGGGGCGCCACCAGTCCTTCGCGACGTGCGTTTTCCCCGGCCACCTCGAGAGCGCCAAGGGAGCGATCTGTAGC
>JBDHKE010000202.1:2581-6791 GCA_039586555.1 Gemmatimonadota bacterium | reverse complement strand
CGTGGAAGTGGTTGTGAAGGATCTGTCCGTTCACGGTGGCAATGACGGGGAATGCGATCCGGCCTCCGGATGCCACGGCAATCCGCTCCACCTCGGCGGCGATCTCCATCTCCGTCACGCTGGGCCGTGCCATACGCATGGCAGCTTCGTGCATGGCCACCGAAGTCGCCACCGCCCGTTCGATCTCGGCGATCTCCTCCTCCCCCTTGAATGCCCGCTGGTCCACTACGGCTCGTGTGAGATCCACCGAAGTCCGATCCTGGGCTTCCGAGGGAGCGAAGCCGAGCAGGTCCGCCAGGAGGAGGGTGGTGTCGCCCCGGTAAGGGGGCAGGAAGTGGATCTCTCGGCCGGAGGACCGGGCAGCGTGTACCACCTCGGCCAGGGCCCCCTGGGGCCGGGTCTCCGTAACACCCACGCGCTCGGCCCGCTCGGCAATGGTGGGAAGATCCCCCATCCACACGATATGGTCGATGGTGAGCTCGTCGCTGAAGACGGTGGCGGTGCCGGCATCCACGTCGATGACGGCGGCCAGGTCCGGCTGATCCAGACCGAAGTAGTAGAGAAAGGTGCTGTCTTGCCGGAAAGGGTAGCAGTTGTCTGCATAGTTCATGGGGCTCTCGCCGTTACCAGGCAGCAACAGGAGGCCACCGTCGAAGTGGGACATGAGTGTGTCCCGACGCTTCAGGTAGATTTCGCGGGGGAACATGATCCGGCGCTTCCTCGGTTGAGTGTGGTGCTTTTGCCCACGGGGATCATAGCCCGGGCGGCCTACGACCGCGACCGGACGGATGCCTGGAAGCGTCAGGGCAGGAGCAGGGCACTCTGTTTCGGGTGTCAGTCGAGCCTTGGAGACTGCCGCGCCAGTGATCGGGCTCTCCCGGGTCCCTCCCCGAGCGGATTGCGCTATCATATCAGCGTCTATTTGAATCGCCACCGGAGTGTCTCTTGAGAGTCTTCGCCCTGCTCGTCCTCGCCCTGGTCTCCCCGGTGTCGGCCCTGGGCCAGGACACGCCACCCGCCAACCTCGCCGCATCCGAACTGGCGCGGTCCCGAGCTTGCGTGGAGCCCCTGGCGCGCCTCGCGGAGCTGAACGCACAGCTGGAGCCCCTGGCGCGCCGAGCCGAGCGACTCCGGGACCTGGACGAGGCCGTTGCCCTGGAGGACTCCAGCCGAGCGGCGCCTCTGGACCCGTCAGACCCCGTGGAGGAAGAGGTCCGCCAGTGGTTCGCGTCCGACGGTGAGCTGGCTCGGCGATATGTCGCCGAGGGCGACGAGGCCATCCAGGAGCGGAGGTCAGAGGGCCGTGCGCAGATCCGCCAGCGCCTCAGGGACGAGATGGAGACCCTCTCGAGGAGCGGACAGGAGAGGATGGCGGCCGCCGGCGACGTGGAAGCGGCGGCCCGGCCCTGCCAGAACGCTATCTTCGTGCGCAGCGCGGTCCTGGAGGCCTGCGAGACGATACCGAGCCCGGTATGCGAGGACGCCCGGGCGGCCGAGGCCGGGGGTCGGGTCCGCTTCGTGGAAGCCCCCGAGGACCTGTGGTACATCGAAGAGTTCCGCCCCTGGGCGGATGCCACCTCTCTTGGGGTCAACCCCGCGGGAGGGATCGGCGGGGCCCGGACGAGCGCGCGGGCGCGCCGCGCCAACGTCATCCTGGTGGTGAGCGTGGAGCCCATGATCCGCGACCGCTCCGGGCTCACCGAGGAACAGGCGTCCGAGTTTGACGCCAACCTGGACTCCCTGGGCATCAGCTTCGAGCATCCCGACTTCGTCATGGCTCCGGCCCTGGGAATCCAGCTGGAGGTCACCGAGCCCCTGGGTGGGGAGACGCACTACCTTCTCCACTTCGGTGAGCTTTCCGAGCCGGCCAACGAGCTCATCTGGAGCACGCCGGCATCGGAAGGGGGGCCTTTCCGGGCGGTATTCGCGGCGGCGGGCGCCGCGCTCGCGAGACTTCAGGCGGGCGAGGTGGTGAGCCTGACGGCGGTGCGGGTCCCCGAAGGGGAGAATCCCGAGGGAGAGGCGGTGTTCACCCTGTCCGTCCCCTCGGTGAACCAGGCCCGCACCGTCTCGGCGCTGCTTTCCTACATGGCGAGCGGAGAGCTGGGTCGGGATCTGGCGGCGCTGGTGCCGCCCTCGGACCCCGGAAGCCGCTGACCGGGACGTGGGAACGCTCTGAAACCTGACGAGTGTCCGTTCCGTAGGGATTTTTGATTTTGTCAATAAAACCCCCGTAACGGAGTGTCTCATGGCCCCGCGACCCCAGCTCGGGGACCTGGAAGAGCTTGTCCTCCTCGCCCTCCTTCGCCTGGGCCCCGATGCCTACGGCGCCGGCATCCGAGAGGAGCTGCGCGGTCGAGCGGGCCGCTCGGTCTCCATCAGCACGGTGTACGTGACCCTCATGCGCCTGGAGGAGAAGGGCTACGTGCGGTCGTGGAAGGGCGAGCCCTCGGGGGAGCGCGGAGGGAAGGCCAAGCGGCACTTCGAGGTCCTGCCCGAGGGCGTCGGAGTCCTCGAGGCCGTGCGCGAGGTCCGCGAGCGCATGTGGGAGGGCGTCGCCGTGGAGGGCGAGGCCCGTGCACGCTGACTGGGTGCCCTCCCCCCCTCGGCTGGCTGTCCTCCTCGTCCGAGCGCGTCTCCCCGAGGAGCTGGCTGAAGCCGTGGCCGGCGACCTCGAAGAGGAATACCGGTCCCGCGCGGTCCCCGCATGGGGTCGCGTGGGCGCCGGCCTCTGGTTCTGGGTTCAGGCGCTCACGCTGCGGGCAGGCACCCTTCGACGCCTCTCCCGGCGACTTCGATCCACGCGGCCCACCTGGGAGCGCAACCGCCCGCGCCAGGTGGGGACCCAGCAACTCGACCTGTGGAGCAGGATGCCCATGCGTCCCGAAGACCTGAAGTACGCCGTCCGCCGCCTGGTGCGCAGCCCTGGCTTCACGCTGGTCGCGGTCCTGTCCCTGGCCCTGGGGATCGGGGCCAACACGGCGATGTTCAGCCTGGTAAACGCCGTCCTGCTGCGGGACCTCCCCGTGCGTGCGCCGGAGGAACTGGTCGAGGTCTACACGTCGGAGTCGGACGGGTATCCCTACTCGACTTCCTCGTATGCGGACTACGCGGACCTCCGGCAGAACAACGACGCGTTCAGCGCCGTCATCGGCTCCCGCACGTTCATCACGCGCATGGACCGAGGGGACGATCCCGAGGTGGTGTTCGGCGAGCTCGTTTCCTGGGACTACTTCCAGGTTCTGGGCGTGCCCATGGCCCTGGGACGCTCGTTTCTGCCCGAAGAGGACGTGACACCGGGAACACGTCCAGTGGTGATTCTGGGGTACCGGACCTGGACCCGGAGGTTCGGAGGAGCCCCCGACATCGTCGGTCAGGAGATCCGCCTCGACGGGCGCCCGTACACGGTGGTGGGGGTGGCGCCCGAGGCCTTCATCGGCACGATGCCGGTCATGGTCACGTCCATGTACGTGCCACTGATGATGACCAACGAGCTCATGGGGGGACTGACCGGCTCGGACCAGCTGGGAAGGCGAGGCAGCCGCAGCATGCTCTTGAAGGCCCGGCTCGAGCCTGGCATCAGCGCCCAGCAGGCGGACGAGGCGCTGAAGGCGTTCTCCGCGGGCCTCGCCGAGCGCTACCCCGAGACGAACGAGAACCGGACGATGTCGTTGCTCCCGTCCGGCGACGTGGCGCTCCACCCGCTGGTGGACCGGGCCCTGGTCCCCGTGGCCGGGCTCCTCCTCACGGTGGTGGGTCTCGTGCTCCTGATCGCTTGCGCGAACCTCGCCAGCTTCCTGCTTGCCCGGGCCGAGGACCGGCGCAAGGAGATTGCCGTTCGCCTGGCCCTGGGGGCGGGAAGGGGGGCGCTGGTCCGCCAGCTCCTCGTGGAGACCACTCTTCTCGCGCTGCTCGGAGGAGCGGCCGGATTCCTGCTTGCCAACTGGACGCTGGACCTCCTCATGGGCTTCCAACCGCCGCTGCCCATTCCCGTGAGCTTCGACATCTCTCTGGACCGCACGGTGCTCTGGTTCACGGCGGGCGTATCAGTGCTTGCCGGCCTCGCGTTCGGGCTGGTACCCGCGCTCCAGGCCACCAACCCGGACGTCGCGCCGACGCTGAAGAACGAGGGGACAGGAGGCGGGAGGCCCCGTCGCCTCAACCTGCGCAACGGACTCGTCGTGGTGCAGGTGTCGCTTTCCTTCGTGCT
>JBDHKE010000202.1:0-2564 GCA_039586555.1 Gemmatimonadota bacterium | reverse complement strand
GCAGCGGATCGATCCGGGATTCGACACCGGTCCGGCCGCCCTGATCTGGCCCATGCCCGAGATGTCGGGATATGACACCGAGGAGAAGCGGCGGGCCTTCACCGAGACGTTCGAGGAGCGGCTCCTCGCCCACCCCGCCATCGACGCCGTGGCCCAGGCCGACGTGCTCCCCCTCGGTGCGGGAGTACAGACGGGAAGCTACATCCTCCCTGGCGTGCCGTCGGACTCACCGGACGGAGACCACGACATCGACAAGGCCAACGTGACGCCGGGCTACTTCGTAGGGATGGGGATTCCCATCGTCCGGGGACGTGGCTTCCAGACGAGCGACATCGACGGGGAGGACGTGGTGATCGTCAACGAGGCGTTCGTCTCCCGCTACTATCCCGGGCAGGAAATGGTGGGCCGCACCCTCGAGAGCCGCAGGGGAGACCCCCTCCGCATCGTCGGGATCGCTCGAACCACCAAGGTGCGAACGCTGGGGGAGGCTCCCCGCCCCGTGGTGTACCAGCTCAACGGGCAGTCGAACTTCCTTCCCCTTCAGGTGGTCGTGCGTGGGAGGGGAACCGGTGCGCAGCTTCTGGCGGCGGGACGGCAGGTTCTGCGGGAACTGGACCCGGACATGATCGTCATGGATGCCAAGACCATGAACGAACACCTGGCCCTCATGCTCTTTCCCCCTCGTATGGCCGCGCTCCTGCTCTCCGTCTTCGGGGGACTGGCGCTCACACTGGCGGCCATCGGGATCTACGGCGTGGTGAGCTACGCAGTCTCCAAGAGAACGCGAGAGCTGGGGATTCGCATGTCCCTGGGGGCTTCGGCAAGGGACGTGGTTCGCATGGCCGTCGCCGGCGGCATGCGGCTCGTCGTGATCGGCGGTGCGCTTGGCATCCTGCTCTCGGCAGCGGTCACCTGGTCCATTGCCCGGTTCCTCTACGGGATCGGCGCGACGGACCTGGCTACCTTCGCTGCGATCCCCTTGCTCCTGTCGGCTGTGGCGCTGGCGGCTGCCTACGTTCCCGCGCGGCGAGCGAGCGAGGTGGACCCGGTGAGGGCGCTGCGGAGCGAGTGATGAGGCAGCCTCAGCCCGTGATCGTGGAGAGAGCAGCGCGCGGTGGCGGATGTGGGAAGACCTCGGGTGTTGCATAATAGACAAGTGTGCCGTCGCGGGATTCCGGCGACGGTACACCAGAAGGCTCTCTCCCGAACGGGAGTGGCATCATGCCCAAGGGTCACACGGGAGCTCACATTCTCGGTCTGGACGTCGGAGCGGTCTCCGTCTCGGCGGTGGAGCTCGACGCCAAGGGTGAGCTGCTCCGTACCTTTTACGAGCTCCACCATGGAGAGATCGAAGCAACCGTAGGCGCGATTCTGGAGAGGCTCGACCTCGCTCGGATCGGTGCTCTGGGATCGACGACCTCCACGCCATCCTTCGTTCGGGTCGATCACCGCTACGACAACCAGATCTGCCTCATCACGGCGGGGCGACGCTTCCATCCGGAGGCCCGCTCTATCCTCGTTGTGGGAGGGGAGCGGTTCGGTCTGGTTCGCTTCGACGGCCGCGGCAGTTACCTGAGCTTCAGGGCCAACCCACTGTGTGCCGCCGGAACAGGGAGCTTCCTCGATCAGCAGGCCCGGCGGCTCAACCTGGAGAGCGTCGAGGCCCTGACCGCACTCGCCCTCGCCAACGAGGGACCACCACCCAGGATCGCGTCCCGATGTGCGGTCTTCGCCAAGACTGACCTGGTGCATGCTCAACAGGAAGGCCACGGTCTCGAGTCGATCTGCGACGGGCTCTGCCGCGGCCTGGCGAGAAACATCGTGGACACGCTGTTCACGGGAGAGGCCATCCACGAGCCCCTTCTCGTCGTGGGTGGTGTTGCCAAGAACCGAGCCGTCGTCCGCCACCTTCGCGACCTGCTGAAGGTGGGGATGGTGGTGGACGGGGAGCTTCCCCACGGCGCCGCGGGAGCGGCGCTGAAGCTCCTCGACGAGCCGCGACTCCACCGCTTCCCTAACCCCCGCGCGATTGCCGACGTCTTCGATCGCTCATTGACCAAGAGGACCTACGAGCACGAGCCGCTGAAGCTCCGGCTCTCCGATTACCCGGATTTCGGGAGTCTTGAAGCGTTCTTCTTTCGCGGCCGCGTGGTGCAGCACTCCCACCGCCTGGAGGTCGGTCTCTACCGGGAGCTTGCACGGAGCCGCAGACACCGGGTCTACCTGGGGATCGATATTGGATCGACGAGCACCAAAGCAGTGGTGACGGATAGCGAGGGCGACGTCGTGGCCGGCTTCTACACGGCCACGGCAGGGACGCCGCTCGTGGCGGTACGCCTCATCCTCGAAGCCATCAGCGATTGGATCAGGCGAAAGAACCTGGATCTCCGCTTCGTGGGCGTCGCGACGACGGGTGCGGGCCGCAAGTTCATCGGCAAGATCATCGGTGCGGACCTTATTCTGGACGAGATCACCGCCCACGCCCGAGCCGCCCTCGAGCTCCATCCTGGCGTGGACACCATCATCGAGATCGGAGGTCAGGACTCGAAGTTCACCACCCTGCG
>JBDHKE010000201.1:0-4228 GCA_039586555.1 Gemmatimonadota bacterium | reverse complement strand
CGGCGCCACGTTGTTCACGGTGATCCCGAAGCGTCCCAGCTCGTGCGCGAGCTGGCGGGTGAGGCCCACCTGCCCATGGTTGGCCGAGCAGTACGCCTGGATCCCGGTGCGGCTCGCTCGGACTCCAGCACCGCTGGAGATGTTTATGATCCGACCTTCCCCTGCCTTCTTCATCCCTGGCACCACCGCCCGGGAACAATGGAAGGCCCCGGTCAGGTTCACGTCGACGACAGCATGCCAATCCTCGTCCGTGACCTCCTCCACCGGTCGATGCACCTGACCCCTCACGCCGCCCGCATTGTTGACGAGGGCGTAGACCGGCACACCGGTCTCCTCCTCCGCCTCTGAAACCCACTCCCGCACCGCCTTCGGATCCGTGACGTCCACCGACCGCACGGTCAAGCTCGCTTCGGCCGCTCCCCCACTCGTATCGACCGGGGCCCGTTGAGACGCCCACACCCGGCCTCCCCGCTCCGCGAAGGCCCGGGCCATGTCCCAACCGAGTCCGTGGCCGGCTCCGGTGACCAGGACCGTGCGACCGTCGAAGCCGATGTTCATGGCACCTCCTCGATCACCTCGTCCAGGCGCCGCAGCTGCTCGTCGATACGCCGGGACAGGTCCTCGAACACCGCGTACTCGGCCTCCGTCGGCCTCGCATCCGCGCTCAGCACCATCCGCGAGAGCCTCCCGAGCCGGTTGTAGAGCCCCTTCGGTCCCAGCTCCATGGAGTGGGAGCCCGTGAGCCGCTGCAGCTCGCCTTCGATCGCCCACAGCTCCTCGCTGGTGGCCTGGACGCTCTCCCGCTCCTCACCGGTCACAGCCCCCGCTCGCTCCTCGAGCTGGTCCTGGGCCTCGTGGATCCTGTTCAGGGCGTCCACCACGTCCGAGGCGCGGTCACGGATGTCCATCATGAGATCGAACTGCGCCTGGAGATCCGCCAGACTTGCCGGGACTCGCGGGTCCTTTCGGATCTCGAACGAGCGCTCGTAGCTCTGTCCGTTCACCGTGAGGCGCACGGCGTAGCTCCCCGGTGTTGCCACCGGCGCGCCCGGGCTCGAGGCCTCGAACCCCGTCAACGGCACGTCGCGAGGCGCCGCGGGAGGATCCGGATAGCTCATGTCCCAGTGGAATCGGTTCATGCCCGCCTGCGCCGGTACCTGCGAGTCCTCGTCCTGGCTGGAGAACTCCCTGATCACCTCACCGGCGGCGTCGGTGATCGCCAGCGTCACCTCCCCGGCCGGCTCCTCTCCCAGGTAGTACTCGATCATGACTCCACGGGGCGGGTTCTGCCCGGCTCCCGAGACCGCCCTGCCGCGCCCCATCGAGGCAGCCAGGTTGCGCGTGGCCGGCATCACCTCGAACAGGTGCACCGGGGCCGACGTCACTTCCGGCGTGATCTGACGCAGGGCCGTGACGTTGTCCAGGATCCACAGGCCACGCCCGTGGGTCGCCACGACCAGATCGTCGTCCTTGACCACCATGTAGTTCACGGAGACGACCGGCAGGTTGGCCTGGAGGGGCTGCCAGGATGCCCCGTCGTCGAAGGACACGTGCGCGCCCCTCTCCGTCCCCGCGTACAGCAATCCCGGCCGCACGGGATCCTCGCGGATCACGTACGCGAAGTCGTGCTCTCCGATCCCGTCGGTGATCGGCTCCCAGGTGCGGCCATAGTCCGTCGTCTTGAGGAGATACGGGGCCCGGTCCCCCATTCTGTGCCGCTCGCCCGCCAGGTAGGCCGTCCCGGGGTAATGGTGCGATGCGTCGATAGCGGTGATCGTCGTCCATTCCGGAAGATCCGGCGGCGAGACGTCCTCCCAGGACTCTCCTCCGTCTCTCGACAGTTGGACGACGCTGTCGTCCGTGCCGATCCACAGCTCACCTTCCCTGATCGGGGACTCCTCAATGCTGCGGATGAGGCTGACGTAGTAGAGGGAGGACGCCAGCGACGTGATCGGGCCTCCCGGAATCTTGCCCATCACGTCCTGGCGGTTGCGGGTGAGGTCGGGACTGATCTGTTGCCAGGAGCGGCCTTCATCGGTCGTCCGGAAGAGATACTGGGCAGCCGTGTACAGCACGCCCGGATCGTGGGGCGAGAGGAAGATCGGGAAGGAGTAGTAGAAGCGATAGCGGACGTCGACGATCGCCTCTCCGAACTCGTCCTCGGGCCAGACGCTGATGTCCTTGCCCTGTCCGGTGCGGCGGTCGAAGCGAACCAGGCTGGTCCGGTCCCCGGCGTACACCACGTTGCCGTCGGGCGTGACCGCCGTCTGCCCGCCCTCTCCCTGGGGGACGTCCACGTAATGCTGCCAGGTGATGCTCCTGTCGTTGGTCTCGCTGGGAATCGCGAGGTGCGAGTTGTCGTTCTGCGTGAAGTAGACCCAGTACGGCTCCCGGTCGTCCACCGCGAGGCTGAAGAGGTCCGCCGTGGGCTGGTTGTCCAGCTCCGACCACGTGAGGCCACCGTTCAACGTCACCGACGCCCCACCGTCGTTGCCGTCGATGATGCGTCGTGAGTCGTTGGGGTCGATCCACAGCGCGTGATGGTCGCCATGGTGCATCGGCAGCGTCCGGAACGTCTCGCCACCGTCGGTCGACTTCCAGAACGCCTGGTGCAGCACGTACACGACGTCCGGATCCTGCGTGTCGGCGTGGATGTGGTTGTAGGACGCGGGGAACAGTCGTCGGCTGCGGTTGTCCGAGACCTGTCGCCAGCTGGCGCCGCCGTCGTCCGAGCGGTAGACCCCGCCGGCCGGCGCCTCGATCATCGCATAGACGCGGCTCGGCCGGGGCGGCGAGACCGACACGCCGATCTTCCCGATCGGCCCCTCCGGCATACCCGGATTGCCGGTCAGGTCGGTCCACGTGTCGCCGCCGTCGGTGGTCTTGTACAGCCCGGTCCCCGGTCCGCCGCTGACCTCGTCCCAGGGATAGCGCACATGGTAGTTGAGGGAAGCGTAGAGCACGTTGGGATTCGTCGGATCCATCGAGAGATCGACCGCGCCCGCCAGGTCGTTCTCGTACAGGATCCGATCCCAGGTCTCCCCGCCGTCCCTGCTGCGGTACACGCCCCGCTCGGTGCTGGGCGCGAACATGACGCCCTTGGCCGCCACGTATACGATGTTCGGATTCGTCGGGTGGATGACGAGGTCCGCGATGTGCCGGGTATCCCGGAGTCCCACGTTCACCCACGTCTCTCCGCCATCGGTCGACTTGTACACGCCGTCCCCACCCGCGATGTGCTGACGCGGGATCCCCTCGCCCGTTCCGACGTAGATGACCCGCGGGTCCGAGAGGGACACGGCCATGGCCCCCACCGGGGCGACGTTGAAGAAGCCGTCGGACACGTTTCGCCACGTGAGCCCCGCGTCCACCGTCTTCCACACTCCCCCGTGGCCTGAGCCGAAGTAGAAAACGAGACGATTGTCGGGGTCGCCCGCCACCGCGGGGGCCCGGCCTCCCCGGAACGGCCCGATCAAACGCCACTCGAGGTGCGTGAGAAACCTCTCATCCACGCTCGGATAGTCGGCCGCTTCCCGCACCCCCGGCTCGGCGCCGGGCTGCTCGTAGCACCCCGAGAGAGCCACCAGCAATAGCCCCGCCGCAATCCCCGCCAAGCCCATCCTCGGAGTCGTCTTCTTCGCGTTCATGGCATGGTCCTCCTGCCTGCTGTCGTGATCGAGCCGCCATCCCGGACTCCGGGTCCACCAACGACCCGTCGGAAGGGAGACATAAGGAAAAGGAATAGGACACATCGGCATCGAGAGGGGGGAGTTCCAGGGCCAAGGCTCTCGCCGCACGCCGCGCCGAGGTGTTCCCGGATCCAGGTTGGATGAGGTTGGATAATGAGCACAGAAAGCCGTGAAGCTGGACCCGCCCGATCCAGTCTCCCCGGGCAAAGATGGTCACCTGGGAGCGACTCGCTTCCCCCGGTCGATGATTCTTCCGCCCCGGATGAGGATAATTCCCTCTTGGCTGCCCGTTGTGATCGGTGCCGCGAGAAGAAGGAGGAGCAGTGCCAAGGCAACGGAGCGCCTGCCCGAAGACCCCTTGCTCGCCCTGCGAAACTCGACCCTGTTCGGGCTGGATAGGGATTCTTCTGCAATCTATTCCAGCCCAAGCCGGATCTCAAGCTGGCGGGCGTGGAGGCTGGCCCCCGGGGTTTGCGGGGTCCGTCCGGCTTGAATTGGCGAGCGAGCCGTAGTAGGGTTGCGACCTCTCGCCCACGGCG
>JBDHKE010000080.1:0-16972 GCA_039586555.1 Gemmatimonadota bacterium | reverse complement strand
GGCCCGCGAGATCGTCCCGATACCCAACTGCCCCAGCTCCGAGATCAGGACTTCGTGGACCCCACCCGCCAGGAACTCCTGCTCGGGGTCATTTGTGAGGTTGTCCAGGGGCAAAACGGCCAGCCGTTCCATCCGCGGGCCGCCTGTCATCTGGCTGATTCCCCAGCCCATCAGCACCACTACTGCAGCCGCCACAGCAACCACGCCTAACCGACGACGCCTCCCCGGCGCCCGCACTGGAGGCACCACGGTCCCCGTCGTCAGTGCCTCGGCAAACTGACTGGCCGTTTCGAACCGCTGCCCTGGATCCGTGGCCAGGGCCCGCGAAACCGGCCCCCAGGCCGGCGGCCAGCTCGGGGCGGAGGACCTTGACGGCCACCTGGCGATCATGCTTCAGGTCCTGGGCCAGGTAGACCGTGGCCATGCCGCCGCGGCCGATCTCGTGCTCGACGGTGTATCGGTCAGCGAGGGCCTGAGTGAGGCGCTCGAGCGGAGCGTCCATGGCTGAGACTCCCAATGTGGCCGGGAGCGAGCGGCGGGGTCAGGTTCCCGGCTTCAGGACGCGGGGGTGACCAGTTTCTGGAAGATACGCCGGGGCGGGTTGGCGGGCCAACGAACACGGTCAAACAGACGGCTGTCGTCGGGTGAGGTCCGAACGCAAACAATCCCAACCTGAACAGATTGTGGACGTTCGAATCGGGAGATCTTCAGGAATGGGTCAGATTCTCGGGGGCCTCCGCGAGCCAAGCGTGCCGATATGGCGTGATTTCCGAGGGAGGCGGTGGAGACCCTTGCCCCAGCTTTTGGCCCGGAGGCGTCCATCGCTGACTCAAAGGCCTTGAGCGTCCGTGGAGGTCGAAATCCAGGCCCGTGCTCAGAATCGCCTTCTAACGCCCGCTCGCGCTCCAGCAAGGCTTGGGACTACTCCACTCCCCGCTGCGCGCCTCAGTCGGGTTCGCCACGGGGGCCTCAAATCCACTTATCGAGGTGGCCACGATATTAGCGGAAGTCGCTTCGTTCGCTTTACAGGCCTCTAGGTAATCATCCCATGTGTCAAGGCCTCGTTCGTCATGTATCTGCACGGCCTTTACGCGTGACGCCAAGAATGTGCCCGAACAACGGATGAGAAGAAACTCAGTCTTAACGCAAGTGCGGAGGCAAGTCACCCGACGGCTGTAAGGGTCCTGGCCACGGAGGATTGAATCGATAAACTGGTTCAGCCAATGCATACGGATCCCCTCCGGCACTCGCATTGACATCTCCCGAAGCGGATGTTGCAAAGACGGGCGCGCGCGCCGCGTTTGCCAACGCTTGAAGTGTCGAATTACATCCAGGGACTAGCTCACAGCAGTGCATTTCAATCCTTCGACGAACACCAGGATAATAAGTACCGAGCATTGGCGCTTGATAAGGGCAGGACCACAGTGAACGAATCCGTTGAAATTGAAGCACGGTGGAAGAATTCATGTCGGAACCGAGCTGAATTGTGTCAACGATTGCACTCATCTCTCCTGAGACAACACCGTGGGCCTCGATGCGAAGCACATCCAGACGATTTCTTCCACAAGCCGCTATGAGGTTATCGACAACAACAGACATGTTGTGTTCCGGCAGAACCTGCCTCCAACGATTGTGGGGGACCACAACCTCAAAACCCCTCGGTGAACGGATGTCTATCAAGTGGAATTCAATGTTCATTTATCGACTCCTGGCAATTGTGATATACGGCAGGATCGGTGAAGTCGTTGAGAAAGACGCCCCAGTGCTCGATCGCCTTGTCGCGTCCTCTCGGTTTGTCCAGCGAACGAAGAGCCGATGCACAGCAGCCTGGACGCACTAACAAGGCTCTGGATCCTTCGACACAAGCCGGATGTGGAAATGGTTATGGTGAAGGTGTTTTCCCGGACCCCCCTCGTCCACAGTCATGTTCGCCTTTAGTGCGAGCTTCCCTTTCCACTTGCGCATCCAGGTTTCGAGTGATCGGTTTCGGCCGATGAAGACCCATGTGATGTCGTGTCCACCTGTCTTCAAGATGAGCCATGCCAGAAGCTCGCTGACAGCCACGTCGTAGTTCGGTGCAGGATCGATGCAATTGACCTTGCTGTCCGGATGGCCGAGCTTCGCGAAGTAGTAGATGTCCACATCGATCCCGCATCTGTGCGACGAGTGACCATCCACGTACCTTTCGCGGCAGGTGCCACGCGGTAGAGAGCCACTCTGGTAGCTGATGTCTCCGATCGGGATCGGTCTGAAGCGAGTTGGCAAAACCGGAGCGTCGAGCGAGCCGGACATCTTGATCGGGGAATCCTTATGGCGCTCGCCTGGCTGTTGCATCACCTCCTGGTAAGGGTCGGGCCTGGGCCCCCCCTCTGGCTGCTCTAGCGGCGAGAGCCACGCCGGGACCCGACCGAAGGTGAGGGAGAACCGGAGACGGCCCCACTCTCGCCCAAGCCGTCTCAGAGAACCGATCATATGTTCCTTTCCCCACACCATTTCACTTTTCTCGCGCACCCTCGTGAAGCCGTACTGCTCCGCCTCAAAACGGTGGTACAGCGGGAGATACTTTCCGGGCTTCGGGCATGGATTTGACATTCTTGCCTACCTCCGCACTGTGGAAGAGATAGGTCGGCTCCGGAGACGGCAGCGGGCTCGGGCCTGAGGACATTGATCGCGGCCGTGCGGTGATACCGGGGGGTCCTCGGCCAGGTGGAACGTGGCCATACCGCCGCCGCCGATCTCCCGCTCGATGGCGCGGCGACCGGCTAGGGCCTTGGAAGCCGTTCGAATCCGAGCGTCCATGGGGGGGCGACTCCCAACGCGGCCGGAAGCGAGCGGCGGGATCACGCTGGCGGCTTTAGGACGCGGGGGTGTTCAGCTTCTGCAAGATACTCCGGGGCGGGTTGCGGGTCCAACGAACACGGTCAAGCAAAGGCCCGTCGTTGGATCAGATTCCATGGCCCATGCACCGAACTTGAACAGATCGTGCACCTTCGATTCAGTGCCTCGTCAGGGATGGCTCGGATTCTCGGTGGCCTCCGCTAAGCGAGCAGGCCGATGCCTCGTGATTTCTGAGCTAAGGGCGTGAGTCGATCCACCCTCCCGCTGAGGACCCCTCGCGGTGGGATCCGCCCGTGCGGGTGCAGCTCGCGCCGCTCGCTGATCTCGGCGCGAAGCGCCTCGGTTCGAGTCCCGCCCCCGGCACTGAGCCCAACGGTCCCTGGCCGGTGTGGCGGACCTGGGCCTGAACGCCCGCCGGGCGATGAGGGACGGTGAAGCCCCCTTCCACCGGCTCGACGTGAGAACCCGAATGCGGTTGGGCCCGACCCGAGTCCACCTGGACACCACCAACCTCACAGACACCAGATACCCAGAGATTGCCGGTGCCCCTGCTGCGGGACGCGCCATCTTCCTGGGGTTCGAGGTGAGTGGGGGTGGGGGATGACCGTACGCCACCGCCCTCGAAGGGTCCACCAGGTGCATACCCCATCTCGACCCGGTAGATTGACCCCGTCCCACTGGACGGGGGATCTTCCATGATCGGCAGTACCTTTGGGCACTATCACGTTATCGAGAAGATCGGCCAGGGGGGTATGGGAGAGGTGTTCCTGGCCGACGACACCTCTCTTCATCGAAAGGTGGCCCTGAAGTTCCTTCCATCGGCTCTCGCCGAGGACCCCGAGTCCCGAGACCGCTTCCTGGTGGAAGCCCGTGCAGCCGCCGCCCTTTCCCACCCCAACATCTGTGTCATCCACGAGGTCGGTGAGGTGGAGGGCCGCCCCTTCATCGCCATGGAGTACGTGGAGGGGGAGACACTCAGAGACAAGGTCCGAACCGGGCCTCTGGGTGTGGAGGAGGTGCTGTCCATTACGAGCCAGGTTGCCGCCGGCCTGGAGGAGGCCCACGGGAAAGGCATCGTCCATCGGGACATCAAGAGCAGCAACATTATGGTCACCGCCCGGGGCCAGGCAAAGATCATGGACTTCGGGCTGGCCAAGGTCAAAGGTGGACCGGCCCTGACCAGGACCCAGACAACGCTGGGGACGGCGGCCTATATGTCCCCGGAACAGGCGGGAGGCGAGGAGGTGGACCACCGAACGGACCTCTGGTCCGTGGGGGTGGTGTTGTACGAGATGCTCACCGGCGAGCTGCCGTTCACGGGAAGCCGGGAGGTCGTCGTCATGCACCAGATCCTCCTTGAGGCCCCGAAGCCCCTGAAGGGAAGAGAGCCGCCGGTGCCGGCGGAGCTTCGGCGCATGGTGTCCCGGACCCTTAAGAAGAACCCGGCGGACCGATACGCATCGACCGGAGAGATGCTGGCGGACCTCCGGGACTACGAGGAGGCGCGCAGAGCCGAGGAGGCGGGGGTGTTCAATGTTCGCTCCCTGATCCGCCACCTCCGTCGCCGCGCAGTCGCCATTCCCTCGGCCCTGGTCGCTGTTGGTCTGATCGCCCTGGGCGTCTGGCTTGCCCAACGACGGGCGGAGATCCGCTGGGCCCGAGAGCAGGCTCTTCCCGAGATCCGGAGGCTCATCCAGGCGAACGATGCGTGGCGAAACCTGGTCCCACCCTACCGCCTGGCGGAACAGGCCGAGGCAGTCCTGGGGGACGACCCGGAGCTGGCGACCCTCTTTCAGCAGTGCTCCAGGGAGATCGACGTCCTCACTGAGCCTCCCGGCGTGGCCGTCTACATGAAGGAGTACGAGACTCCCGACGCCGAGTGGTCATTCCTGGGGGTGACACCCCTAGAGGGGGTCCGGGTGCCCATCGGGATCTTTCGATGGAAGCTGGAAAAAGTGGGATACGAAGTTGTCGAGGCTGCAGCGTCCACCTGGGACCTGGGAGGGGAAGACGACCTCATTGCGGGAAGCGATTTCTTCCGAGTCCTGGACGAGAACGGGAGCCTTCCGCCCGGGATGGTTCGGGTTCCGGACACCGAAACCGAGGTGGGACCTCTGGGGGACTTCTTCATCGGCCGGTACGAGGTCACGAACCGGGAATACAAGGCCTTTGTGGACGCTGGCGGATATCGGAGCCCGGAATACTGGAAACACCCTGTCACAAGGGACGGGCGGGAGCTGAGCTGGGAGGAGGCCATGAGGGAGTTCGTAGACCCCTCGGGCCGCCCCGGCCCCTCCACCTGGTTGGGACAGGATCTTCCCCGGGGGCAGGACGATTATCCGGTCTCAGGGGTGAGCTGGTACGAAGCGGCGGCGTACGCCGAGTGGGCGGGGGCGAGCCTGCCTACTGCAGTACACTGGAATGTGGCGCGGGGCGCCTTCACCCCCATGATCCAATGGCCCCAGCTGGGAGGCTTCGGCATCTTCGCACCGGTGACCAACTTCGGCGGCCGAGGTCCCGCGCCGGTTGGGAGCCTTCCGGGGATCACGGCCTACGGGGCCTACGACATGCCGGGGAACGTAAGGGAGTGGTGCTGGAACGAAACGTCACAGGGCAGGACTATCAGAGGAGGGGCCTGGGAGGACAACACCTACGACTTTGAGTATGAGAGGCAGGCCCCCCCCATGGACCGTTCTCCAAGGAACGGGTTCCGGCTGGCCCTCTATACCGATCCCGAAGCCGTTCCCCAGGCAGCGTTTGGGTTCCGAGAACCCCCGATCTCGATCGAAGTCCGCCCCGGACCTCCGGTTTCCGACGCCATCTTCCAGGTCTACAAAGAGCAGTTCTCGTATGACCGCACGCAGCTGAATGCCGAGGTAGAGTCCCGAGAGGAGAGCCCCGGAGGATGGGTCCACGAGACGGTCTCCTTCGATGCGGCCTACGGGGGTGAGCGGGTCCTGGCTCACCTCTTTCTCCCTTCAAACGCCCGCCCGCCCTTCCAAACGGTCATTTATTTCCCTGGCGAGGCGTCTACGTGGATGCCCTCCAGCGAGGGTCTGGAGAGTTACTACGAGTTCACGATGTTTGTCTCCTACCTGGTGCGGAACGGCCGAGCCGTCCTGTATCCCGTGTACAAGGGGACCTTCGAGCGAGGGAGTCCGGAGCTGAGCGTCCTGTCTCAGCCAGAGAACGTGGGCGATACGTACGCCTACACGGAGTACCTGATCCAGGTGGTGAAGGATCTCAGGCGGAGCATCGACTACCTCGAGACCCGCCCCGACATCGACAGTGAGAGGCTGGCATATTACGGGATGAGCTGGGGAGCGTACCTGGGAACCATCATTCCGGCCGTCGAGGACCGATTCGGCGCCAGCGTCCTGTTAGGGGGGGGTGTGGGTGGTTTCGGACGGCCCGAGGCCTCCGACCTCACCTACGTGACCCGGGTCCTGAAGCCGACGCTGATGTTGAATGGCCGATACGACGTATTCTGCCCGCCTGAGCTATGCTCCCAGCCCATGCTGGAGTCCCTGGGGACCCAGGAGGAGGACAAACGCCTCGTTCTCTTCGAGACCGATCACATCCCACCGCGAGCCGAGTTCATCAGGGAGACCCTGGCCTGGCTTGACAAGTACCTGGGCCCGGTGAACCCCTGACCCCCTGACATAGAGTCCCATGGCCGGCTTCAGGAGGTTGACCCGCCTGTCCGTCTCTCGCGAGACAAACTGCCGGACCACCCGGGCCGACATGGGCATGGCCGAGACTCCTGCCGACGGTGGCGGGAAGGCGATGGGCGTGAAGGGAGACGACTCCATGACTTCCAGTGTCTCGGCGAACGCGAAGAGCGCATGGAGGCAGGCCCTGTGCTTCGCCAGCATTTGGTCCTCCTCGCCAATTCTGTCCAGCGGGAGCCTGATGCAACCTACCCTGCCAGCTGCGTGAGAGTGAGCGGGGACAGGCCAGAGCTGAAACCGTGGTGGGTCAAGTGACCGCTTTCCCATACATTGAAGGTGGGTCCGGGCTGGGTGTGTTGGAGATAGCTAGATCGACCGGAACGAGGGCGTGATGGCTGACGACGGGCAAAGCGACGAGACGACGGGTGGCAACGCCCCAGAGGACGACCACAGCATCGGCTCGCCTAACTGGCGTCGAGATCTGATGAGGCTGCCGTGGCAACGCGAGTACTGGGGGCTGGGAGGTGTAACCCGCACTCTCCTTTGGGCTTGGTTTGTCCTCCTCTTGATAATGTTGGTGGCGTTTGTGGTGAACCAGTGCTTCTTGTAGCGGCGGTTGGCACGTCCGTCCCTAATCCCGTTCCAGTCCAACTCCTGGTGTGCCTCCCCTTTTCGAGCCGATTAGGGAATCCAAGTCCCTGCTCGGTTCCTGGGAGGGCTACCCCATACCGACACGGGGCGCCGCGTCGAAACCGTCCTGGAGGAGCACCTGAGGGAAGGGGCCCTGGCCCCCGTCGGAGGCTGATCTCTGCTCCCTGACTGCCGCTCCGGGGTGTAGCGAGCCGCTCGTAAGGGTGGTGGTATGCAATCGACCTGTGCGAGCCAGTCGGCCTCCTCCCTCGCTTCCGATGTCGTGCCCAGGCTCTACCTGTGGCGCTTCAACCGGCTCGACTGCCACCACCAACCCTGCGTAGCACACCCTCCACCCACAGGTGGTCCCCGGGCAGGCTTCCTCGAAGCGAACTCCCCGGAATGCCGATGGTGTGTCCACTGTGGGGACGAGCTACCGGGCTGATGGTGATGTTGACGTATGGAGGGCTGAGTCCGCTCACGATGATCGACATCATGGTATTGGCGTAGGTCGAAAGATCAGCTGCAAAGCCGTCGCCCATTGATGTCGATAGAGAGCAATGTATGCCGCTACGGTCCTCCACCAGACAACTGAACCGCGTGGCCGGGCGTATGCGATACAACAGGTGCCGGTCAGGTATCTCGATGGCGACAAACGGCTGTTCTGATCGCCCATCGAACGTGAACACAACATTCGGCATCTGCCTCCCCCTTTCTACTTCGACGGCGGATCGGAAACCCGAGCGCCGTCACGATGAGTGACGCCGTGCTCGTGGACAAAGGCCAGGGCATCGACCACCTCACGTGCGACCCGGCCCGCATTATCGACGGGAGTTTGCCTCGCGCGCTCCAAGCGAGCCCGCAGAGATTCACGAAGTGGAGAAAGCCGTCCGCCTCAGCTGAACCGTGGACCGGCAGGATGTGGGGGTGTGTGAGGTTGGCCGCGATCTCGATCTCGCGCAGAAGACGTTCTGCGCCAACGGCTGCTGCCAGGTCAGGATTCGGAACCTCGACCGCGACCTTGCGGTGGTGCTTCAGGTCCCTGGCCGGGTAGACCGTAGCTATCCCACCGCCGCCGATCTGACGCTCGATGGCGTAGCCGTCGCCAGGGGCTGCCTTCAGTCGTTCGAGGTGGGCGTCCAAGAGCGTGAGCCCTCGTGTGAGGAGACTGCCCGCTCCAGCCCACCCAGCCGTCCAGAGACCAAGATGCGGTGAGCCTCAGAGTGGGGTCAAGGTAAACGCCCTACCGGATGCCTTCCCCCGGTCCTGGGCCGCGGCCCTCCGAGCGCTGGAGCTGGATGAGACTCTAGCCGAACCCCACACTGCTCTGGCCGAGGTCAAGATCTGGGGTCTCGGGTGTGCCCATGCCCTCGCCGGCCGGGAGGCGGAGGCGCGCGCGCCGTCCCGATTAGGATTGAGGATCACCGCTGTGGGAGTCGGAGGTCACGTCCTGCTCCGACCGGCGACAGCGGTTCCCGCAATGTGGCTGACCCGGCACGTCGTGGGAGATGGGCAATCGGGTCGCGTCCGTTCCACCTGCAGCGTAGGTTCTGGGTGGAGAGAAGCGGCAGGGTCATCGACCACGCCCAGGAGTTCACCCATTCGGCCGACTATCCATGGACTCGTCCCGCGATGCGATGCAGGAGATGCTCAGGCAGCTCTCGACGCGGGAGCTTCGTGAGCTGATTCAGCACGGCGACCAGGAACGATACACCCCCGAAGACTTCGATTTGATGGAAGAAGTCCTCGCTACTCGCGGCGCTGGGGCTCCTTCTCCCGGTCTGGATCAGCACCCAGATGCCGAGCCGCCCGCCCCGGATCATGGTGGTGTCTGCCCTTACTGTGAAGGCGAGATCAGCGAGACCGCCAGGAAGTGCCGACACTGCGGCGAATGGGTTGCCTACCCTGCAGGAAGCTGCAGCCAATGCGGCACCGCCCTCAGGGGCGAGTGGGCAAGACGAGGCATGTGTGCGGACTGCTCGCGGACCCCTCCTGCGGTGCTTCCGGCCAGACGCCAGGATTGGAGCCCGGGCATCGCGGCCGTCCTCAGCCTGGCCATCCCGGGTGCCGGGCAGATGTACAAGGGGCGGCTCGGCGCTGGTTTCGGCTGGCTGGTCGGAACCGCCCTGGGTTACCTGTGCTTCATTCTCCCCGGCATCGTGCTCCACATCCTCTCCATCCTGAACGCCTACTCGGGGGACCCTGGCCGCAGGGGCGGCTAGAAAGACTAGAAAAGGAGGACCCCGAACGTCACTCGGGGCCGCTGTCGGAGTCCTCTTTCCGGCGGTCCTTGCCGGATCGGCGCTCCCCCTCGCGGCGGTCGCCGGCCTTGCGGCGATCCGGGAAATCGATGGGCATCTGGCGCGTCCTTCGGTCCCCACCGGATCGACGGTCCTCGCCGCTCCTCCGGTCCCTTCCGCACCTACGTTCCATGTCTGCCTTCCCCTCCTTCCTGCTAATGGGGAGGCTACTGTTCCACTGCGTCCCTTTGCGATCCCGTCGGCCCCGAGAGGTACGTGATCGCACCACCGATGAGCATCAGCCAGGCCAGGATCCTTCCGAGCGAGTAGGGAGCCCCTGTACCGAGCGTGAAGAGAGCCAGGTGGAGAAGCACACCCACGATCGCTAGGATGCCGCCCACCAGGCGATATGGCTCGATGGGAGCCTTGAGCTCGCGTCGGGTCGGCGAGCCGCTCCCAGGCGGGGATTCTCCCAGATCGGACACGAGCGCTCCACACGCCGGGCAGACCGTCATCAGCTCCGAAACCTCGCGGCCGCACTGGGGACACAGGCGGCCCACGGTGGTTGGCCCGAAGGGGTCGAGTGAGGCCGTGAGGCCCAACGCGGAGTGATCGGCGGTCTCGGTGAGCGAACCGCAGTCGGGACAGACCGTGACGATCTCCGGTAGCTCACGGCCACACCGATGACAGGCCACCTGTGCCATGGGCGTTCACCGTCCAGGGGCAGTGGTATCGAAGGATCGGGATCCGTGGACCCGATTCGGGACCGCCGCGAACGTTACTGTTGCTAGGGTGCCACAGTATCAAAGTAAGGCAAGAACGGGGCCAGTGAAGAGGCACTCCTCGCTTCGGGCTCGGTGGAAACGATTGGGGCAAGGGACGGTATGATAGCCTGCCCATTGCCCTGGACCCATCTTCGCACGGCGGAGGAGCCGATGATCTCTCCGGTTCTCCCTCTCATTCTGGCCATCAGCGGCCTCGCCGGGCCCCACACGGCGGGCGTGGCCGTACTGCCAGCTCAGGCCGAGGGCGCACTCTACCGCGTCGTCACCGCTCAAGCGGCTCCCGGCAAGCTTCTGGAGCTCATCGAGCTCCATCGCGAGCACATGACCCTGCTGGAGCAGGTGGGGGATGCGAGGCCGTACTGGATGCGGCACACCCAGGGGGATCGCTGGGATCTCCTGATTCTCTATCCCATGGGGAGCTTCGGGGAATACTACTCCGCTTCGAGGGTCGCGGACCGGCACCGCGCCCGGTCCTCTTCGGGCCGAACGGGTGCCGAGCTCGAGCAAGCGATTGCCGAAACCACGGCGTGGCGTGAGGAGCTCTTCGTGAGAGGTCCCGAGCTGGATGATGTCCGACAGGCCTTCGATGGAGCGGGCTTCTTCCATGTGGAGATGTTCGTGGCGCTGGCGGGGAAGCGGGCGGCCCTCCTGATGGAGCGGGAGATGGAGAACACCTATCTCGAGGCTCTTGGCCGTCCCCAGAATCTCATCTTCGTCCGGGAGGCCGGGGCAGCGTGGGACTCCTTCACCATCGGATTCTACCGGGACCTGAAGCATTACGCGGAGAGCGCCGACATCTCGGACGAGGAGGAGGATCGCGCGGCCCGGACGGCGGGGTTCGAGGGCGCCAGCCGGATCGGGGCCTACCTCCGCACGCTCATCGCTCTCCATCACGATACGTTGGCGGTGGCAATCCCTTAGAAACACCCCCCGGTCCGTCGGTCCCGAGGACGTGGAACGACTGCGAGGAGCCGGCTTCGACCACCGGGCGGTCTTGGATAACTGCCAGGTCACGGCGTACTGCAACTACGTGAACCGGATGGCCGACGGCCTGGGCGTGGCGCTGGTGCCCTAATGGCGGGACAAGGACCTGACCCTCACCCGCGACGAGTTCCAGACGAGCCGGGGGAGGAGCCCGAAATTCCGCGGGTGGACGGAAACCGGAGGATAGGCACCGAGTGGGGGAAATCCGTCTCCACCCTGGGGAGCCCCCTCTGCTGCCCAGAAGGTGTCCCAGGAGCTCGAGACGGGAACCCCATGGATCTCCCTGCGGACTGGATCCTCAGTCCTCTTTCCCCACCGCCGCGCTCAGCGCCAGGGCAACGCCCAGGTGCATCGGGAGCGCGAGAGCGATGATCTCCCCGTTGCCCTGATCCATGGCTGGGAGAGCTTGTAGAAGGAACCCCGCGGCCGCGAGTCCGGCGATGATCCACGCGACGCGCTGCGCCCGTTTCGGATTCCCTCGGGACAGCCCCAGCGGCAGCAGCACCATCAGAACCAGCGAAAGAGGGTTCATCTGGAAGAGGTTCTCGTTCCAGTGGGTGGACCAGTGGTCCGTGACGCTCCACATCAGGACCAGAAGGACTCCGAAGAGGCCGGCCAGCAGGCTCCAGACGACGCCCACGGCGGACAGCGTGATGCGGCCGGCCCGGCTTTCCCTTCCGGCTGACCTCCCCAGCAGAAGGACGATCAGGCCCGCCAGGAGACTAGCCACCAGATAGACGAGCACCAACCAGGGCTTCGGCGTGGGCGGGGTTCGGCCCACGGCCTGGTAGAGGACTCGCTCGCTGGCCACCAGGGGCACTTCCTCACCGGCCTCACTCGGGACCGTGATGGCTCTGAGGTGGTCCCGAAGCTCCATGGGGATGAACATCTCCTCCCAGGCTGAGATGGGATCGTCCCCGGGTTGGGCGATGAGCAAGGTCATTCCGGTGTGGACGGCAACGTCCCCGATCATCAGATCCCGGGTGATGGAGCGGTACGTGCGGCCGTCGAAGAGGGTGTCCGTGGTGGCGCGGATCCGCCCGTCCAGGACCCGATCCAGCGCGTCCCGGACCCGCGTGGAGCAGTTGTCCCGATAGTAGTCGTAGCGGTAGTACTTGTTCTCCTCCCGGGCATTCCACACCACGTAATCCCTCAGCGCTGATCTCTGCGCGGGGGTGAGAGCGAGCTCCTGCGACCAGATCGTCCGATCATCGGCGACGTAGCTATTCAGCATGGCGTCGACGCGGAAGCCGGCCATCCAGTACATCATGGTGCCCTGCAGGAAGCGCTTGATGAAGTTCTCCTGCTGGAAGCTGAACAGGCCCCAGTTGTAGGCCGCCTCCCAACCAATGGCGTTGTCCCGGATCCACAGGGCGTTGTGCCCGAATCGCTCCCAAACGGCCTCCCCCGGACCCATCGTCAGGAGGAAGACTTCCAGCGAGGCGCCGGGC
Source organism: Gemmatimonadota bacterium (assembly GCA_039586555.1). Taxonomy (GTDB): domain Bacteria; phylum Gemmatimonadota; class Gemmatimonadetes; order Longimicrobiales; family Gaopeijiaceae; genus JBDHKE01. The sequence goes on along the minus strand of JBDHKE010000080.1, from coordinate 4,373 downwards.
TCGGGGACGCTCTCCGGTATTTCCCCCTCTCGTGCCTCCTGGCCGAAGGCCGGGCCGGGCCGGAGGAGCGCCAGGAGCAGGGAGAGTACGAGGATCGATGGCCCCGCAAGCAGGAAGGAGAGGCGTGGAGCGGCAGGGGCCGTGGGTCGAAGCCTCACCGGGAATCCTCTGCTTCCAGGCGATTCCGCATCACCTGGAGTCGAGCCCTCTGGTCCGGCCCGATGCGCGGGTAGGAAAGCTCCAGGCTTCTCAGGGACTCCACGATGATCTCCGACACACACGCGCGCATGTAGGATTTGTTGTCCGCGGGGACGGCGTACCATGGTGCCCAGGGGCGGGAGGTAGCCCGCAGCGCTTCCTGGTAGGCGTGCATGTAGGAGTCCCACAGCGCCCTCTCCTTCACGTCTCCGTCGGAGAACTTCCAATTCTTCTCCGGTTCCTCGATCCGGGCCAGGAACCTCTGCCGCTGCTCCTCCTTGGAGACGTTCAGCCAGAACTTCAGGACGATGGTCCCGTTGAGGGCCAGATGTTGCTCGTGGTCCCGGATGGACTGGAATCGCTCCTCCCAGATCCGGTTCGGGTCTATGGGATACGGCAGCTTCTGGTACTGGAGGAACTCGGGGTGCACGCGAACGACTAGGACCTCCTCGTAGTAACTGCGATTGAAGATGCCGATCCGGCCTCGCTCCGGCAGCCGACGGCTCGTCCGCCAGAGGAAGTCGTGATCCAGCTCCTCGGCACTGGGCTGCTTGAAGGAGAAGACCTGGCAGCCAGCCGGGTTCACGCCGCTCATGACGGCCCGGATCGTCCCGTCCTTTCCGGCCGCGTCCATGGCCTGGAAGACCAGGAGGACGGCGTGCCGGTCGTCGGCATAGAGCCTTCGCTGTAGATCGGACAGCTCGGCCGTCAACGCGTCCAGATCCTCCTTCAACTTCTTCTTCGGAGGAGCCTTCTCGGGGTGCTCGGTGGGCGCCTGGGCGATCTCGAACGAGCTGTCGAAGGGGACGAGGTAGGGACTCGGCGTGGCACTGAACAATGAAACCTCCAGTCAGGGGATGCGACCGGCATCTTCCGTCGGTTCCGGAAACTGCCAGTTTACCACGGGCACGCGGTTGCCGTCGAGGACCACCGCCAGGCGGCCGGCCCCGGATCCCTGGCAGAAGAGCCCCCACCGCGCCTGCGGCTGCCCCTGCAAGAGACCACTCCCAGCGGGCTTGACAGGACTCCCGCCGACTCTACTCTCAGGTCAGGTTCGACCGCGCCGGGCCGGGAGCTTCCGAAGGGCGAGCCCCCGCTCCGACGGGCATTCCCACGCGAGGGGCCACCTTGCCCGACTCCATCGAACTCACCGGCGACTCCCTCGGGCTCGAGGACGTCGAGAGGGTCGCCCGAGATTGGACCCTGACCGTGACGCTCGGCGCGCAAGCGCGGACCCGGATCACGGAGTCCCGCCGGTTCGTCGAACATGCCCTGGCTTCCCGGGCGACCATCTACGGGGTGACCACGGGATTCGGGCGGCTGGCCGATGTGTTTATTCCGCCGGAGCGGCAGGGCGCCCTCCAGCGCAACCTGGTGCGGAGCCACTCCGTAGGGATCGGAGCGCCCCTGGACGACACCGAGGTGCGCGCCATCATGGTGCTCCGGGCCAACGCCCTCGCTCGGGGCCACTCCGGGTGTCGGCTCGAGGTCGTCGAGCGCATCCTCGACTACCTCAACCGCGGGATCCATCCCGTCGTGCCCGAAACCGGGTCGGTGGGGGCCAGCGGGGACCTGGCTCCCCTGGCCCACATCGCTCTCGGGCTCATGGGCGAGGGCGAAGTGACCCTGGACTCGGTTCGCCGGCCCACCGGCGAGGTCCTCGGGGAGATGGGGATCGAGGCCCTGGTGCTCAAGGAGAAGGAAGGGCTGGCCCTCATCAACGGGACGCAAGCCACGACGGCCCTGGGCGTCCTGTCGCTGCTGGCGGCGGAACGGGCGGTGGAGACAGCGGAAGTGGCGGGTGCCATGAGCCTGGAAGGGCTTCGGGGGACTCCCGAGCCGTTCCGGGCCGAGGTGCACGAGGCGCGGCCGCATCCCGGCCAGATGGCGAGCGCCGGGCGTTTGCGTCAGCTGATGGAGGGGTCGGAGATCCGGGAGTCGCACCGGGAGAACGATCCGCGGGTCCAGGATCCCTACTGCCTTCGCTGCATGCCCCAGGTGCATGGTGCCACACGGGAGGCGCTCACGCACGTTCGTCGCATCCTGGAGACGGAGGTGAACGCCAGCACCGACAATCCCCTGATCTTCCCGCAGGAGGGGCTGGTAGTGAGCGCCGGCAACTTCCACGGGCAGGTGGTGGCCCAGGCGCTGGATTTTCTGAGCATCGCGGTGACCGACCTGGCGGCCATCAGCGAGCGGAGAACCGAGCGCATCCTCAACCCCGATCTCTCGGGCCTCCCGGCCTTCCTGACCCGCAAGCCGGGCCTCCGCTCGGGGATGATGATGTGCCAGATCGCGGCGGTGGATCTCCTGGCCGAGATGCGGGTCCTGGCCCACCCCGCTAGCGTGGACTCCGTGCCCACCAGCGCTAATCAGGAAGACCACGTGTCCATGGGCATGGCGTCGGCGCGGAAAGCCCGCCGCGCAGTCGCCTGCCTGGAGTACGTCCTCGCCATCGAGCTGCTCTGCGCCGCACAGGCCCTGGACTTTCTGGAGCCTCTGCGACCGGGCGAGGCGATCGGGCGGGCTCACGACGAAATCCGCAGGAGGATTCCCACTCTGGACGCGGATCGAGTGCTCTATCCCGATATCGAGACGCTGCGCCACCTGGTGCGTTCCGGGAGCGTCGTGCGAGCGGCGCTGCCGGGCTGAAGAAGCCGATTCGGCTCGGCGACTTCGAGTGGCGCCAGGCGCCGCCGGGTGGCCCCGGATGAGATTGATTCGCGCCTGAGGGCGGCTGACAGGAGGCATCGATGACGACCTTGGACGCAAAGCGGCGCGTGGAGGCCCCCAGAGGCGCGGAAATCAGCTGCAGGGGGTGGACGCAGGAGGCGGCGCTCCGGATGCTCATGAACAATCTGGACCCGGCGGTGGGCGAGGATCCGGACAACCTCGTGGTCTACGGAGGCAAGGGAAGAGCGGCGCGGAGTTGGGAGGCCTTCGATCGCATCGTCGAGACGCTTCGGACCCTGGAAGACGACGAGACTCTCCTGATCCAGTCGGGCAAGCCGGTGGGCGTGTTTCGCACCCACTCCCACGCCCCTCGTGTTCTCATCGCCAACTCGAACCTGGTAGGCCGATGGGACAACTGGGACGTCTTCAACGAGCTCGAGCGGCAAGGGCTCATGATGTACGGCCAGATGACCGCCGGATCCTGGATCTACATCGGCACCCAGGGGATCCTACAGGGAACCTACGAGACCTTCGGCGCCATGGCCCGCCAGCACTTTGGCAGCTCGTTGAAGGGCCGGTGGGTCCTCACTGGCGGGATGGGCGGAATGGGAGGTGCCCAGCCGCTGGCCGCCACCATGAACGAGGGTGCCATCCTGGTGGTGGAGGTGGATCCAGCCCGCATTCAGCGGCGACTGGACACTCGCTATTGCGACCGCCTGACGCACGACCTGGACGAGGCGCTCGGCTGGGTCCTGGGCGCCCGCGACGCGGGGGAGGCCCTTTCTGTGGGTCTGGTGGGCAACTGCGCCGACGTGGTGCCGGAGCTCCTGAAACGGGACGTCGTTCCCGACCTCCTGACCGATCAGACATCGGCGCACGATCCGTTGAACGGCTATGTCCCCCGAGGTCTCGCGCTTGCCGAGGCCGAAGCGCTCCGGAAGTCGCATCCGGACCAGTATGTTCGGAGGGCAAAGGAGTCGATCCGTCTCCACTGCGAGGCCATGGTGGGGCTCATGCGACGCGGCGCGGTGACCGTGGACTACGGCAACAACATCCGAGGCGAAGCGTACGACGCGGGCTTCGAGGACGCCTTCGCCTTTCCCGGATTCGTGCCTGCCTACATCCGGCCTCTGTTCTGCGAGGGGAAGGGGCCCTTCCGGTGGGTGGCACTGTCTGGTGATCCGGAGGACATTCATCGCACGGACGACCTGGTGCTGGAGCTCTTCCCGGAGGATCGGCATCTCCGCCGGTGGATTCGCATGGCTCGGGAGCGGGTGGCCTTTCAGGGGCTGCCGGCCCGCATCTGCTGGCTGGGGCAGGGGGAGCGGGCGCGCTTTGGGGTGGCCATCAACGACCTGGTGAAGCGGGGTGAGATCTCCGCGCCTGTCGTGATCGGCCGCGACCATCTGGACACCGGCTCCGTCGCGTCGCCCTTCCGCGAGACCGAGGGCATGAAGGACGGCTCGGATGCGGTGGCGGACTGGCCGATTCTGAACGCGCTC
>JBDHKE010000200.1:0-4235 GCA_039586555.1 Gemmatimonadota bacterium | reverse complement strand
TACCATTACTTCCGTGCGTTGGCGGAACGGCGGATGGGCCTATGGCGGCAGTCCCTGGCCTCTTTCGAGGCGTGCATATCGCTTTCCCCGAGGCACTGGTATGGCTGGGTTGAAAAGGTGAGAACCTTACTGCCGATGCGGCGATACGCCGAGGCGGAAGAAGCCCTGTGGGAGATCCAAAGGCTTGGTCACCCTGCCCTTGTAGAGATGGCCCAACTGACCTGGGATCGGGATGGAACCACGGACGGCTATCAGCCTTTACTGGAGCGCGGCCCAGCTGGCGGTCGAGCCTGGCGAATCGCAATGACCGAGGGCCGCTACGAGGACGCGGCGGCTATTCTGCCCAACCTGCCGGAGGTCTCCAGCGGTCAGAATTCCTGGGTCCCGAAGGCGCTGCGGGAAGCGGGGACGCTGGAAGCCCTCGGTCAACGCGAAGCCGCTCGGGAGAAGTACCAGGACGCTGCCAACATCCTTGAACCCCTGGTCGAGGAGACCCCGGACGACGAGCGATACCACGCCAGCCTGGCTCGGGCCTACGCGGGGCTCGGGAGACGGGACGAGGCCGTGCGAGAAGCTCTCAGAGCCGTGGAAATCATGCCCCGAGAGCGGGATGCCATGAGCGGGCCTCGCTTCCTCTTCAATCTGGCTGCGGTACATGCCCGCCTCGGGGAAATCGACCAGGCCCTGGAGGCGCTGGAAGACCTTCTCAGCGCGCCGTCCTCGTTTGCACCCAACATGCTGGAGGACCATTTCCGGCTCCGGCCCATCCAGGACGACCCCCGGTTCCAGGCACTCATGGACCGGGAGCGGGACCGGGTGTTCTAGCGCGGCATTGTTTTCGACCCCATCTGGAGAACCCCTCCGCGACGATCTCGCTTCCAGGTCCTGCTGGAGAAGTGCGGGGAGGACGGGACCAGCCAACTGAGGGGCACACCGATCCTGACCCGGAGTTCGGGTGGATGTTGGGGGAGGTGAGGGAGGAGTGGGGGGCTCAGCCAGGTGGCTGTCGCATCGTCGATCCGGCTGCGAATACTGTCGGTTCAACTGTCGGTTACTGTCGGTTGTACTGTCGGTTCAGGACGGCAGATTCCGACATGCGGGGAAGGGAAGTACGGCAGATCGTGCGATCCATCAATGACTTAGACGGTTTCTTGTCGGGATTGCGCTTTGATTAGATCGGCCTTCTAAGCCGAGGGTCCCAGGTTCGAGTCCTGGCGGGCGCATGAAGAAGCCCCGGGGCCTGAATGAGGCCGGGGGGCTTTTTCGTGGGCTGCGTGGTGGACGAGAACCTGGGTTCGAGCCGAGGAGCGAAGCGACGAGACGACTGAGGACCAGCCGCAGGCTGGCCGCAGGTCAGTCCTGGCGGGCGCATGAAGGAGCCCCGTGGCCTGTGGAGGCCGGCGAAGAGGCGTATGGCGTTGCCAGGCCACTGTTGGATGAGTTCCCGCAGGACGTGGAACGTCGAGGCTTCCTCGGGACGCTCACGGCTTGTCGGGGAAATCGACAGGAGGCTCTCGAGATCTCTGAATGGCTCGCTGCATTGGATACACCTTATCTCAACGGAGCCAATACCTTGTGGCGATCGTCCATTGCGGCCGAGCTGGGCGATGGCGATAACGCCGTAGCATTTTGGAGACAGGCTGTGGCAGAGGGCTACCTCCAGGTGCTCCCTGCCGGCGACGGAAGGTGGGTCGCCTTCGAATCCCTCCGCGACTACGCGCCGTGGCAAGAGACGATGAGGCCGAAGGGGTAGAGACTACCTCGGCGCTTTCTCCGTTCGCCGGTCCCGCACCCCCACTTGCCAGCCGTGTTCTTCCACAGTCGCGTTGTCGTGAAGTTCAACACGAGCGTCGCCCTTTGCCATGGCCTTTTAGGCGGAGGGTCCCGGGACCCCCGCCTGACACGCCGGATGCTCGATTGCGATGGCTTGCACGTACCCGCTCCATGATTGACGGGCCGCAGGAGGGTCTCTGATGACGAACAGCAACGGCAACAACTCCAAGTTCAAACAGGCGACTCGCGGGCCGACCCGCAAGGTCACATTCGGTGCCTTTGCCGGAGCGTTGACCGCGATTCTTGTCTGGATTCTCAACACGTTTGAGGTGCTTCCGAATGCCACACAGATTCCTGGAGAGATAGCGTCCGCGATGACCACGGTGCTGACCTTCCTGGTTTCGTATCTCGTCCCTCCCTCGCCTTCGGATGGCATCGTCGAGGTTGAGTGATCAGTCTGAACGGCAAGGGTATTGCAGCGCCGCCCAACCGGGGCTTGGCGTAGGACGTCACTCTTCACCTGCTCCTGCGCCCCTTGGGGCCATCTGGCCTGCGAATCGCTTGACCCCAATCTAAGGCTCTTCGCATCTTGCTTTCAGGCCGGTTGGCCCCCGTATCCGTCAAGCCTGGTGGCTGGATATGCCGGACTCCTCCCTCCTCCAGCGCCTCAAAGAGCGCAAGCTCGTGCAGTGGGCGCTCGCGTATCTGGCGGGGGCCTGGGTGCTGTTCGAGATCACTGATGTGGTGGGCGGCCACCTTTCCTGGCCTGAAGTCCTGTACCGCGGCCTACTCGTGCTTCTCGCCGTTGGATTCTTCGTCGCGCTCATCCTGGCCTGGTACCACGGCGAGAAGGGTCGGCAGCGGGTGAGCGGGCCGGAGTTGTTGATGGTCGCGTCCCTGCTGGTGGTGGCGGGCGTTGCGTTGTCACTCCTGCCGGGGGAGGAAGAAGCCTCAAGCTCGGCAGAACCGGCTTGGCTCGCGCCAGACGATGACCGACCGTCAATTGCCGTGCTCCCATTCGACAACCTCAGCCCCAACCCGGACGACGCCTACTTCGCCGACGGGATGCAGGAAGAGATCACCTCGAAGCTCTCGACCGTCTCCGGGCTCCGCGTGATCTCCCGCACTTCTGTCATGAGGTACAAAGGAGCAGAAAAGCCGTCATCACCCCAGATCGCTGACGAGCTTGGAGTTGATTTCCTCTTGGAGGGAAGCGCCCGAATCGCCAGGGATCAGGTCCGGCTAACGTTGCAGTTGATTGGGGCAGAGCGGGACGAGCACCTCTGGACGGATGACTTCGACCTTTCCCTTTCCGCCGAAGACCTTTTTCAGGTCCAGAATGAGGTTGCACGACGGGTCGCCTTCTCCATTGGCGTGAACCTGACCCCTGAGGAAAGGGACCTGGCGGCTCGTGTGCTGACCGAGAGTACTGACTGCTACCTGACCTACCTTCGGGGAAAGGAGGAACTTCTTGAAGAGCGTCAAATTGGTGCGATGCTTTGGGAGGATTATGAGTCCCGCAGGTTGTTTGATCAGGCCATCGAGCTCGATCCTGATTTCGCCCCAGCCCGTGCTCACCTGGCCCTTGCCCTCACGTACACGGCGCCAGATGAAGGCCGGTATGAAAGAGCCCGAGGAGAAGCCGAGAGGGCTCTATCTCTGATGCCAGGACTAGGAGAAGCTCGCGTGGCCTTGGGCCGCTATTACCAATGGGCAGGGCAACCTCACGAGGCGATGCGTCACTTTCGAGCAGCTGAAGAGGAGAACCCGAACATGTCCATGGCCCTCGCTCAGATTGGCCGATTGCAGCGGAGTTTGGGAGACTTCGAGGCAAGTCTTGGCACCCTTGGGCGGGCGCAAAAGCTCGATCCGCGAAATCCAGACATTTGGCTAGCATTGAGCGCCGTGTACCTCGATGCCCATCGTTTTGATGAAGCACAGGAGGCACAGAAGAGGAGGGAGGATCTGTACCCGTCTTCTAGTGCGGTCTACCAGCGAGTTTTCATCCATTTGCTCAAGGGAGATCTGGACCAGGCCAGGGCGGCAATAGAAGAACTGATTATGGACTACCCGTATCGCCCCTACCAGCAGGTAGTCGGGAGTCCGCGGAACGTGGTGAGTAGAGTGCTCACGGAGGAGCAAAGGCGTCTTGCCTTCGAGTCGTATCAGCAGTTTGCGGGGCCTTGCACCGTCCTGGCGGGGTACTGTCTCAGGAAGGCTATACATGAGGAGGAGGTGGGGTCGAAGGCGACGGCGCGCATCTATTGGGATTCCCTGGCGCTGGTGGTTGACCGGAGCCCGCCAAGGAATCGGCGCGAACTCGCCGCCGTGGCATTGATCTACCAGGGGCTTGGAGAGAAGGAAGCGGCGATTGGCATGGCAGAGGCCCTGGTCGATCTGAGGGGAGCCTCAAGTGAGGGAGGGACTCCCTCTGCCCCCCTTCTCTCCGAAGATCGCATTCT
>JBDHKE010000009.1:0-57971 GCA_039586555.1 Gemmatimonadota bacterium | reverse complement strand
GTGCGGGGTGAGCAGCACCTCTACCTACGCCAGCCCGGTTACGGCACCAGCTACGTCACCGGCAAGATCCAGATCGAAGAGCTCATGGCGGAGGAGGCCCTTCAGCGGGGCGAAGAATTCACGTTGAAACAGTTCTTCGACGACTTCTTCGACGCCGGCGTCATCCCAACGGTGCTGACGCGCTGGGAGATGACCGGAGCCAAGGACCCGATCCTGGAGCTGGATGGCCGCGGGGTACCGCCGGGGGGTTAGGCAGTCGGCGCGACCCTGTCCCCTCCGAGCGAGGAGGGCCCTCAGGGTCGATTGGGGGAGCAGCTTCGGATGGAGGAGAGGCGAGCGGTGGCGATTGCCACCCGCTCGGGCCTGCCGTGGCCCTGAGGTGACGCACGGAGCAAGACCTATCTGAAGGAGGTCATCATGGAACGCAGGATGCTCCCGCTGGCGTTGTTCGTCTTGGCCGCGTGTCAGCCCGCGCCGGTCGAGCTGACCGACGAACAGAAAGCGGCCATCGCGGATGAGATCGCCGCACGGTACGCCGGGGCGGCCGAGGCGATTCGCGCACGAGACGTCGAGGCGTGGCTGACGTACTTCGAGAACAGCGACGAGCTCACCTTCACGTCGTGCATCCAGGACGGGCCGGTGGCGGCCTATCGGTCGTGGGCCGCCCGGGCCGATACGACCTACGCACACTACGGCGCCCTCTCGAGCATGGACCGTTTCGAGTGGGGTGAGCTGCACACGCGGGTGCTGGCGCCGAACGTGGCGCTGGTGTCGACCACCTACGAGGCGGTCGCCACCGACGCGGCCGGCGTCTCGTTTGGCGGGAACGCGACGTGGGTGGCCGTCTGGATCGAGGTGGGCGGCCAGTGGAAGATGGCGAGCGTGGCCGAGACGTGGAGCTGGCCGGAGGAATCGGGGTGATCCGGGTCTAGCGCTCCCTTTCGCTCTCCTTCAGCGCCGCCACCAGGTTCTCCATCACCCAGATTTCGGCTTCGTTGGTCCGGGTGATCAGACCGACCCATCGGTGGTCTGGCGATAGCGCAACGCCTAGAAGCCTCTCGTCAGTTTCCCAAAGGCGTTCAGGATCTCCGCCTTCCCGCGGGATCCTCATCGAGGTAATCGCATCCTCGTGCCGCTGAAGGAAGAGGATGTGTCGCCCATTGGCAGACCAGTTGAAGCCCGCGACCTGGCCGGGCAGCTCGACCCTGAGGAGCTCATATGGCTCGTCTCCGTGGAATGGCAGGATCATGAGCCGCCGCCCGCCCTGGGGGAACCGACGCGTTACGGTGGAATCGGCGACCCCGAACAACAATCCCGAACCGTCCGGCGACCATCTCAGGGGTCCGGTGAGATCGGGGTGTCGATAGAGCTCCTCCTCTCTTCCCGACTCGAGATCCAGAAGCACGAGCCTCCCTTTGAGAGAGGCCAAGGGGGGGGCGCCAGGAGAGAGGTGGACCGGACGAGAGGCGCGATGCAACCCTCCGGACCCCGTTGCCGTCCAAAGCAGTTGGAACCCTACCTAGGATTTCGCGTTAGGGGTGCGCATGGGCCGCCTCTTCAGCTTCACCTATCCCACGGCTGCGGTTCTCCTGGCCATCCGCCACGGGCATCGCTACGGCTTCGACGTCATGGACGCCACGGGGCTACCCGACGGCACGGTGTATCCCATCCTGCGCCGCCTGGAACGTCGTGGGGTGCTCGAAGGCGCCTGGGAGGACGAGGCCGTCGCCCGCGCCCAGCAGCGTCCGCCTCGACGCTACTATCGTCTGACCCCATTGGGTGAGGAGGAGATCGAGGCGGTGGCGGCGCGCTTCCCCGCACTCATGCGGCTCTTTGAAGCCGAATCGGAGCCGGCATGACCACGATTCCAGGCGCTCGGATCATTTCCTTCGCGGCCCGCCTCGTTCCGCCACGACGGCGTGAGGCATGGCGGAGGGAGTGGGAGGCCGAGGCGGCCTACGCATGGAAAAGTGCCACCAGAGCCGCTGGGCCCACGAGCGCCGCTCGCCTCCGTCTCAGAATCCGGGTTCTCAGCTGCGTGATCGACGCCCTCTTCGAGCGAAAGGATACCGTGAAGATGACAGGGCTTCTCAACGACCTCCGCTTCGCTCTCAGAGGACTGCTGCGCCGGCCGTCCTTTGCGGCAATTGCCATCGTCACCCTGGCGTTGGGCATCGGCGTGAACACGGCGGTCTTCACGCTCGTGGACGGAGTATTGATCCGACCGCTCCCGTTCGACGAGTCGGATCTGTTGGTTTCGCTGGAGCACCTGGGCCGCGAGGGCCGGGACGAGCTTCCCATGTCCCAGGGGCTCTACCTTCTCTACGCGGATCAGGCGTCCTCCTTGGAGGGGATCGCCCTCTTCGCCAACACGGTGATGAACCTCATGGCCGACGGAGAGGCGGAGCGAGTTCCGGCCCAGGCGGTGACTCCCAGCTTCTTCGAGGTGTTGCGGGTCCAGGCTGCCATGGGAGGGACGTTCCTGGAGGAGGAGGGGATCCCTGATGCGGAGCCGGTGGCCATTCTCAGCGACGGTCTGTGGAGGAGCAACTTCGGGGCGGATCCTTCCGTCGTGGGGAGGACGGTGATCATGAGCGGTGTGAGTCGGCGGGTGGTGGGGATCATGCCGCCGGACTTCGGCCACCCTGATCGGAGCGCCAGGCTGTGGGTGCCCTTCACCATCGATCCGGCCCGCGCACCCCTGTCCGCCTTCGGCGCGGGAGGAATCGGCCGCCTCTCGCCCAACAGCAGCGTCGAGGGCCTGCGTTCCGAGCTCCAGGCTCTCATCTCCCGGCTGGCGGAGCTCTTCCCGGACTCGGGCTCCCCGGCCTTTCTGGCCGAGGTGGGGCTCAGGGCGCGGGTCCGCCCCCTCAAGGAGGCGGTTGTGGGGGACGTGAGCCTCACCCTCTGGATCCTCCTGGCGATGGTGGGCATCGTCCTCCTCATCGCCTGTGCCAACGTGGCGAATCTGCTTCTGGTGCGGGCAGAGGCACGGCAGCGGGAGCTGGCACTCCGTGTCGCCGTGGGCGCTGGACGGCTTCACGTGCTGCGCACGTTCCTGGGAGAGAGCCTGCTCCTGGCCGGCCTGGGCGGTGCCGTTGGGGTGGCTGTGGCGAGCGCCGCTGTCCAGACCTCCGTGAACCTCATTCCCTCGGACCTACCTCGAATTGGCGAAGTGGGCATGGACCTGCGCGTGCTGGGGTTCACGGCCCTGCTGTCTCTGGGGTGCGCCATCTTCTTCGGGCTGGTTCCGTTGCTTCGGTACGGGATGGACGACCTGGCTGGCCAGCTCCGGGACGGCGGGGGGAGCGGGGCCGGACGGGATCGCCATCGCATCCGCAATGGGTTGGTGGTGGTGCAGATGGCGCTGGCGCTGGTGCTTCTCGTCGGATCCGGACTGATGTACCGGAGCTTCCGGGCCCTGCGGTCGGTGGACCCCGGATTCGAAGTCGAGAACGTGCTCACCGCACGCCTCCGAAAAGCTTGGGATGCGGGGCTTATGAATTTGGGAATCCCGAAGAAATACGGAGGCCCTGGTCTAGGCCTAATTGATGAAGCCCTTGTCGTATCACGAGGGTGCCTCTCACGGGAGGGTACTCCTACACCAGTCTGGAGGTAGAGGACCACCCCAGAGGTCCGAATGAGTTGCCGGTGTTCTCCAGCAATGCCCAGGCTGGGGTGGGATACTTCGAGGCCATGAGCATCCCTGTCGTGGAGGGTCGAACGTTCCAGCCAGGCGATGGAGCGGAGGGCGTGCGCGCGGTGGTGGTAAGCGAGTCCTTCGCCCGGCACTGGTGGCCCGACGTGAGCCCCGTGGGGAGGCGCCTGCGGCCAGGATCGGATTCGGACTGGTACACCATCGTGGGCGTGGTGGGGGACGTGCACGAGCGGAGTCTGGAAGATACGCCGGAGGAGATGGTCTACTACACGACCACCGTGGGGCCTGCGGACTCGCCCTTCCCGGCCCGCACCCTAGACGTGGTGGTGAAGACGGCCTCCGAGCCGCTGCAGTTCGTCCCCGTGCTCCGGCGGGAGCTGAGAGCTCTGAACCCCAGAATCCCCCTGGCCCAGCCACGTACCCTGGAGGACGTATTCAGAGGGGCGACCGCAAGGACGTCGTTCACCATGGCACTCCTCGGCGCGGCCTCGGCCATCGCCCTGCTGCTGGGCCTGGTCGGGATCTACGGGGTGATTTCGTACGTGGTCTCCCAACGAACCCGAGAGATCGGGGTGCGCATGGCCCTGGGCGCCTCCGCTGAGTCCGTGCGTGGCATGGTGGTCCGCCAGGGACTGACGCTGGCCGTTGTGGGGGCCGTGGTGGGTCTCTTGGCGGCGGTGGGGTTGAGCTCGGTACTGGGATCGATCCTGTTCGGAGTGAGCGCCACGGATCCCCTCACCTATGTGGCGGTGGCGGCCGCCCTGGTGACCGTGGCCACCGCGGCGAGCTGGCTGCCGGCCACGCGGGCAGCCAGCGTCGACCCGTCCACGGCTCTGCGGGGGGAGTGACCGGCCCCCGCCGAGGGCTCGGTCCTCCTCCGCTGTTCTACTCGGCCCTCAGCGTCTCCAGGGGGTCCGCTCGGGACGCCCTCCAGGCCGGAATCAGGGAGGCGCCCACGGCAACCAGGGCCAGGAAAGCCGTGACGGACGTAAACGTGGTGGGGTCGGTGGTGGTAACCCCCCAGACGATGCTCTCCAGGAGCCGGGTCAGCCCGAGGGCGGCGGCCAACCCGATGGCGACCCCCACCGTCGCCAGGAATACCCCCTGTCCCAGCACCAGCCGACCCAACCGGCTTCCCGTCGCTCCCAGGGCCAGCCGGATGCCCATCTCTCTTCGTCGCTGTCCCACCGTGTACAGCATGGACGCGTAGATCCCTCCGGACGCCAGGAGAAGGGCTACGCCGGCAAAGAATGCGAAGAGCACGGAGAGGAAGCGGGGCCCAGCCACCGAAACAGAGACCCTCTGCCGCATCGTGATGATCTCTTCGACCGGGAGGTCGGGATCCACGGTCCAGACCGCTTCTCGGAGAGCCGGAGCCAGAATCCCCAGGGGGGCGCGGGACCGGACCGCCACGTGGAGGAAGGGAGCGTACGTGCCGAAATGCTCCCACGGGACGTAGACCTCGAGGTCCACCTCCTGGTCCAGCCCCCAATGGTGCACCCCCTCCGCGACTCCGATGATCTGGAAGGTGCCAACGTCCACGATGCGGATGTGCTCCCCCACCACATCCACCCTTCCGAAGAGATGGCGAGCAGTCGGCTCGTTGAGGACCGCCACGAAGGGGTCGGCGTTGCCGTCCGCGGGGGTGAACTCCCTCCCGGATGACAGTGGAGCGTCCAGGGTGTGGAAATAGCCGGGCGTCACCGGTTGGATCCAGAACCAGGGCGATTCTTCATCGACCCCACCCTCGGCCGGGACCACGTCTCTGCCCCAGCAGCACCGGGACCGCCCGACCCGCTCGAAGGGGAGCGTCCAGCCCGCCGCGACCGCCTGAACCCCGGGCACCACCTCCAGGCGCTCCATGAGCTCCCTCACGAATTGCAGCCGCCCTTCTTCGGTGTAGCTCCCTCCCTGGGCGGAGAAGCGCCCCCCCTCCAGGTTCAGCGGCATCGTCACCAGCTCCCCCGTGTCAAACCCGGGATCGACCCGGATCCTCTCGATGAAGCTCCGGAAGAGGAGCCCGGCTCCGTTGAGGAGCACCAGAGTCAGGGAGATCTCGGCCACCACCAACCCGTTGCGGACCCTCCTCCGGCCGGGGCCCGTGGTACCCCTCGTCGTTCCCTCGTTGAGACCCTCGTTCATGTCCTTTCGGACCGCCTGAAGCGCGGGGAGAACGCCGCAGAGAACTCCCGTCCCGAGCGAGGTGATCAGGGCGAAGCCGAGGATGCGGGGATCCACGGCCAGGTCCTGGAGACGAGGAACGGGCTCCGTGTTGTAACGCAGGATGATCTCTGTCCCGAGATAGGCGAGTCCAACCCCCAGAATCCCGCCCGCCAGAGCCAGTGCGCCGCTCTCGGCGAGGAGCTGCCCGATGATTCTCCTCCCGCTGGCCCCCAGGGCCCTTCGGAGACTCAACTCTCGAGACCGGGCCGTACCGCGAGCCAGGAACAGGTTGGCCACGTTGGCACACGCGATGAGTAGCATGAAGACCACGGCGCCCAGAAGGATCAAAAGGACAGGGCGGACCTCCTGGACTCCAGCCCCCTGAAGGGGCTCCAGGGCAAAGGGTCTCACGGAGCCATCCCGACGGAAGTAGCGCTCCGGGAACTCCTCGGCGATTCCCGTCATGAGGGCGTCGATCTCAGCCTGCGCCGCCTCCGGGCCGACGCCCGGCCCGAGACGAGCGACGACGCTGAGGATCAACAGGTCCCTGGTCTGCAGATCCGGCCGGTTGACGTCCAGGGGCACCCATACGTCCACCCGGTTCCCGACCGAGATCTCTGGTGGGGTCAGGTCGGGGTCGACCACGCCCACCACGACCACGGGGCGGCCCGCGAGATGGATGGCACGGCCGATGACGGAGGAGTCGCTGCCCCATCGCCTCTGCCACATCCCGTGGTCCAGGAGGACGACGGACCCCTCCCCCACGAAATCATCCGTCCGGAAGAGGCGTCCCATGTGCGGCGAGGCCCCCAGCATGGGCAGGAAGCCCTCGGTCACCTGAGCGACCCGGAGGCGTTCGGGCACTCCCTCCCGAGTCAGATCCACCTCCGTTTCCCACGCCGCCGCGACGGCGCTGAAGGACTCCGTGTGATCCCGCCACTCCAGGAAGTCGGGAACAGTGTGGGCGCCGTTCTCGAAATGGACCAGCTCTCCCGGCCTCGGATAGGGCAGGGGCCGGAAGATCACCGTATCCACGACACTGAAGATGGTGGTGGTGGCTCCGATCCCCACCCCCAGGATCAGGATGGCGGCGAGAGCGAAACCCGGGGTGTGAGCGAAGCTCCGGAGAGCGACGCGCATATCCTGAAGGAAGGCGTCGAGACTCCGGGCCCCCCGGACCTCCCGGACCTGCTCCTTCCAACGATCCACGCCCCCAAAGTCCACCAGCGCTTTCCGGCGGGCATCCTTCGGGCTCATTCCTTCCCCGATGTTCGCCTGGACCTCCCGCTCCAGGTGATACCGGATCTCCTCGTCCAGTTCGAGCTCGGCCCGGCTCTTCCGAAAGAGGACTTCCCATCGCCGGATCAACCTTCGCAGCCCGTGCATCACTTCCTCCACCTGACCAGGTACCCAGGCGGACCTACGGTCGTCGGATCAGCCCGCGCAGCCCCGCGTCCCGAGCTCCATC
This sequence comes from Gemmatimonadota bacterium, assembly GCA_039586555.1. Taxonomy (GTDB): domain Bacteria; phylum Gemmatimonadota; class Gemmatimonadetes; order Longimicrobiales; family Gaopeijiaceae; genus JBDHKE01. The sequence continues at coordinate 50,682 of JBDHKE010000009.1, read as the reverse complement.
TGACAGGGTCCCGTGAAGGGGAGTGATCCTCCTCGCGCCAGATCCCTCGCCTCAGACGGTCCCGAGAATTCGCTCCACGGCCCCCACGAAGAGCCGGAACCCTTCCTGCTCCTCGTGGAGTGCCGCCCGCCCGCCCTTCGTCAGCTCGTAGGTCTTCACTCTCCGGTCGTCTTCCGAGATCTCCCATTTCGACTTGATGAGCCCCCTGTCCCGGAGGCGGTAGAGGGCCGGGTAGAGGGAGCCCTGGTTCACCTCCAGCACCCCTCCCGACATCTGGCGGATGCGTTTGGACACTCCCCACCCGTGCATGGGCTCCATAGCAAGCGTCTTCAGGATGAGAAGGTCCAGGGTGCCCTGCAGCAGGTCGGCTTTCTTCCGGCTCACGGCGCCTCTCCAGGGAGCATGAACGCGTCCACCGCCTGCTCCGAGAGGAACGTGGGGACACAGGAGATTTGTCGGTCGTCTAGATATATAGACACTCGACAACCCAAGCAAGTCTCAGATGAGAACAATCCGGGAGTTGCGCGCGTCTGTTTGGGGCGATGGTTCGGACACCGGGGAGTCCGCCCCTGGGACGCGGGATCCCGGATTCGGACACGGAGGCTGGCGGTAGGTGGCTGGATGTGCCGTGAATGCCCCGGTGGGATCGGCCGACCCGGGAGGCCACCCCTTTGGCACCGCCCTTGCCAGCCTGGACGCCCCGAGGACTCGGATCATCGAGCGGAGCTGCGGGGAGCCGTACCATCGACCCGCCGGTGCCCCGTGTGGTGATTCGCCGCCACCGCCCGGTCCGAGTGGACGTCCCGGGATCTGTGGCACGTGAGCCCCTAGCCCGAGTGGAGGGTGGAGGAATGGGGTCGTTCATCCAGGATCTGCGCTACGCTCTTCGCGGCCTTGCCAAGAACCCCGGATTCCTGGTCGTCGCCGTGGCGACGCTGGGCATCGGCATGGGCGCCATGACGTCTCTCTTCAGCGTGGCCGACGGCGTGCTTCTCAGGCCGCTCCCCTTCCCGGATCCCGAACGGCTAGTGGTTGCTCACACCACACAGCCCGCCAGCGGCGACTACGACGAGGTCACGTCTGGCGCGAACTATCTGGACTGGGTCGCCCAGAGCAGGTCGTTCGAGGATCTCGCAGGCTTCCGCCGAGTGAGCTACAGCCTGGTGGGGGGAGAGATTCCGCACCGGGTGCGAGGAGTGTCGGTCACGCCCCAGCTGTTCTCTGTTCTGGGGGTCCAGGCCTTCCTCGGGCGTACGCTCACCCCCGCGCTGGACACGCCCGGCGCGCAGCGGACCGTGGCTCTGGCCTATTCACTGTGGCAGTCCGAGTTCGGGGCCGACCCCGGGATCCTGGACAGGGTGGTGAGCCTCGACGGAGAGCCGTTCACCGTGGTGGGCGTCATGCCTCCGGGGTTCGTGTTCCCCGGGGAGGGCGACCGCAGCACGCTCCTGTGGACCTCCCCGCGATACCGGGTCCCCGATCCACCCTTCGACTTCGGCCAAGACCCGTCTGAGAGTCGCGGCGCCCAGTACATGGAGGTGATCGGACGCTTGCGAGAGGGTGTAGGTCTGGAGGCGGCCCAGTCCGAGATGACACTCATCGCGGAGCGGCTCGCCGACGCCTACCCCGAGGAGAACGCCGGAGAGGGCATCCGGCTCGTTCCACTGCACGAATTCATGGTGGCGGACGCGCGTCCTCTCCTGGGGGTGCTGCTCGGGGCCGTGGGGTTCGTGCTGCTCATCGCCTGTGCGAACGTGGCCAACCTGCTTCTGTTCCGGGCGTCCCGGAGGAACAGGGAGATCGCCATCCGGAGGGCGCTGGGAGCGAGTGGCAAACGCCTGGTGCGGCAGCTTCTCACCGAGAGCGTGCTCCTCGCCGCGTTGGGGGGTGTTCTGGGGACCCTGCTCGCCCTGTGGGGCACCGATGCGCTTCTGAGCCTGGCGGCCGAGGAGATCCCCCGAGCGGCGTCGGTGGGCGCTGACTGGCGGACCGTCGGCTTCGAGTTGCTTCTGATCCTTGGGACCGGCGTCGTGTTTGGCCTCGCTCCCCTCACGCAGCTCCGAAGCCGGAACCTGCGAACGGTGGTGTCCGAGGGTGGGGCCCACACGGGCGGTCCGGCCCGATCCCGCCTCGGCAATAGCCTCATCGTGGTCGAGGTCGCCGTCTCCCTGGTTCTGCTCGTCGGAGCGGGGCTTCTGGGTCGAACGTTTCTGACCCTCCTTGCCGTGGAGACCGGGTTCGATTCCAGCGACACGCTGGTGGCCAACGTGGAGCTCCCCGCGACGAAGTACCCGGAGGACCACGACGTTGCCACGTTCTTCCGCGAGGTTCTCGGCCGGTTGGAGGCCATGCCGGACGTGGAGTCGGCGGGCACGATCCTTACCCTTCCCATCCGCTGGGCGATCCGGGGGGAGCTCAGGGTGGCCATCGAGGGCCGTGCCGCCGACCCCGGAGAGGAGCCGGCGGCGGGATTCCAGGCGGTCAGCGGCGACTACTTCCAGGCCCTCCGCATCCCACTGTTGAGGGGCCGCTTCCTCGGCCCGGCGGATGGCGAGGAGGGGCAGGAAGTGGCGTTGGTCAATCAAGCCATGGCGGAGCGGTACTGGCCGGAAGAGGATCCCATCGGACGACGAATCGCGTGGGGTGATCCTGAGGATGAAGACACCGACTGGGTGACCATCGTGGGTGTGGTGGGGAACACCGTCATGGATGGCCTGGACGGCGCTCCGCGGCCGGAGGCGTACCATCCCTACATTCAGTCCGCGCTTCCTTATGGGACGCTGGTCGTCCGGGGCACTTCGGCGGGCGCCGACCTCGCTGCCGCGGTGCGGACGGCGGTCGCCGAGGTCGACGCGGAGCGGCCCCTCTCAGGGGTCGCTACCATGGACGAGGTGGTTTCCGGATCTCTGGCCCGAAGGCGCTTCACCATGCTCCTCCTTGGAGTGTTCGCGGGCGCGGCCCTGATCATGGCCGCGGTGGGGCTCTACGGAGTGCTCAGCTTCTCCGTGGCTCAACGATACAGGGAGATCGGCATCCGACGAGCCCTTGGAGCCCGGCAAGAGCGCCTGTTGGTCGGGTTCGTGGGCGAGGGCATGCGGCTGGTCGTCGCGGGACTCGGGGTGGGCGCGCTGTTGGGCCTCGCCCTCACGCGCCTCATTTCCAGTCAGGTCTACGGCATCAGCCCCCATGACCCCGTGAGCTACGCGCTCGGAATCCTGACCCTGATGGCCATCGCGCTCAGCTCCAGTCTCATCCCGGCCTGGCGAGCGGCGCGGGTGGATCCCGCACGGGTGTTGAAAGAGGAGTAGTAAGGCGCTGACAAGGGCGTCGACATGAACGTGACCGCTATCCACCGCCACCGAGTCTGGATTCTGGCCGCGGCCGCCGCCCTCACCCTATGGGGGATGATCGGCCTCTTCGGCAACGGGGCCGGTTACACCGGTGCCCTGTACTGGCACGACTACACCATTCCCGAGGTCCGTCCGGGAAGCCCCCTGGACGAGGCCGGATTCCAGCCCGGGGATTTGGTGGTGAGTGTGGAGGGCATCCCCATCGAGAAGCTGGGAATGTACTCGCGGTGGCCCCGCTTTCTATCCCGGCGGCCCGGCGAGTCCATCCAGATGGTGGTGGAGCGGGAAGGGGAACTGGTGAGGGGAGAGGTGGTCTACCGGGAGAGGCCTGGCCGCGTGTCGGGCATGCGGCTGGGCGCCTCCCTCATCGCCGTCTCCTTTCTCTGGTTCGGAATGTGGGCCTTCTTCACCACGCCCACCCGCCATGGCCTGCGCCTGGCGGCCATAGGGCTGGTGACCGGTTTGGCCCTGCCGGGTCCGAACCTGGGGACGTGGAACGGAGTGAAGGACCACATCCAGATCGCGAGCATGGTCCTGTGGGTCCTTTTCCTCCTGCGGTTCTATCTGTTCTTCCCCAGGCCGAAGCGTCCCGCCCTCAATCGGCTGGTCACCGGACTTCTCTACGCTCCCTGGCTTATCCTTCTCTTCTGCCTGGTCCTCGAGCTGGCCTACCACCCCCGGTTCTATCACTCCTTCGGCGGATTCTATGGCATGCTGATGCTCGTGTACGGCGGCCTGGCGCTGGCGGCGGTGATCCACACCGGTGTGACGACGTCCCGGGAGGACCTTCGGGAGTCAGGAATGGCGATCGTCCTGTGGGCGATTCTCGTGGCGGTGCTGCCGAACCTGGTGGCGGTGGCTGGCTGGTTCATACCCCCGGGCTTCGACATCCCGGGCTCGAGTTTCTTTCCTCTTCTTCTTGCCGTGATCCCCTTGGGCATGGCCCTGGGTGTCAGAAAACATTCCGATCGCTTCTCAACTTCGAGGCTCGCCAAGGCGGGATGATCGGGGCCGTCGGGCGACGGCCACTGGACCCGCTATCGCTGGGTACTGCCGAAGACGAGCTTCAGACTCCGTCGTACCCGACCTGTTGCGAGTGCCTCTTCATATACGTCGGGTTCTTGGCAATGGCTTTGAACAGCGGCTGGACGTCGCTGTTGCTCAATGTGCTATTGCTAACGGCCTTCATCGCGACCTTCCACGCTTCACGTAGCACGGCCTGCGCGAACGTTGGCTTCGCTCCTTTCTTGATCTTCGCTTCGTTCTTGTAATAGAAATAGAGACATTGAGCGATATATGCGGCGGCCTCACTGTGCGTGAGCAACGTCTTCTTGCCTGCAATATCGGAAGCGGCGTGAGTGCATTCGTGAACGAGCAAGGCCTCGCGATCGGCGTTCTTGCCGGTGGTCTTGAATCCCACGAACAGAGTATTATGGGTATAGCGATACTTCGCTACTTTCGGACCCAGCTTTGCGTTATATGCAATCTTGATCTTACCGCTGCTGACCTTCGCCTTCACCTGTTGAAACGACTTCGAGTCGACGCTCATCGATCCGAATGAGAACTTGATCTTCGACACTTCGGTCTGCGACAAGAGCGTGATAACCATATTCTTCATGATAAGCCTCGATCCGCCTCTTCAACGCGGCGGGTTCACTCGAACGGGAGGACCCGGAGCGCTATGGTCGCTTCCGTCACCCAGGAACCCGTCACCCCAGCAGTAACCCACGCCTTCGGCGGTGACGCCGCAGGAGAGTGGCCAGTCCGCGGAGATACGGACGAAGCTGTGCCCCCCGAGCACCTCGGTGGGTACGTTTCGATCGGTGAGCGTTCCGTCCCCGCCCTGTCCTCGCTGGTTGTAGCCCCAGCAGAAGGCGGTGCCACTGGTGTCGAGAGCGCAGGAATGCGCGTCCCCCGTGGCGATGGCGACGAAGCTATGGCCGCCAGCCACCAGGGTAGGGCTCAACCGGTTGGTGTTGGTTCCGTCTCCTACCTGCCCGTACTCGTTGTCCCCCCAGCAGTACGCTTCGCCGGTGGTGGTCACCAGGCAGCTGTGCTGACCCCCTGCGGCAAGCGCCGAGACCTGATGTCCCCCGGCCACCTTCACCGGTCCATCCGAGTGCCCCGTGCCATCTCCAGGATACCCTCCCCAGCAGTAGGCCTCGCCGCCGGCCGTGAGCCCGCAGGAGTTGTAGCGCCCGGCGACGATGGACTCGAAGGTGAGCCCACCCATCACCTCTACGGGCTCCGCGCGCGTGTCCCGGGTTCCGTCACCCAGCTGCCCACCCCCATTCCATCCCCAGCAATACGCGGCTCCTTCGGGTGTGAGACCGCAGTTGTGGTCCGTTCCGCCGGCCAGAGCCGAGAAGCTCAGGCCTCCGGCGACCAACACGGGATCGCCTCTGTCTTCCAACAGTCCGTTCCCCAGGGCCCCGTACTCACCCTGCCCCCAGCAATAGGCCTCGGCAGCGGGAGTCAACCCGCAGGTATGGGTCTGCCCCGTCTGCACGTCCTCGAAGACGAGATCGGTGGCCACCCGAGTGGGGCCCGGCCTCCAGCCCCCGATGTCCCCCGTTCCCAGCTGACCGTACGAATTGGTGCCCCAGCAATAGACGGCCGACTCGGAGGAGAGGCCGCAGATGAAGTAGGTCGCCGCGTCGATGCGGGTCCAGACAGCCGTCGACGTCACTCCCTCGAAGAGCAGGCTGGCGGCACCGCCGATCTCCTCGATCGTCACCGATTGGGTGGAGGAATCGAAGTGAGTGTCCACCGGGAAGCCACTGATCGTGACCTGGAACGTACCCCTCGGGAGACCCTCGAAGAGAGCGACCCCGTTCGGATCGGTGTCGACTGAAGCCGTGGCGGGCCCGGAAATGCCGACCGTTACCCCCGGCGCGGGTCCCTCATCGATGACGACCGTGACCTCGAGAACCGCGGTGTGCGCCTCCTGAGAGCTGAAGTCCACGGTCACGGTCTCGCTGACGCCCACCTGGACGCTCTGCGACGTGCTCTCGAACCAGTAGAGGTTCGGGTCGAAGCCTCCTGCCGTCACGGTGTATTGCCCGGCTCGGATGGCGCTGAGGGAGTAGGCCCCGGCCGCATCCGTGGTGTCGGACTGCTCCTCCGGCCCTGCCGCCGAGATCTCGACGCCGGCCATGGGCTCGCCCTCCAGCCACACGTGACCCTCGATGGCGGAAGTGCGGATGTACGTGCCTCCGAAGTCGAGCGTCACCACCTGCCCGTTCGTCGAAATCGACGCGTTCCGGGCGGCGATCTCGAAGTTGCAGTCCGCGGGATAGTCGCTGATGGTGACCGTATACCCGCCCTGCTGGAGGTTCGCGAACTGGTAGGAGCCGTTGGCCGCGGTGCTGCCGGACTGGCTGGCCGCACCGCTCAGGAGCACGGTGACGCCAGGCTCACCGCGCCCCTCTATAGCGACGGTGCCCCGTATAGTTCCCACCACCCCACAGTTGCCCGTCCTGGGGTCGCACCCGCCGTCCGGTCCGGTGCTGGAGTCTCCCGAGCAAGAGGCGATGGTGAGCAACAAGCTGGATCCGAGGAGTACCCGCAAGCGAGAGAAGGCGGCAGACATGAGATCCATCTCCAACTCGTTCCGGCGCCGCTGGGTCGGCGGTTCGGTTGTCATCAGCCCGGGAAGGCGGGCCGGTGGGACACGTTTGTGAGGGCAAGATGACCCGCACGACCAAGGGTTTGCCACCACCTAACGCAATTTCCGTGCGCTGTCGACCGACCCTTATGCCCTCGTGAGTAGAGGCCGAGGCCGCCGTGGTCGTGGGCTATTTCGTTTGCTCGAGTCGCTGCGGACAGCTGGGTCGTTTCGTCTCACCGGGGGAGGTCTTGTCGCCGTCGGGGTACCGTCGAGATGCCAGTTCGCTCGAGCCGCGAAGGAAGACGACAGAAGCGAGGTTTCCCACGTCGTCCGCTCCGTCATCTCTCTGCTTGACCCACATTCGAAGCGCACCGCATCTTGCTTCCAGGTTGGCTGCCGGGCCTGCCCCTCGCGTGCTGCCACGTCCCGCGGCGCCGCGTCTGGTTCCGCAGCGTGGCGGCCCGAAGGTACTATCATTCCCCCTAAGGAGGTGATTATGCGCCGCAAGATGTATCCGCTGATCGTGCTGGTCGGCGCCGCGTGCCAGCAGCCAGGGCCAGGGGCCGTCCCACTGACCGATCAAGACATGGCAGCCATACGAAGCCTCGGCGAGGCGTATGCGGAAGCGAACCTGGCAGGCGATGCGGACGCCGTCGCCGCGATCTATGCCGTGGACGCGGTCGAGATGCCTCCCAACGAGCCGGCCACCGTGGGAAGAGACGCGATCCGCGCCCGCTATGCGTCGGGGATGGAAGCTGGTGGGCAGGCCATCGAGTTCACCGTCACTTCGGCCGAGATCGATGGGATGAACGGGCTGGCGTACGATCGCGGCACCTGGGCGTGGACCGGTATCCCACCGGGCATGACCGAGCCCATCACGGGCTCCGGTAAGCACCTCATTATCGCGCGCCGACAAGAGGACGGGTCGTGGCTCTGGACGGTGGTGATCTGGAACAGTGATACGCCGCTGCCCCAGCCAGAGTAGGGTCGGCAAGGCATGAGATTCCCGACCCGCACACCCCTGGTGACGGCAGCCCTTCTGGTGACCGGTATGCCACTGGCCAGGGCCACGTGGGCCCAGGAGCCCCTGACGGAGTTCGAGTTTTGGAACGGAGGAGCGCTTCGATGCTGCCTCCGTCCCGGCCTACGAAGGAGATCGTGCTCAGGCAGCAGACGAGTCGCCGCGGGGACGCGGACCCCGGCAGGTGTCAACCGGGGCCGCAGTCCCGTCCTAAGATTCAGGACACCCTGGCCAGCGACAACGTTGGCGGTTCGGGGCCACGGGCGCGCCGCTGCCCTGACGGCCGACCGTCTGGGTGGAAGCGGCACTTCTGCGACGGCACGCTAGTTGGAGGGAGTCCAGACGTCGTCCCTGTGAGATACGAAGAGCTCGCCGAAGCGCTGCCACTCGGCGGGGTGCTGTTCGGCCAGCTCGGACTGGATCTTCTCGAAGAAGTCGTCCATGTGATCCCAGTCCTCGAACAGGTATCCCACCTTGAAGTTGTGATGGCCGCCGGTGTCATGGTTGAAGATGACCCATCCGCCCAGGATCCCCTCCTCCATGGCGGCGTCCATGATGGGTCCGGCAGCCGCGGTCCACAGTCCGTTCCACTCCGCCATATCGGAGAACGGCACCTGATACGACGAGATGTAGAAGTACTGTGCCTCCAGGCCGGCGGGGACGTGGATTTCCCCGAAGGTCCAGATCTCGTCCATGTGTGCCCGGATCATCGCGGTGGTCTCAGCGATCGCCTCCTGCGGCGCCGTCTCTCCCAGGCGGCGGAAGTACTCGTCCCAGAAGGTGCCAATGGACGCCCAGTCGAAGAAGCGGATCGTGAAGCGGGAGTTGTAGGTGCCGCCGGTCTGGTGCTGCCACAGGCTCCAGCCCTGGATGATCCCTTCCTCCTGCAACGAGGCCATGATGGGTGCCGCGTAGGTCTCGAACGACTGGTTCCAGGCTCCCATGTCGGCACCTGCGATCCGATAGTACGCCTCATAGGCGTACTGCGGCTGCTGCGGTTGCTCTTGTCCCTGCAAGGGCAAGGCAGCAGCAATCAACAAGAGCCCAGCGAGCGACGCGAACTTCGTCATACGGCTTTCTCCTTCTGTGGGGGTGAACGAAAGAACCGAAGGTCGGACCCGAAACGGCCGGCTGAACAGGCCGAAATCCGCTGAACGGGCCGGGTGCTCGGACCGGAGGTGTGCTGCTAATGTTCTGGGAACGGACCTTCGGAGGCCGCGAAAAGATGGGTAGTTGCCTGCTCCAGGTCAATCAGGGGCTGGACCGTGCAGCTGCGGGAACACCGCTGCGTCCGGAAGCCTCCGTGCGGCAGGCTCGAGCTCACAGCTCCAACTTCAGGCCCTCGAAGGCCACCGTGCACTCGATGCCGTGAGCCTCGAGGGACCCGCGAGCCATGGCGTGAATCGCGTCCAGCTGGGAGTCCGTTCGGTCCGGGTCGTGGTGGAAGAGAACGAGGTGACCGACCTCGGCCTCGACCGCGAGATCACAGGCCCGTCCGATGTCCGTGTGCCCCCACCCCCGCGTGTGGTCCATCTCGCTGGTGAGGAACTGCGCGTCGTGGGAGAGAACGTGGGCGCCGCGACAGAAGTCCAGGAGCTCCTCGAAGGAGGTGACGGCATCACCCGGCGGATCGATCTCGTTGTCCGTGATGTGAACGAAGAACTTCCCTTCGTCTTCGATCCGGTACCCGTACGCCCCGCCTGGATGGTTCGCCTCGACGCGGGACACGACGAATCCTTGGTCCCGAAGAAACTCCAGCGGCTCGCCGCGCACGCAATCGCACACGGATGGCAGCTCGCCTGGCCGAACGGGCCAGTGGATCCCGTCCAGAAGGTCGATCAGAGACCACACACGCCCCCCGTGGCGGTATTCCAGCGCATGAACCCTTCTGCCGGGCTCGTACAGCGGCTGGAACATGGGGAATCCCTGGATGTGGTCCCCGTGAAGGTGGGTGAGCAGAATGTAGATGTCCGTCTCGGTGCCGGAGAGAGCCCTGCCCAGCTCCCGGATCCCCGTCCCGGCATCGAGGACGAGAATCCCATCCTCTCGCTCCACGGAGACACAGGAGGTGTTGCCGCCATAACGCACCGTGCCCTCTCCCGGGACGGGGATGGATCCTCGAACGCCCCAATACCGGACGATCATGGACCGCAGAGCCGCTGGATCATGGCGGGGAGGCTCCTACAGGCCGGGCGTGGCGTCAGGGACGAGTAGCACGACGAGGATGAATACGAGGACGAAGAGAGCTACGCTGATGGTGATGCCATACATGAAGACGTTGTAGGAGCTGCGGAGAAGCTCGTACTTCCGGGCCAGCACCTTCCCGAGGCCGTACAGGTCCTTCATCATGTTCTGATAGAGGTCGTCCGTGTTCGTCAGCAGCTCGGTCATCCCCTCCAGATAATCGTCTTCGGAAAGGTTCACGAAGTTCCCGAAGAAGAGGATGTTGGGTTTGTCCCTGCGGAAGTCCTCCAGGGTCTGAAGGGTGCTCACAATCCTTGGGCGCGCGGCGAGGACCGCGTAGACCATCGAGATGACGCAGCCCAGCAGGAGGGAGCTGGTGGGGATCAGGAGCCACGGGTTCGCATCGATCTTGGGAGACACCGACGCGATTATCACCGAGATGATGATCCCGTTGATGCTGAGCATGATGTTCGCCTTGTTATCGGCGATGGAGCTCAGGTTGATGTGGGTACGGTAGGTGGTCCGGAACATCGTCTCGACGCCCCGGCTGCTGCCCAGGCCGGTCTTCTTCTTCTTTTTCTTCTTCTTCTTCCTAGCCGGTTCCCTCGCCTCCGTCGGCTGCGCCTCTTCCCCCTGGACCCCGGCTCCAGCACTCGTGGGAGCCTCGCCGAACCCGCTGCTTTCGCCGGCATCACTCGAAGGACGCCTGGCCGAGACGTCCGCGCTCACCTCTGGCCCGGGCTCCTTCCCGGAATGCGGACCGTCCGTCATGCTAGATCCCGAAGCCTCGTCAGAGGGGGGGTGCCGTTCGTCTGTCATGTTCGTTCCACCTGGACACTACGCCGCCCTTGGCCGGGGACGCTGCCCCGGAGCTGTCCGATCATCGCGGTAAGATAACGCGCACCCTTCCGGTCTGGCATGGTGTGCTCCAACCCTCACGCCAAGCGTCCTTTGTCCCGCCCGTCTACAGGCGGCCGGAAACTTCCGTCAGAAGCCACCAGATCCCCACCGTCAAGACGGCCCCGGGTATCACGAAGCGGATCCAGTAATACAGCCACTTGGGCACCGCTCTGGCACGTCCCGAGCTCAGCTCTTTCAGGGCCTCGGAGCGATCGATGGCCCACCCCACCGATAAGACCGCGAGCAACGACCCGAGGGTCTGCATCCCTGACCCGAACGTGAGGTCCCAGGGGACGAAGATCCGGTTGTTGAGCATGGGCGGGAGAGAAAGGAGAAACACGGCACCGGCCATCAGCCAGACGGCTCGAGCCCGGGTGAGGTTCGTGTTGTCGGTGAGGCCGGCCACGAGGACCTCGAAGGCGGCCACGTCGGAGAGGTAGGCCGCACCGAACAGCCCAAGGAAGAAGATGCCACCGAACGCCCATCCGACGGGGACCTCCGAGAAGACCGAAGGAAGGGTGGAAAAGAGAAGCCCCGGTCCACTTCCTGGCTCCATCCCGAAGGCGAAGACGGCGGGGAAGATGGCCAGCCCCGCCAGGACGCCGGCGGCGGTGTCGCCAAACGCGGTAAGGCCCGCGTTCCGTAGCAGGTTCTCCTCTTCGCCGAGGTAGGAGCCGTAGACGACCATGAACGTTCCGCCCAGGGAAAGGGAGAACACGGCCTGACCCATGGCGGCCACCGTGACCCCGGGGGTCACGGCGGCCAGGTCCAGCTTCAGGATATACCACGTGATTCCCGCCCCGGAGCCGGGAAGGGTCACGGAGCGGATGATGAGGATGAGCAGGATTGCCAGCAGGGCCGGCATGATGAGCTTGCTGGCCTTCTCGATACCGCTTCGTAGCCCCCTGAGCAGGACGAGGATCACCGCTCCAATCACCACCGCGGAACAGGCCAATTGAAGCAGGAGCGATGGAACGGAGAACCCCGCTTCGGGAGGTAGGATGGCCGCCGCGTCGAAGGACCCACCCGTTGCTCCCACCAACTGCCCGATCCCGTGGAAGAGCACCCAGCCCACGACGTTCGTGTAGTAGGCGGTGGCAGCCGTGACGACGAAGAAGAAGAACCATCCAATGAACCGACCCAAGGGCATGCCGGCGCGTTCGAAGGCACCCACCGTCCCCCGACGAGTGTGGCGCCCGAGTGCCCACTCGGTCATGAGCGCAGGGATCCCGATTGCCACCACCATCACCAGGTAGAGGAGGACGAATGCGGCTCCCCCGAACCTTCCTACCATGTACGGAAAGCGCCACACGTTTCCCAACCCCACCGCGACCCCGATCATGGTGAGGAGAACACCGAGACTGGAGGTGAACCGCTCCCGGGGTCTGGACTCGCTCATTGGGCCGATGGGCGGGTCGGCAGCCGCGAGGGTCTCATGAACCCTCTCGCCTCGGCAGTTGACCGAGAACTTCCACCAGGGTGTCCAGGGCCACTTCCACATCGTCCAGGGTCGAGTAGAAGTGAGGAGCCAGGCGGATGACGTGTCCCCTGGCGGAGGGGACCACGCCGCGCTCCTTCATCGCCTCTTCGACCGCGTGGGAGTCGGAGTGGCAGACGAAGGCTGTGGTGGGCGTCTTCCGTCGGGGATCATCGGTGCCGTGGAGCTCCAGCCCCCGGGCCCGGCCGCCCTCGATGAGATGCCGGGACAACTCTTCGGTCCACCTCTGGATGCGGGCGGGCCCCACCTCCTGGACGATCTCCATTCCGGCTCGGGCGACGTAGGCGTTCGGAACTGGAGGAGTGCCGGTGTCGAATCGCCGGGCGCCAGGCGCCCAGTCGAGGGTGCGGTGTGTGAACGCGAAGGGATCCTTCCTGCCGTGCCAACCCGTGATGGTGGGCTTGAGCCGCTCCGCCAGATCCTCCCGCACATAGAGGAATGCGATTCCGGGAACCCCCATGAGGAACTTCAGATTGCCGGAAGCGAGGAAGTCCACGCCCAGCTCCTTCACGTCCAGAGCGTGGGTTCCCAGCGTCTGGTACGCGTCGACGTAGGCCAGAGCCCCGACCGCATGGGCCTTGCGAACGATGGCCTCCAGGTCTTGTTTGAAGCCCGACGCGTAGTATCCGTGAGTGACGGAAACAACGAGCGTGTCGCTGTCCAAGAGGTGTTCGTAGTCCTCGACTTCCACGATGCCGTTTCGGACCGGGACCCAATCCACCCGTGCCCCTCTCGGTCCCTGAGCCAGCCAGACGTGGGCCACGGTGGGGAACTCGGCTTCGGTCGCCACGACCCGGTTGCGACGTCCCGTGAAATCCAGCGAGCTGGCGAGGCTGCTGGTCGCCTGGGAGACGGAGGTGCATAGAGCGACCTCGGAAGGATCCGCGTTGATGAGCGCCGCGAAGGAAACGCGCGCCCGCTCCACCTCAGCCATCCATTCGTCCCAATCCATTCCAGAACGGTTCCAGGACTCCAGGTAGGCCCGGGCCGCAGCGGCCGTCTCCTCCGTCTGGGGGGCCTGGGAGCAGTTGTTCATGGGGATGGCCGACCTCAGCACAGGGATCCTGCGCCGCCAGGCCTGAATGTCGTAGGCAGGGGCCGGTGCGTGACCGGCTCCGGCGCTCCCATGGAACTCGCCCACCATCGGGCTCCTGGTGTGAAGGGGTTGGAGCGGACGAGGGCCAAGATCTCGGGACGCAGTCCGCCGTGCAACTCGGGGCGGGCGTGGACCATGCGGACGCGGAGCGCCGGGTTGGGTCGCTTCCGCGCTCGGCGTCTGTTGCTCTGATCCCCATGGCTCTCTAGCTTCCGGCGGCATCGGGGGCGAAGCGACCAGCCGGTCAGAAAGCCGGTCCCTGCGGATTCGGAGCCAGGTGTCCGGGATCCGGGTCCGGACCTGCGCGAGGAGCGACATCTGTCTCAGGAACCACGTGACACCACCGCGGAGAACGCGGCTGAGGAGATCGAGGCAGCGGGCAGCCGGCCGCTCCGCGTCGAAGCGGCGGGCCTTTCGGACGTGGGCAAGCTGCGCGCCCGCAACGAGGACAGCGTGGCTATCTGTCCGGAGGACGGACTCATCGTCGTCGCGGATGGAATGGGTGGGCTCCCGGCGGGCGATCTCGCCAGCCGAATGGCCGCGGAGACGGTGACCCGGGTCCTGGGTGGGCCGGTCTCCGCCCCGGAGGCGGCACCCTGGGAGGTGATGGCGGAGGACCTGCGACGGCGGATGTGGGCTGCGGTTCGGGAAGCGAACCGCGCGGTCCTCCATGAAGCGTCGCGCACCGCCGAGCGGACGGGGATGGGCACGACGCTCACGGCGCTCCAGATCGCTCCCACATCGGGCCTCTTCGTTATCGGTCACGTAGGCGACAGTCGAGCCTACTACCTCTCCGGGGACGCGTTCAGCCAACTCACCAAAGACCAGACCTGGGTCCAGTCGCAGGTGGATGCCGGGGCCCTGGATCCGCATCTGGCACGGGACCACCCCTATGGGCACGTGCTGGTACAGGTAGTGGGGATGGAAGGGGATCTGGAGCCTCAGATTATTCAGGGCCAGGCCCAGCCCGGGGATGTCTTCCTGCTCTGCACGGACGGACTCACTCGCGTTATCGAGGAGTCCGAGATCCAGGCCGCTCTGACGGAAAGCCGGTCCAGTGGGCTCGACTGGGCGACATCCGCCCTGGTGGCGGAGGCCAACATCCGCGGGGCCCCGGACAACGTTACCGTGGCGATTCTGCGGCTCGTTCCGTGAGAGCTCCGAGAACCCCTTTTGTCTGACGGCTCGCCGGAGTCGCTCAGAAGAGAAACCCCGCCTTCACGTAAATCCCCGTCTCCTCCGCGCTACGCGCCAGCGCCAGGCTGAGTGTGTTCTTGCGGTCCAGGAAGGAGATCCAGATCCCTCCTCCCACCGACGAGTGCCACCGGCTCGAAGACTCTTCTTCCAGGAATACCCTCCCCACGTCTCCGAGGCCGAAGAGGCCCAGGTCACCGGGGAGCAGCAGGAAGAACTCGGTCAGGAACCACCGAAGCTCGCCGTTCCCGTACACCACCCCGTCGCCCGCGAAACGCTGGTTGCGGAACCCCCTGAGCATGCTACCACCCCCCAGATAGGAGGCCTCGTGGTAGGGGTAGTCGCCCCAGGTCCGTTCTCCGCCCACGCGGAGGGAGAGGGTCGGATCCGCGGGGAGGTCAGGGGACCAGTAGGCGGCGGCCTCTCCACGAAAGCTCCCGAAGCTCTCCTCCACATCGAGGACGCTGGGCATGAAGCGGGCATCCACTGCCAGATACCCCCCTCGCGTGGCAGCCATGGGGCGGTTGCGGGCATCCCAGAACAGATGTGCGACGGCGCCGATTTCATCGAATTCGCCAGCGCCATAGAGGCCGTCGGGCGACGCCGCCAGGCTGTCCAGGAGCGTGCCTGGATTCTCGTACGGCCGCAAGGCATGGTACACCGCACCGACCGACAGAGAGACCTCCCCGAACGTCTGCACCTCGAGTAGGGCTTCCAGGTCGAATTGGCGGCGCTCCGCCTCGAAGAAGCTCGTCCGCCCGTCGGCCTCCGTCTCGTTCCCGAACCCGTAGAAACGGTTCAGCTCCGCTCCTGACCACCTGGAACGGACCCGTGCCCACAGCCGGTCCTCCCACACCGGGAAGTGGGCGTCGAAGAGCGCTCGCAGGCGCCCGGTTCCGGTATTCACGCCCAGGGAAGCCGCGAGTCGAGTCCGGTATGGGAAGTACCGAAAGCCGTAGCCATGACGGACGAACCCCGCGCCGAGGAAGAGCCCGAGGTCCAGCTCGTAGCTGGCTAGGGGGACGGGGATGGTCCGGGACCCCCAGTCCCGGGCTGGAGCCTGGTGCGTCTCACTGCCCTGGTCCTCGGGCTCCTCGTAGTCGGACTCGTCCACCCTGGTATCCGGGCCGGCGACGAAGGAGTTGTCCCCTCGGTCGTCGTAGAAGGCGACTCCCGCCCCGCGGGTCTGGTCCTCCAGGGTATCGTCGGCCCCCCCGCCCATGATCTGGACGACGATGCCGTCGGATCGTCCCCGGACCACGGCACGATCATCCCCGCCGCGGAGATCGATGCGAATCTCCTTGGTTTCCTCGGGGTGGAATCGGCGGCTGAAGTGCAGCGCCTCCTTCGGGTTTCCGTCTCGGTCCAGCTCGACGATCTCCACCCGCACCGTGCCGTCTTCTGAGCGGTCCACCACGGCCAGCTCCGGTTCGTCCGTGGCGTGGATGTCCACCCAACTTGCCAGGAGGAGGTAGAACTCTTTCGCCTTCTCCGGAAGCTGATCCCTTCGGTGCTTGAGGGATCGGAGGAGATGGTCACCGATTCTCTCCACGTAGGGCTCGGGGAGGCGGGACACCGCCTCCTCGATCACCGAATCCGTCAACCGGCTCTGAAGATCGAGCACGATCTCCTCCCATGCCGACCAGTCCGTTTCCGAGAGGAGCCTGCGGTCCAGTGCTCTGCCGCTCCAGGTGATCCGGAAGGCGCTGGGGTATTCGTGGTCGAAGCCCACGTAATGAGGCCAGGCGAACCCAGCGGCCCAGATCAGGAGCCCGTTGAGGCGTGCGAGAGCCCAGTCCCGGTCCCGCGGGATGGGCTCCCACCGGGTGTGGTCGTCGTCCTCGAAGGCCGCCCATCGCCACTGATCCGGGTGTCGGTCCCAGTCCCCCACGAAGATGTCCATCATCCGTGCCCGGAGGTAGGCCCGGTCATTCACCCGGTTCTCGGGATCCTCCTCCAGGTGTTCCAGGAAACGCTCGGACCCGGTCACACGGCCGGACCCGGCGAACCCCGGCGTGCCGTCGGGTCCCTCGTCAGGACGGACTTCGATGAAGCCCATCATTCCGGCGAACTCCTCCTGGAACTCGCCCAGGTGCGGGTCGTCGGGCATCACTACCAGCCTCGGGTCCGGGTGGAGTACGTCCGCCGCTTCGAGAAGCGGCGCCACCACCAGGGCGCTCAGGGGCAGAAGGGCCGATATCTGGTCCTGGAGCACTCTGGCGGCAATGCTCCGGCGGAGCTCCGGGTCCAGAGTCCTGGAAGCGTCCTTGTCCAGGGAGCGGAAGTTGTACACCTGGCCGTCCGCTCCCCGCAGGCGAAGGGAGCGGGTCTGCAGTCCGCCGCCGAGGCGAAGCGGCTCCAGTCCCCCGGCGAACGTATCGAGATCCAGGACCTCGACCTCGACGGGCGTCCTCCAGAGCTCCCGGTTCCCATCGCCCAGCAGGAGACGGTGAACGAACCCGGCGTCGTAGCGGCGCCGTGGTGTGGCATAGATGGAATCGCCGTACGCCACCTGGGAGGAAGGATCGCTCTGAGCGCCCAGCCCCCCGGGCGCCAGCGCCGCCACCAGGGTCATGGCCAGGAGGGACACCCGCCCCCGGACTGGGATGCCGTGCGATTTCGTGCTCACGACCCCGCTCGGCTTCCGGTGTGGTGCGCATACACGGTAAGCGTCCCCCGCCCACCCCCTCCCTCGTCGGCCAGTAGCAACTCGCCGGCCGGGGAGAAGGTGATCCCTTCCGGCTGTGGGTGGCGCTTTCGGGACAGCCTGGCCGCGGACTTCAACTGGCCGTCCCGTCCGACCTCGATGACTGCCTCCTGCGCCGCCGACACGAGGACGAAGGAATCGTTCCCGGGGTTCCACTCGATGGCCGACGGGTGGAAGCGCCTCGGCAGCCCGGCAGAATCGATCACCTCGAAGGGGATCGTGTAGCGGGGCTCCTCTTCCAGCGTCATGGAGTCCAGCGAGAAGGCGAAGATGACGACATGGCCGCTCAGGCTCTTCCGGTGCGTATCCTTGCAGGGGATCAGGAGGGACCGGGTCGCCCGGTCCACGGCCAGTCCCTCCACCTCGCAAATCCTTCTGAGGGGCGTCTCGATGGTTCGATAATCCACCGACGCCCGGTCCGCGCCCTCGCGAAACTCGAGCAGCGTCCCCCGGCTGGTCACGAGGAACCAGCGGTCTCCGGCCGTGGCGATACCCTCGAAGTCCCCACTGATCCCCCGCCGTCCCAACTGAAAGCGCTTCACCACGTCACCGCTGCGGAAGTCGAGGACGTACACGATGCCCCGCTCGTCGTCGTGGGCCAGAAGACGACCGTCGTCGGTCATTGCCAGCCCGGAGATCTCCTCGAGGCTTCGGGAGAGCCTGAATCGTGGCGGGTCGTCCCGATCCAGATGGAAGGCATCGAGGGAGGCCAGGGGCTCCTGTGCAGGGAGCGAAATCGGAAATGCCAGGGCCAGCACCAGGAAGTACCGCACGGCCTTCCGAGTTCTGTGAGTGATGGCTGCGGAGATCGGCATGCTGGAGCGTCGGCTTTCCTCGGGGTCGGGCCGGCGGAGCACCCCTCCCGGGCCCGGTGCAGGCTCCCTTCCGGCCGAGAACCCGGAGTCCCATGATGGGCATGCGGTCACGCTGCGGGCAAGCCTCTTCTTGCTGCTGGTGTCGCGCGACATTAGCCGTCTTGCCATTCCCATCCTCCCATGCCAATACACCACGAGGCCTCCGATTCCCCCTCCCATGGGAGCTGGAAGAACATGAATGCTCATCTCCGGCCGATCCTCGGGACCACCGCCTGTCTCGCCACCGTCATGGCCCTCCCTCTCACCGGCTGCGCCACCGCCCCACCCGTCCCCGGCGCCGCCCCCGGCGAGTACGATGTCGTCATCGAGGGCGGGCGGGTCGTGGACGGCACCGGGAATCCCTGGTTCTATGGCGACGTGGGGATTCGCGGCGACCGGATCGCGACCGTCGCCCCGGCCGGGGTGCTGCGGAGTGCTTCCGCCGCCGAGCGGATCGACGCCCGCAGCATGGTGGTGGCACCAGGATTCATTGACATCCAGAGCCACTCCCGAGGCCAGTTTCTCACGGGTGACGGTCGGGTGGTGAGCAAGGTAACCCAGGGAATCACCACCGAGATCCTGGGCGAGGGAACCACCAACGCACCTGTGAACGAGAACACTCTTCGCGCGGCGGGGGTCCTGGACACACCCGAGGAGGCGGAGGCGAGGCGCTTCGAAGGGCCACACGGGTTCGACGCCTGGCTGCGTGCCATGGAGGAGCACGGCATCTCGGCAAACGCGGGCTCGTTCGTCGGGGCGGCCACGGTGCGGGTGTACGCCAGGGGAGAGGCCATGGGCCCTGCGACGAGCGCGGAGCTGGACACCATGCGAGCCGTCACGCGCCGGGCCATGGAGGACGGAGCGTTCGGCGTCGCCTCGGCGCTCATCTACCCACCCGGAAGCTTCGCCACCAGGGAGGAGCTTGTGGAGATCGCCCGCGCCATGGCTCCGTATGGCGGTGTGTACATCACGCACATGAGATCCGAAGCAGACCGGCTCCTGGAGGCCATGGACGAGGCTCTGGAGGTCGGAGATCGAGGCGGCGTGCCCGTGGAGATCTACCACCTCAAGGCCGCGGGCCAGAGGAACTGGGACAAGGCCGCCCTGGCCATCGCCAAGATCGACTCCGCCCGGGGCGAGGGGCTGGACGTGCAGGCCAACATGTATCCCTACGTGGCCGGGGGCACCGGCCTCACGGCGTGTTTGCCCCCCTGGGCCTCGGCGGATGGAAGGCTGCTGGAAAACCTCCAGGATCCGGAGACCCGTTCGGCGCTCAAGGAGGAGGTGCTGAATCCGTCTCAGGATTGGGAGAACCTGTGCAGCCTCGCCACGCCCGAGGGCGTGCTGCTGTTGGGCTTCCGCAAAGAGGGGAATCGCGGGCTCATGGGTCGGCGGCTCTCGGAGGTGTCGACGATGATGGGCATGGACTGGGTGGACACGGTCATGGAGCTGATCCGGTCCGAGGAGCAGCGCATCAGCACCATCTACTTCCTGATGAGCGAGGACAACGTGCGTCTTCAGCTGCGGCAGCCCTGGATCAAGTTCGGCACCGACGCGGGTGGTCTGGATCCCCAGAACGCCCAGGGACTGGCCCACCCTCGGGCCTATGGGACCTATCCGCGCATTCTGGGCCGGTACGTTCGGGACGAGGCGGTGCTCACCCTGGAGGAGGCGGTTCGCAAGATGACCTCAGCCGTGGCCCGCCGGTTGTCGATTCCGGACCGGGGCGTGCTTCGGGAGGGCGCATACGCCGACCTGGTCGTGTTCGATTCCGACGAGATCGGGGACCGGGCCACATTCGAGGATCCTCACCAGCTCTCGGTGGGAGTCCGCTATGTCCTCGTGAATGGGGCGGCGGTGGTCAGCAACGGCTCGCATACGGGCGCCACACCTGGACGAGTCGTCAGGGGGCCAGGCTATCGGGGAGGGTAGCGTGGCTCCTGTGCCTCACCCGAGAAGGCTCGGGATCCGCCCCGGCCCAGGCGTCCCAGCTTCACCACGCCCAGCGTGAGCACCGGGACCACGTAGATCACCAGGAACAGCCAGGTGAGGGTCCCATAGCCCCTCGCGATGAGGGCGATGAGGCCGAACTGGGCCAGCAGTGTCCCGGTCAGCAGCAGGGCAATGGCCAGGGTCGGACGAACGAACACCGGCATGCTCGCCCGGTGCCGCGCGAAAGCGGCCGCCACTCGCTCGTTCACGCCGTGGATCATGCCCGTCCCCGTCTCCACGAGCGTTCCGAAGAGGACCACCTGGAACGTGATCTGAAAGGCTCGGGAGCCGAGGGTCTCCAGGATGAAGTTCGCTGGCACTTCTCGCTCCACGATCTGCGGGAAGTGACCGACCATGGCGAGGAAGAACATGAGGCCCGGAGCCATGGCGATGGGGCCGGCGAGCAGACCCGCGCTCACCGCCTCCTTCCGTGTTTCGACGTGCTGGACGCAGAACAGGATGGCGGGAATCAACGCCAGGTTGTACGCCGCGTAGCGCACGCCCCCCACGACCCAGCCCGGTCCCAGCGGGTCCGCTGCGAGCTTCTCGGCCACCTGGTCACCGAAGGCCGACAGGGACCAGACGAACAGGATGACGTAGACTCCGTACAGCACGAACGACCATCCAGAGAAGAATCGCTCGATGGCGCGGGTGCCCCGGAAGACCAGGAACCCGATCGCCACCATCATGCCCACGACGCCCAGGATATAGGAGACTCCGAAGGTATCCTCGAGGATGCTGCCGGCCGCCGCGGCGATCACGGCGAGGACGATGGTCAGGAAAACAAGATAGCAAACCTCGTAGAGAAAGCCGGCACGTCCGAGCAGGCGCTCGAAGAAGGACCGGTACTCGTAGCTCGAAAAGGCTCGGGCGAACTCGAAGCTCACCGCGCACACCGCGCTCCAGGCGGCGGTGGAGACCAGGATCGCCAGGATGCCGGCGCGGGGTCCCAGGGTCAGGAAGAACTCGGCGATCTCCCGGCCGGTCCCGTAGCCCCCGGCGATCACCACCGACTGGAAGACGAACCCCGGGAGGAGGTACTTGCGAAAGGCAGCCCCACTCATGGCGCGATCCTGGTCGACGGCCCACCGGGAGTCAAGGCTCCTGCGAGACGGGTGACTGGCTTTCCCTCCGGTTTGAACCTGTTAGATTTAGAGCTTTCCATGTCGTCCGGGGGCGCCTCGGACGCGCCCGCTTGGGCGGCGACCCTCGAGATCCCGCCCGAGGCCCGTATCCCGTTCAGCAAAGGACAGGACACCCCATGAAGCGCATTTCGGCCCTGAGTACGGTCGCACTGTTCGCCCTCGCCGCTTGCGGTGGCGATTCCCAGACCTCCGAGCAGGCTCCCGCAGGCGAGGCGGAGACGCCTGCAGCCGAGACGGCGGCGGCTCCGGCTGGCGAGCTGAGCCTCCCCGGCTGGTTCCAGATGGACGCGGCCAGCCGGACGGTGACCCTGAACATCACCGCCGGAGCCACGTCCGACAATCAGTACTGGAATTACAACGGCTACTACGGTGGCACCGGTACGATCGTGGTCCCCGAGGGCTATCTGGTCACGATCAACTTCACCAACGACGATCCCGCCATGGCTCACAGCCTCGGCGTGGACGCGAGGACCGGTGGGTTCCCGGCGAGCTTCTCGGACCCCACTCCGGTGTTCGAGGGGGGAATCACCACCAACCCCACATCGCTCACGGAAGCCACCCTGCCCGGTGAGTCGGAGACGATTTCGTTCACCGCCGCGACGGCGGGCGAATACTCTCTGGTGTGCTACATCGCGGGTCACGCCCTGACCGGCATGCACATCGGGTTCACGGTATCTGCGGAGGGAGAGGCGGGCTTCCGCTCCTGATCTCCGCGACAAGGGCACGCACCGCTCCACTCCGTGCGGGGTGGGGCGGTTGTATTTTTTCAGGCCCACGGACGAGTCCCTGTCCGGGCTTCCGTGCCGGGTCGGATGGCCAGGCGTCGTACGTCCACCACGGGACTCGGGGCTCGGTTCGCGATGAAACCAACCATGCGACCAAGCTCGTAATCTAAAGGGTGTGGGGAGGGGGGTGATCCCGCCATTCCTTGCCTTCCATGACACCGTGAAGGACAATTCCTGTAAACCTCCCTTCCCGCCGTGCTGTGCATGTCCCGGCACCGGGACCGGCCAGGCCGGCTTCCGTTCTGCCGGGGTTGGATGCGAAGAGTGACTGAGCGACGGAGCGTGCCTTGAGCGTCGTCCCGAAGGTCATGCGGGCGTTTCTCGAAGAGCTCGGACGCCGACGGGTCGTCCGCGTGGCCGTCATGTACGCGGGCGCCGTGTTCGTGTTGCTCGAGGCCGCGGATATCATTCTGCCGGCCCTCGGCCTCCCCGAATCGGCCGTACGGTACGTCGTCCTCTTCTCGTTGCTCGGCTTCCCCGTGGTCCTGGTGGCAGCCTGGGTGTTCGACCTCACCCCCAGGGGGGTGGTGATCACGAAACCCAGGGAGGCCGCCCCCGAGCACTCGCCTACCAGCGCGCAGGGGATCTGGCTTCGGACCGTTCTCCTGTTGCTGACCTTCGTCGTGGTCGGCTGGGGAGCGGTGATGGCCATGCGGTGGGCCTCCACCGGCGGGGCTAGCGGGGTCGGCGACGCGAAATCCATCGCCGTGCTCCCCTTCGAGGACATGAACCAGACGGACGAAACCGCCTTCTTCACCGCTGGGATCCACGAAGACATCCTGAGCCAGCTGGCCAGGATCGGAGATTTGAGGGTCATCTCCCGCACCTCGGTCATGCAGTATCGAGACACGAACAAGACCATCCGGGAGATTGCCGCGGAGCTAGGCGTGGGGACGGTCCTGGAAGGAAGCGTGCGGCAGGACGAGGACCGGGTCCGGGTGGTAACCCAGCTCATCGACGCCCGCACCGACGACCATCTCTGGTCGGAAACCTACGATCGGGAGAAGAAGGACATCTTCCAGGTTCAGAGCGAGATCGCCCAGGAGATCGCCGGAGCCCTCCAGGCGACCCTCTCGCCGGAGGAGCGGGGGCGTTTGAGCCTGGCTCCCACCGACAACCTGGAGGCCTACGACTACTACCTTCAGGGACGGGTCCACTCCGACCGGAGAGAGAATCGGGACGACGCCTTGCGGGCCGTGGAGCTGTACGAGGCGGCTGTTGCATTGGATCCAGAGTTCGCCGCGGCCCACGCGGCGCTGTCACGGGCCCGCATGTGGCTCTTCTGGAACTGGTCCGGCTACGACCGGGAGCCTCTCAGGGCCATGGAATCCCTCGATCGAGCCCTGGTCCTGGCCCCCGACGCGGTGGAATCCCGCCTGGCGCAGGGTTTCTTCCACTTCTACGGTCATGGCGACTACGATCAAGCTCTGCAGCATTTTTCCGCAGCGGCGGAGCTCAGGCCTTCGGACGCGGAAGCGCGGGAAGCGATCGGCCTCAGCCAGCGTCGGCAGGGACGATGGTTGGAGGCCATTGGCAGCCTGCGCCAAGCCCTGGAGCTGGACCCCCGGTCGTACCGCCTCTCCTTCGTGCTGGGACAGACCCGCCGGCGGATGCGTGCTTTCGAGGAAGCCGAGCGGTACTTCGAGCGGGCCATCTCCATCGCGCCGGACCTGCCTGCCGCCCATCGCGAGCGATTCCTGGCCCGCCTGGGCGCCGCTGGGGACACGGTCGGAGCTCGGAGGCTCCTGGAGGAGTCCGAGGGAGTGCTGGATCCAGCGCTCCGGGGAGAGCTCCACTCATTCCTGGCTCTCTACAGGGGAGACCTGGAAGGGGCGCTGGACCTTCTCCGGACCCACACACCGTCCGATTTCGAGGCGATCGGGGTTCTCAACCATCTGTTGGGAAGGCCCCAGGTGGCAGCCGCCTTCGGGGACTCCCTCCTGCAGGCGACTGAGGCTCTTCTGAGTGAGACTCAAAGGAGTCCTGGCCTGGTGCAGACGCGCGTGGTCGCGGAAGCGCACGCCCGGCTCGGCATGGCTCACGTGCTTCTGGGCCACGCTTCCGAGGCCGTGAAGCAGGGTACCCGAGCGGTGGCGTCCCTTCCCACTTCCGTGGACGCCTTCGCCGGCACGGAGCACCTTGTCACGCTCGCCACCATCTACACCCTGCTCGGCGAGCATCAGTCGGCCCTGGAGCAGCTGGAGGTCCTGCTGGCCATGCCTTCCTCTCTGACCGTCCAGGATCTCCGGCACAGTCCTCTGTTCGACTCGCTGAGGGGGCATCCTCGCTTCGAGCAGCTGCTCACGGGTGTTTCAGGTTCCTGATTCCAACAATCGGCCCGCCCCTGGCATCGAAAGGTCTGAAGCTGGACGAAGAACGCGAACACGGAACCATGGGAGCGATTCCCGCCATACGCTCGGACGCAGGCGTCACCGCCTCGGTACCGAGCGTGGAGGAGCTGGTCCGGCGCGCCCAGAATGGGGACGCCAGGTCCTTCGAGCGGCTGTACCGCCAGCTCGTGGGACGGGTGTACGGGCTCTGCCTGAGGATGTCGGGAGACGTGCAGATGGCGGAGGAGCTGACTCAGGATGTGTTCGTTCGAGCGTGGGAGAAGCTGGACACGTTCCGCGGAGACAGCCAGTTCCCGACGTGGCTGCACCGTCTCGCGGTCAACGTCGTCCTTCAGGCCCGGCGCTCGATGGCTCGGCGCAGGTCCCATGAGGAGATCTCGCCGGATCCTGGGCACTACCTGAAGTCGGTTCAGAGAGCCATGCCAGGCACGAAGATGGACCTGGAGAAGGCCATCGCCAGTCTTCCGCCCGGAGCGCGACAGGTCCTGATCCTCAGGGACATCGAGGGCTACAAGTATCGGGAGGTGGCGCGCTTGACGGGGGTGACCCTGGGAACGGTGAAGGCCCAGATCCATCGAGCGCGCAGGATGGTGCGGGAGGCGTTGGAACGATGAGCGGACACATCGACGAAAGCCGTCTCAACGAATACCTGGAGCGTCTGCTCTCGCCGGAGAAGGTCCGGGAGGTGGAGGAGCACCTGGAGGCGTGCGCCGAGTGTCAGGAGCGGCTCTCGGCCCAGTCGGAGCTAGTTGTTGCCCTGCGAGACCTGCCCAGGGAGGCGCGGCCGGATCGGGAGCTATGGGAAGGCATCGCCGGGCGTCTGGGGTCCGCGTCCGGTGCGCAACGTGGGGCGGTGGCTGCCGGAGCTCGCGTGATCCCGCTGGAAGCTCGGCGCAGTCTCGGCCAGCGGATCACCCTTTCCGTGGGGCAGCTCCTGGCGGCGGGGGTCGTCCTGGCCCTGATCTCGGGGGCTTCCGTGTGGTGGGCGCTTGGGGAGGGCGGAGGCGGAGCACCTCTGGCGTCGAGCGAACCGGGTGGGATTCCTGCCATCGCCACGTCTGATGCCCTGGAAGAGTACGATCAGGCTGCGGCGGAGTTGGAGGAGCTCCTGGAGGAGGGCCGTGATGTTCTGGCCCCGAGCACCGTGCAGGTGCTCGAGGAGAGCCTCGAGACGATCGAAAGGGCCATCGAGGAAACTCGCGCCGCCCTCGCCCGCGATCCGGGCAGCTCGATCCTGAACCAACGTCTGGCGGACACCATGCGGCGACGGCTGGAGATCCTGAGACAGGCCGCCCGAGCGATCTACGCCCAGACCTGACGCTGCAAACGCGACAGAGCACTCGGACGGCATAGAGGTAGAGAGAGGAGAATGGAGCCATGCTAGCATCACTCACCATCGCAGCCCTGGCCGCTCTCGCGGGGGTGCAGCAGACGGACACCATCGTGTCCCTGCAGGGAGCCACTCGCCTGGCGCTGGAGAACCGAGGGGGACAGGTGGTGGTGACAACGTGGGATCGCGACGCGGTCCGGATCCAGGCCGAGCACGCCGAGCGCACCTGGATCGAGGTGGAGCGGGATGGAGATGTGATCGAGATCCAGGCAGGGACTCGCCGAGGTCCGCCGACGGTCATCGACTACGCCATCACCGTTCCTCCGAGCCTGGACCTGGACATCGAGGGGCTTCAGACCGCGGTCACCATCGAGGGAGTGGCTGGAGAGGTGGAGGTGGAGACCCTGGAGGGTGACATTCACATACGCGGTGGCAGAGGCTCCATCATCGCCGAGACCACCAATGGCGAGGTGACGATCGAAGACGCGGAAGGGGTGGTGGAGATGGCCGCGGTCGCCGGGGGCGTTACGGTGACCAACTCCTCGGGAGAGATTCTGGCGGAGACCGTGATGGGTCCCATCACCATCGAGGGTGTCACTGCCCGGATCGTCGAAGCCGCCACAGTGAGCGGCCGGATCCTGTACGACGGTACCATCGAGGAAGGGGGTCGCTACTCCTTCGGGGCTCACGCGGGGAGGATCGAGCTCGTCTTGCCGGCCGGCGTGAACGCCGAGGTCACCGCCGTGAGCCTGGCGGGCGAGATCCGAGCGGACTACCCGGGAGCTCCCACTGAATTCGCTCCCAGGAAGCGCTCGTCGTTCACCCTGGGCTCGGGAGGTGCACGGATCGAAGCCGAGACCTTCAGCGGCGACATCACGATGCGCCGGCGATGATGGTGGAATCCGCCGAGCCCTGACCCGCGGCCGGTCGCCGGGTCGGTCCGGTTCTCTTCTCTCGTCAAGCGGCCCCCGGGAGCCCGGCTCCCGGGGGCCGCTTTCATGTGCCAGCCATGCCCGGTCCTCGCACGCATGCTGTGGGTTGGGACCCCTCTCGGATCATCGATGTGCAAGTCCCCGGCACTGATTCGTCCTCCTGGTTGAGAGCAATCGAAACGACTAATGGAGAGCGAATCATGTTCCCACGAATGATCAGGTCCGGCTCGCAACGACCGACGGGAAGCTGGGCCGGGGTCCTGGCGGTATTGGCCATCCTCGTTCCTTCCTCTTCTCTCACCGCGCAGGGATGGATCGAGCCGCCTGTGGATCGCGGTCTGGCTTCCCGGGTCGAGAAGGTCCGTGGCCGGGTCACGGTCCGGGTGGACGGGCGGGTGGCGAGAGTGGAGGTGAACGAGTGGTTCCGGAACCCAGGTCGGCGTCCCGCCGAGGGAGATTACCTCTATCCTCTTCCTGTGGATGCGGCCTTCGGCAGCTTCTCCCTCTACCAGGGGGAAGAGGAGCTGCGGGGAGAGACGATGGACGCCGAACGGGCCAGGGACATCTATGAAGAGATCGTCCGGCGCCTCAAGGATCCGGCCCTGATCGAGCTCGCCGGCCACGGCCTGCTGCGAGCGCGGATCTTCCCCATCGGCCCGGGGGAGACCCGGAAGGTCACTCTTCGCTACGCGCAACTGATGCCCCGGGCCGGGGACGCGGCGCAGTTCAGCTACGCCGCCGGGCTGGCCAGGAGGGGAGCGACCTCCGGCTCCGACAACGGTTCGCTGCGGTCGGGTGGAGCAGTCAACGCGGCTCCCATCGAGTTCGAGTTGAGGGTGGCGAATCCCGCGGACTATCTGGATCCGTTCTCTCCCACCCACCCCGTGGACGTGAGGCGTGAAGGCGGAGAGATGAGAGTGGCGCCCCGGGACGACCTTCGGGGGGACTTCTCGCTCTTCCTGCCCTTCTCCCGGGACCGGGTGGGCGTGACGGTGGCCACGCACCGAACTCCCGGTGAGGACGGGTACTTCATGCTCACGCTGAGCCCGGGCCGCGTGGACGCCGCTCCCGAGGCGCGGGACGTGACGGTGGTTCTGGACGTGTCCGGCTCCATGTCGGGCGAGAAGATTCGGCAGGCCCGAGCGGCACTCGCTGGACTTCTGGGAACTCTGTCCCACGCGGACCGCTTTCGGCTGATCGCCTTCAGCAATGCCATCCGGCCCTACCGCCTGGAGTGGACCCGGGCCACCGACGAAGCTCGTGCGGAGGCCCGCCGATGGGTCGAGCGACTGGAGGCGAATGGTGGGACCAACATGGCTGCGGCCCTGGATGAAGCCTTCCGCTTGCAGAGCCCCGAGGAGCGGCTTCCGGTGGTGATCTTCCTGACGGATGGAATTCCCTCGGTGGGGGAGACCGATCCCGTGCGAATCGCCGAGCGGGTCCGCAATGCTCGTGCCCGAGCTCGCCTGTTTACCTTTGGCATCGGCTATGACGTCAACACCGGTCTCCTGGACGGCCTGACCGCCGCCGGGAGAGGAGCCACGCAGTACGTGGAGCCGGGCGAGGACGTGGAGCGGGCCATGGGGCTTCTCTCCGACAAGATCAGTCATCCGGTTCTCACCGACCTGGCGCTGGTCCGGGCCCCGGCCGGATTCGCGGAGCTCTATCCCGTCACGATTCCGGATCTCTTCGCCGGGGAGGACCTGGTGCTTTTTGGCCGGTACGACCCCGGGTCGGAGTCGGCCGAGGGAGAGATCGTCATGGAAGGTCGCCGGGGAGGACGCAGCGAGAGGTTCTCGGTTCGGGCGAGCTTCCCGGCGGATGCCGAGGCGAATGCGTACCTGCCCCGGTTGTGGGCCTCCCGCAAGCTGGGATTCCTGGCTCGACGCGTGGCGGTGGACGGTCCCGACCCCGAGGTGGTGGAGGAGATCCGACGGACGGCGCTGAGATACGGGCTGATCTCAGAGTACACGGCCTACCTCGTGCAGGAGCCGTTGCCGACGTTTGCGCTGGACGCGGTGGACGTATCCCGGCGTGATGCGAGGATGCGCCCCGCCAGCGTTGCGGGCGGAGAGGGCAAGGCCGCCGTGGACATGGCAGAGCGTGCCCGGGAACGGCGTGCCCTGGCCTCCGTGGCGGAGCTGGAGGAGCTGGATCGAGCCCAGGCAGACGAGTTTCTGCCCGCGGAGGCGGGGACCGGCGAGCTGCGACGCGCGGTTGCCGGAAGGCTCTTCGTGCTGCGGGACGGGGTATGGTGGGATCGGAGCCACAGGCCGGAGGGGCGAACCGTAGGCGTGGCGCCCTTCAGCCAGGCCTACTTCGATCTCGTGAGCGCGCTGCCCGAGCTGAAGCCGGCGCTCAAGGAGTTCGGGTCCGTCCTCGTGCAGGGCGAGCGGGTGGCCATCAGGGTGTCGGAAGGTGGCGCGCAGCGGCTGAGCGCCGAGCGGATCCACTCCCTGGTGAAGGACTTCAGGGGTTCATGATCGATGAGATACGGTGAGCATCGACTGGAGTGAGCTGTACAGGGCCACGTTCCGGGATCTCGTGACCTTCCTCTACCGGAAGGTCTGGGACCCGGAGCTGGCCCGCGACCTGGCTCAGGAAGTGTTTGTGCGGGCCCTCCGCTCGGAGCCCGAGAACCCTCGGGCGTGGCTCTTTACCGTCGCCGCCAACCTGGCTCGAGACGAGGCGAGGCGGGTGGCCCGGAGGAAGCGCCACCTGGCTCTGCTCAAGAGCGACGGGGAATCCAGGGTGGCCGCCCCGGAAGATCCGGTGGACCAGCTTGCGGACCGGGAGCGCCGCGAACGGGCGAAGAGGGCGCTGTCCGATCTGGCGGACAAGGACCGGGAGGTGCTCCTGCTCTGGGACGCGGGGCTCAGCTATCAGGAGATCGCCACGGAGACCGGCCTGGCGCCCGGCTCCGTCGGTACGACGCTGGCTCGGGCGCGAAAGCGGATGGTCGAGGCTTATCAGGAATTGGAGGCTAGGCATGCGGCACGTGAGTGACGGGGAGCTCCACGCCTATCTGGACGGGGCTCTGGACGCGCTCCCCGAGGACCGGGCCCGGTCCATCCGGGAACATGTGCGAACCTGTCCGGAGTGCCGGATCCGCCTGGACGAGGAGGCCGCCATCCGGAGTCGGGCCCAGGAGCTGCTAGGATTGACCGCCGCGCCGAACGTCGAATTTCCGACACTGGAGGAGCTCAAGGAGCAAGCACAGGTCCTTTCTGACGCGGGCACTCCCGAGGGCGAAACGGCGGAGGGTGTAAGCCCGTCCGGCGTGCACCGTCTCTTCCGGACGGTGCCGCGGCGGATCGTGGTAGCTTGGGCGGCCAGCCTGGTGGTCGCTCTGGGGGTGGGTTGGTTCGGCCGGGATCTGGGGAGTGGACCCGGAGCCGCCCTCTTCACCGATACCGTGGGCTCTGACCGAAGGGCGGCGGAGCCCTTGTCCTCGACGGGCCCGGTAATCTCGAACGAACGGAGCGAGGAGGGGCCGCCTTCTCGGGAGGGGGAGGCCGTGGGCGTCGGAGGCGTGCGCGACGAGATCGAGCAAGGCCCGGTGGTGGCCGGGGCGCAAAGGGAGGCGCAAAGGCAGTCGACGGACGAGTCGTCCAGAACCTTGGCAGCCCGGGGCCTGGCCGAGGTCGCAGAGGGAAAGACGGAGACCGGAACCGTCTCAGTGGCCACTGACGAGATCCGGGCCGACCGTGCTGCGGAGGCGGAGCTCGGACGAGCTCAGGAGGCGCCATCGAGGGTCGCGGAGCAGGCTGAAGCCGAGCGCAGAGACCGACTCGCAGCGGAGGGGCTCGTGATTGCGACCCCTGTTCCTCCGGAAGCCGCAGCGATGTTCTCGAACCTGGAACAGGGCTCGGCCCTGAGTATCCCCGGCTTGCCGGTACTGTCGGTGCAGGCCACCGGGGCGTCGCAGGACGAGATCCGCATCGTGCAGGCGCTTCCCTCGGGAGAGGCGCTGGAGCTCCAGTACATTCCCACCCTGGGGCGGGAGGCTGATCTGGCCGAGGAGATACAAGAGGCGCAACCCCTGCAGGCACCAGAGCTCGCGGAGCCGGCGGAGCCGAGGGCCCTGGTGGACGAGTTCGGCGCGCCGATGTGGAACGAAGTCGTGGTGCAGCTCGGGGACCGGCAATTGACCGTTCGGGGTCCCCTCGCGACGGATTCCCTCCGGCTCCTTATCGAGCCATTGCTGCGCCGCCGCTGAGCGAAACCAGCCTGCTCCCTGGTCCGAACAGTGCGCGCGGGGGTCCACGAAGAAGGGATCCCCAACGCGCGTGCGTGGTAACATCGGCCGCCGGATCGAATGCCGCGTCCGGTGGGCGCGGCATCCCCCAATCACGAGGGAAGCCCGCACATGAGAGTCTCTCTGATCTTGCTTGGGCTCGCCGCTTTGCCCCTGCCGGCGTCGGCACAGCTCGCCGTGGCCTGGGAAGACGAGGCCGGCACCGCTGCGGGCACCATCACCGCCGAAGACCTCTACTCCCGCATCGCCGTGCTGGCCCACGACTCCATGCGTGGCCGACGCACGCCCAGTCCGGAGCTGGATCAGGCCGCTGGTTGGATCGCCAGCGAGTTCTCTCGTTTCGGCCTGTTGCCGGGAGGGGATGAGGGATCCTTTCTCCAGCGCTACACCATCCAGAGGGTTCTCGCGGACATGGAGGCCTCCTCGCTTCGCACGAGTGGAGGGATCGACCTCCGCTTCGGCCGGGATCTGAGCTTCCCCTTCGGACCCGCCCGCTCCGGGGAGTTCAGAGGCGAGGTCGTGGTGGTCACGGGCTCGGCGAACGCGCAGGCGGCTCTTCAGGACGCACCTTTCGAGAGGCGGCACGTCGTGATCGTCACCGGAGAGCCGGGAAGCGCTCGTGTGCCCGCCGTCCGCGAGATCCTCCGGTCGGTACTCTCATCGGGGGGGCTCTCCGTCTGGCTCGCCCTGGACCAGTCGGACAGCGAGTGGGACCGAGACCTCTCGCTCCAGGCCCAGCAGACGCGGCAGGTGCTTCCGTGGGCCGAAGCGCCCGAGCCGTTCGTGATCGGGATCCGGGACCGGGCGCTCCAGCGCCTGGTGGAGGGAGCTCTGGACCTCTCGGAGGCCCGGACTCGTTTCGAGGAGGAGGTGCGACTGACGGAGCTTCCCGGCGTGGAAGCCACCGTCACGATTCGGAATCGCGTGCAGTACGAGTTCTCGGCTCCGAACGTGGTGGGAATCCTCGAGGGTGGCGATCCGGAGCTGAAGGACGAGTACGTGGTCTTCAGCGCCCACATGGATCACGTGGGCGTCAGGCGTGCCGACCAGGCCGGAGACAGCATCTACAACGGGGCCGACGACGATGCGTCGGGCACCGCGGCCGTCATCGAGGTCGCCGAAGCCTTCTCGGCCATGTCATCTCCGCCACGACGATCCCTGGTGTTTCTGCTCGTGAGTGGCGAGGAGCGGGGGCTGTGGGGGTCGCGGCATTTCACGGAGAACAGCTCCTTGACCGCGTCGTCGGTGGCGAACCTGAATCTGGACATGGTGGGGAGGAACTGGCCGGACACCATCGTGGTCATCGGCAAGGAGCACTCCGACCTGGGAGAAACCCTCGCCGAGGTGAACGCCCGGCACCCGGAGCTTGGTATGGCGGCCATCGACGACCTCTGGCCCGAGGAGAACTTCTACGGTCGGTCGGACCACTACAACTTCGCTCGCAAGGGCGTGCCGATCCTCTTCTTCTTCAACGGCACACATCCCGACTACCACCGACCCAGCGACGAAGTCGAGAAGATCGATGCGGAGAAGACGTCACGCATCGCGAAGCTGGTCTTCTATCTCGGGCTCGAGGTGGCGACGAAGGACGAGAAGCCCACGTGGGATCCGGAGAGCTACCGTGGAATCGTCTCCCAGGAACGCTGAGCACAGCCACCCGCCTGAGGAAGGCCTCATGACTCCGGATGTGCTGGAGCTTCTGTAGCAGCGGGACGGGATCTCCGTGGTCAGCCACCTGGACCGGCCCACCGGAACGTGGATCCTCATAGCGCTTCACGACGCAGGAGGGAGCGCAGCTCCTGCTCTCCGACGGGGAGCCGGGGTTCCGACGTATGAGCGATTTGCACGATGTGATCTGTCCTCTCCAGAGGACAACCGTGGAGGCCGGGCGTTAGGCGGAAGGGGCAGAAAGAAAGGCCCCCTGCCGGTCATTTCGGCAGGGGGCCCCGAAAACCCCGCCACTGATGAGAGAGCGGTTACGCTCTGGACTCTCCGCGCTCGGGGAAGTGCAGGAAGTAGCCCTCCAGGCCGAGCGCCCGAAGCAGCTCCCAGAACTGCATCGGCAGTCCCATTACCCAGACGTTGCGGTCCTCTTCCGAGGCCAGCTGCTGCGCCGTGAAGAGAAGGGCGAGCCCTGGGAGATCGATGGTTCCGACTTCCGTGAAGTCCAGGAACAGGTCCTCGGTGGCCTGAACTCGGTTCGATCCGGACGGGCGCACGGCGTCCATCCGTTCGACGCCTCCGTCGCTGCGGTCGATCCGACCGTTCCACTCGTTGCCCCTCATTTCGACCTCCCTTCCGCTTCGGAACACTACCCCTCCTCTTTCACGTGTACCGCGCGGTCACCCTTGAAACCCCTCAAAAGGCGTGCCAGGATTTTGGACCCCGTTTCCCCGTCTCGGGGGCGGGTCCTGCTTGACTCGCCTGACCACCAGGGGCGGAGAGCCTGTCGCCTTGCGGGTTTCCGGCCTGACTCCCGGCGACAGGTACGTCCGTTGCATGAGGAGATTCTGAAGGTGCTCGGGCGTCTACCGGATGCGTAGGCGCCCACGGCGCTCTTCGGGTGGTTTCGGGTGCATAACCCCTTCGAAAGGCGGACCATGCGCCGCGACGCTCTTATCCTGGGAGCTTCGCTCTTGCTCATGACGGAAGCCACGGCCCCGGTGTCCGCACAGGTGAGGCAGGCCACGGGAGACGAAGACGTCGAGGCCTATCTCCGCGCCGCCGGTGTCTACTTCGGGGTCCACCCCAACGAAGTGCTCATCCTGGCCGAATGGCGACTTCACCCCGAGGAAGTTCCTGTTCTCCTGTTCATGGCTCGAGCCGCGGGCGTCTCCCCGGATGCCCTGGCGGCTTCGCGCAGAGACGGCGCATCTTGGAGTGAGCTCGCTGCTCGCTTCGGGATTGGTGCGGGTGCCTTCTTCGTGGACGTAGGCGGCGGAGATCCGGGAGCTGCGCTCTTCCGGGCCTACGAGCGATTTCGGGAGCGCCCTCGCTCTGACTGGGGCGCCATCCGCCTGGATGACCGGGAAATCACGATGCTGGTGAACCTCAAGTTCCTTGCGGGCCACCTGCGTCACCCTCCCCGACGCATCCTGGAGGCCTGGGAGAGCGAGGCGAGCTTCGTGGGAGTCTTCAGTCAACTGTCCCGGGCACGAAGCGCCAGGAGGTCCCATCTGTGAAGCCGGAGTTGATCCCACTCCAGTTCCGCGAATTCCCCATTGACGAGATGCAGAGTCGCGCGAAGGAGTTCGGCGCCGAACTGCGGCGACGCCGCACCGTGCGCGAGTTCTCTGACCGACCCGTCCCTGGAACGATCATCGAGGAGTGCATCCGGGCCGCGGCATCGGCTCCCTCGGGGGCAAACCGCCAGCCCTGGCATTTCGTCGTGGTGGGCGACCCGCAGGTGAAGCGCAGGATTCGGGAGGCTGCAGAGGAGGAGGAGGAGGCCTTCTACTCGGGGAGGGCGCCCGACGACTGGCTGGAGGCCCTGGCTCCGCTCGGCACCCACGCGAGCAAGCCGTTCTTGGAGCGTGCCCCCTGCCTCATCGTGATCTTCGCGGAGAGCTTCGGGTACGAGGCCGACGGATCCAAGAGGAAGAACTACTATGTGACGGAGAGCGTGGGAATCGCCACGGGGGTGCTCATCACGGCGATCCACCACGCGGGCCTCGCGTGCCTCACCCACACACCATCCCCTATGGGCTTCCTCAACGAGATCCTGGCCCGTCCCGCCAACGAGCGACCCTTCCTGATCCTGGTGGTGGGATTCCCGGAACCGGGTGCCCGCGTCCCGAGGCTGGAGAAGAAGTCGTTGGGAGAACTGGCCACGTTCGTGTGAGCCGCTGGCACCTGCCGGAAAGGCATGCGCGGACACCCCACCCCTGCCGAGCCTCCGCTCCCACTTGATCCCGCTGGCCGGACCTGGCTAAACTCTGCATCTACGAGGTCTCCTCGGGTTGTCGCCCCTCCCGCTTCTCCCGCTTCGCGAGGGCTCATGGGCCGCCAGGACGTCGAAGACAAAGACCAGCCGGAAGCCGTTCGCTCGTTCACCAAGGCTCTGCTCCTGGATCTCCGTGCGCTCGAGCAGATGCTCCGGGACGAAAGGATCGAGAGCGACGTGCGACGGATCGGGGCGGAGCAGGAGCTCTTCCTGGTGGACAAGGGGTTCCGGCCGGCGCCGGTGGCGATGGAGGTTCTGGAGCGTTTGGGCGGGCCACCTTTCACCACCGAGCTGGCTCGCTTCAATCTCGAGATCAACCTGGACCCCATTCTCATGGCGGGAGACTGCTTCAGCGTGGTCCAGGGACGACTGGAGGAGCTCATCGAACGGGTCCGCGAGGCGGCAAAGGAGGACGATGCCCAGGTGGTCATCACCGGGATTCTCCCGACCCTCCTGCAGTCGGATCTTTCCATGGAGAACATCACTCCGAGGCCTCGCTACTACGCCCTCAACGAAGCTCTGAACCGGATGAGGGAAGGAGCCTACCGGCTGCGCATCGAGGGAACGGATGAGCTCCTCATCGAGCACGACTCCGTGATGCTGGAGGCCTGCAATACAAGCTCGCAGATCCACTTGCAGGTGTCGGCCGAGGAGTTCGCCCGCTTCTACAACGCCGCGCAGGCGGTGCTCGGCCCGGTGGTGGCCGCGGCGGTGAATTCGCCTCTGCTCTTCGGCCGCCGCCTCTGGGCCGAGACCCGGATCGCGCTCTTCCAACAGTCACTGGACACCCGGAGCGCCTCGGTTCACATGCGGGAAATGAGCTCCCGGGTACGATTCGGCGAACATTGGGTGGAGCGCTCGGTGACCGAGCTCTTTCAGGAGGATATCGCGCGCTTCCGCGTGTTGATCGCTGGCGAGGTGGAAGAGGATCCGCTGGAGGTGCTCCGGCAGGGTGGGGTACCGAAGCTGAGGGCACTCCAGATGCACAACAGCACCGTGTACCGTTGGAATAGACCGTGCTATGGCATCAGCGAGGGGCAGCCTCACCTGCGCATCGAGTGCAGGGCGCTCCCTGCCGGACCGACGGTCCTGGATGAAGTCGCGAACGCGGTCCTGTGGATCGGCCTGGTGCTGGGTGTGGCCGAGGAATACCCCGAGATCCACAGGGGGATGGCGTTCGACGACGCGAAGACCAATTTTCTGGCGGCATCGCGAATGGGACTCCGTGCGGGGATGAGATGGCTGAACGGGGAGACCATCGGCGTGGGCGAGCTGATCCTGGATCGGTTGCTCCCGTTGGCGCAGGAGGGACTCGCGGGAGCGGGGGTGGACGAGGGGGACATCGACCGCTACCTGGGGGTCATCCGAGAGCGCGTCCGGAGCGGGAACACCGGAGCGGATTGGGCCCGGAGATCCCTGTTGGGCATGAAGGACGAGGGCACCCCGGCAGAGAGGCTCGCGGCCCTCACCGCGGCCACCGTTCGCCAACAGATCGAGGGGAAGCCCGTGCATCGGTGGAAGCTCCCGCAGCTGAAGGAGGCCGGCGGCTGGCAGAAGAACTACATGCGGGTCGAGCAGTACATGACCACGGATCTCTTCACGGTCCACGAAGACGAGCTGGTGGACCTGGTGGCGTTCCTGATGGACCGCAAGCACATTCGTCACGTCCTGGTGGAGGACGGCCAGCATCGGCTGGTGGGGATCGTCAGCTATCGCTCTGTTCTTCGTCTCATGGCAGAGGGGCGGAGCTGGGGAGAGGGGAAGACGCCCCCCGTGAAAGAGATCATGGAGCGCAGGCCGATCACGGTCTCGCCCGATACGCCGACTCTGGAGGCGATCGACCTGATGCGGGAGCATCGGGTGTCCTGTGTGCCGGTGATCGGCGATGGCAAGCTGGTGGGCATGGTCAGCGAACGTGATTTCATGCCCATCGCGTACGAAATGTTGGCTTCGCGACTGCAGGAGGAGCCTTAGATGGAGACCGGGGGGGCAACCGAGATCGCGTCGGTCCCGGCCACGCGGGTTGGGCGCGTGGTCGGGAGAGTGCGAGGGAGGAGACCGGGTCCGACCCTGGTCTGCGTGGCGGGAATACACGGGAACGAGCCGGCGGGGGTGCTGGGGGCCCAGCGTGTGATTCCCAGCCTGAATGGTGGCGACGACCACATCCGTGGAGAGTTTCTGGCTCTGGCCGGAAACCGTGAGGCGCTGTCTCGGCGCTCCCGCTTCGTGGACGAGGATCTGAATCGGATCTGGCAGTCTTCTCGGATCCAGACCCTGCTGCAGAGAGAGCCTGGTTCCACCGAAGAGAAGGAGCTCCAGGAGTTGGTGGGGGAGCTCCAGGCGGCATCCGCGGGTGCCCGAGGGCCTGTCTTCGTCATCGATCTTCACACCACATCGAGCCACGGAGGTGCCTTCGCGACGGTGTCGGACACCCTTCCCAACCGGGCGTTCGCCATGCGCATTCCTACCCCTCTCGTTCTTGGTCTGGAAGAGCTCGTCGAGGGCACGATGCTGGGATACATGGGCTCCAAAGGGTATGTCGTAGCCGGTTTCGAGAGCGGGCAGCACGACGATCCCGGCTCGGTGGATCGGGCGGAGGCCGCGCTGTGGATCGCTCTTTCCGCGGCCGGACTCATCAAAGAGGAGAAGTTTCCGGAGGTCGGCCAGAGTCGGCGACTTCTGGCGGAGGGCACCCGGGAGCTCCCTCGGGCGGTGGAGATGCGGTACCGGCGCGGACTGCAGCCTGGCGACGGATTTCGGATGAGGCCCGGGTACCGGAACTTCCAGTTGGTGGCCGAGGGAGAGGTGGTGGCCTCGGATGCGGACGGAGACATTCGCGCCCCGGAAACGGCTCGCATGCTGATGCCTCTCTACCAGAGCCAGGGGGAGGACGGCTTCTTCATCGTCCGTGACTTCAGCCGCTTGTGGCTGACGCTATCCTGGCTCCTCCGCTTCCTCCGGCTCGACCGCGCCGTGCATCTTCTGCCCGGAGTCTCTCGACATCCCACCCGTCCGGACACGCTCGTGGTCGATCGGAGGGTCGCCCGGTGGTACGCGCTTCAGCTCTTCCACCTGCTGGGATTTCGGAGGCACCTGGAGGAGGAGGACCGGCTCGTGGTAGTGCGGCGCTCGCACGATCGATAGGAGTCGAGCCGGAACCTCGGACCGCCCGAGGGAGGGAAACGGACATGTGCGGCAGGTATACCCTGACCACTCCGCAGGAGGAGCTCCTCGCCTTCCTGGACCATCCCGCCGGCGAACCGGTCCATGAGCCGCGCTACAACATCGCGCCCACACAGCTGGCCCCGGCTCTGGTGCTTGGTCGTCAGGGGCCTCGCATCGGCTTGCTGCGGTGGGGACTCATCCCGTTCTGGACGTCCCGCTCCTCGGGGGGCGCTGGGTTCATCAACGCCCGGAGCGAGAGCGTGGCGGATCGTCCGGCGTTCCGGGAGCCCTTTCGCAGACGGCGTTGCCTGATCCTGGCGGATGGATTCTACGAGTGGAAGCGAGAGGGTGGTCGAAGGGCCCCCCATTGGATCCACCTCCCCTCCCGGGAGCCCTTCGCCTTCGCCGGCATCTGGGACCGCTGGATGTCCGAAGGAGAAGAGCCGATCTACTCGTTCGCGATCCTGACCACGGAGGCCAGCCCCTCTCTGCGCTCGATCCACGACCGCATGCCGGTGATCCTCTCTCGGGCAGCCCACGAGATCTGGCTGCGCCGCGAGTCCAGTCACTCGGATCTCGTCGAGCTGCTCAGGCCGTATCCCGACACTGTGCTGGAGGCGTGGGAGGTGTCCACGAGGGTGAATTCCCCCGAGAATGACGACCCGTCGGTCCTCGACCCCGTTGGGTAGGAACCACCAGCCGGTAAGAACCACCACCTCGGTAAGAACGACCACCTCGGTGAGAACCACTGGTCGGAAAGGCCTACTGGTTGGAACGGACTATCAGTTGGCCAGAACCGCCCGGTCACGGGCCCACGTGCGCATGTGGGAGATCCGCTCGGCCATGGTGGTGGAGAGAGGCCGGGCTCGTTTCGCCTCCTGAGCCAGCACTGCGGTCGAGAGGGAGGTTCCCTCGGAGAAGGCGGAGTAGAGACCCGAGAGGACCACCTGTTCGATCTCGGAGCCACTGAATCCGGTCGTCAGCCGGGCGAGGCTCTCCAGGTCGAAGGCTGTGGGCTCGTGGCCTCGCCGCGTCAGGTGGATGCGGAAGACCTCGCGACGCGTCTCCTCGTCGGGAAGGTCCACGAAGAAGATCTCGTCGAATCGGCCCTTGCGGAGGAATTCCGATGGCAGCCGGGTGATGTCGTTGGCCGTCGCGATGATGAAGACGTCCCCCCTGCGCTCCTGCATCCATGACAGGAAGCTGCCCAGAATGCGCATGGACACGCCGCCGTCCTCGCTGCCTCCGGAAGCGAATGCCTTTTCCAGCTCATCGATCCAGAGCACCACGGGAGCCATT
The DNA here is from genome assembly GCA_039586555.1 of Gemmatimonadota bacterium. GTDB lineage: Bacteria > Gemmatimonadota > Gemmatimonadetes > Longimicrobiales > Gaopeijiaceae > JBDHKE01. Next base: position 11,068 of record JBDHKE010000009.1, on the reverse strand, counting down.
CGCTCGGCCGTCCTCATGGCTCGCTTGAAGTTCCTCTCGCTCTCGCCGACGTATTTGTTGTAGAGGTTGGAAGGATCGAGCTTCAGGAGCGGCAGCTCCCACTCCGCTGCCACGGCCTTGGCGGAGAGACTCTTTCCGCAGCCCGGGATCCCGAGGAGAAGAACCCCCCGCGGGAAGGCGAGGCCAAACTCCTGGGCCCGTTCCGGATCCCTGATCACCGCCCGTCTCCTGTTCAGCCACTCCTTCAGTGTCTTCAGATCGGCGATGTCGGTCAGCGCGTCTTCCAGGGGGTAGTATTCCAGCAGACCTTCCCGTTCGACCACCGAGCGCTTGGCGTCGATGACCTTGCGTATCTCCTCGGCGCCCAGCCGCCCGTCCTCGATGATGGCCTTGGTGAGGATTTTTTCGGCCTCCATGAGGGTCATTCCAGCCAGATTCTGGAGAAGGCGGGTGGTCTCGGTGCGGCTTAGACTCACCTCCACATGTTGGCGCACGGCGAGATCCCGCAGGATCCTGGAGAGAAGGGCGCGGAACTCCTCTGGCCCAGGGCCCGGAAGCTCGACCCGGGCGACCACCTGTTCCAGCTCGGGAGGGAGAGAGAGGTTCTGGCCCGTCAGGACGATGGCTCCCGCGTTCGTCTCCAGTGGCCGTGAGGCCTCCCTCGCCAGAGCGGCGAGCACGGTCCCGGCGTCGAGTCCAGCGAGGGCGTGAAAATGATAGAGGGCCGGGACACGGGAGGACGCGATGTGCTGGAACGCCTTCTCGGGTGCCCTGGTGTCATAGACGCTTCCGGCGAGGTCGAGTCGTGAGAGCCCGCGGGCTCGATTCCAGTCGAAGAGAGGGATGCCGAGACGATCAGCGAGATGGCGAAGGAGGGTGCGCACTCGCTTCTCTTCCGCGGTGTCCAGGAGGAACAGCGCGTACCGGGAGCGAATGAGCAACTCGAGCTCTTTGACCGCGTCGATCAGAGGCACAGCGGACCTCCGGTGCTCGCTGGAGCCGCAAGAGGCGCTCGGGACCGGATTGGCGCCTCCATCGGGCCTTCCGTACCGGACACCGCAAGTCCCGCGCCGCGCCGCGGATCAGGCCGGGAGGGCCGGGAAGGGAGGCGAGTCCGTGGGTTTCCCTTGCGTCGGAGATCCCCCCGGGCTACCCGTTCTAGGAATCCAACCGACGAAGCACCCGAGAGGTCGATGAGCGCCACTCCACGGGCCCGACGTCCAAGACCCCGCGAGACCATCGTGGGGGAGCTACGGCAGATCTGGGACCTTGCAACTCCGGACTCCATCAATGGGGATCTGGAGAGGGCCCGTGCCCTTGCCGCCCTCGCCGCTCCGGAAGATCGGGATCTGGTGGAAACCTACATCGGGGCGCTGGAGCGGCTCGAACGCTGGCTACACGATCTCTAGTGTGCCGTGCTCTAGTGTGCCGTGACGGGTGTCCTTCCGCGACCGCACAGCACGGGGGTTCGGCTAGATCTCCGCGAACGCTTTCGCGATCCGGTCCAGCCCTTCTCGCAACTCCGTTCGGGGCGGGCCGATTCCGATGCGGAGATATCGGTCCATCCCGAAGTGGTCTCCCGGCACCACGAGGACGTCCTGCTCCACCCGCAGCTTCTCCGCGAACTCAGTTGAGTTGACCTCCGCGTTGTAGCGGAGGTAGCAGATGGCCCCCGCCTCGGGGGGGCGGTACGCGAAGAGTCCTTCCTGTGCCGCGACCCACGTCTGGAGCTCCGGGAGGTTGTCCCGCAGAATGCCACGTGTCCTGTCCAGGATCCGACGTCGCGTGGAAGGTTCCAGAGCCACCGTGGCCAGGGCATCCGAGAGCGTGGCGGGCGCGATCGTGGTGAAGTCGGTACGTCCCCAGAGTTCCTCGATGGACCCTGGAGGGCCGACGATCCAGCCGAGGCGAAGCCCCGGAAGACCGTAGGCTTTGGACAGGGAGTTGGTGACGAGGGTCCGCTCGTACCTCCCGAAGAACGAGGGCGTCTGCTCCCCGTCAATCTCGGCTCCCTGGTAGACTTCATCGGCCAGAATCCATGCCCCGTGGCGCTCGGCTATGGACACGATCTCGGACATCGCGTCGTCCGTCAGGCGCGATCCGGTGGGGTTGTTCGGGTTGGTGACCAGAATGAAGCGCGCTCCCCGCTCCGCGGCCCGACGAAGCTCGTCCAGCTCTGGTTGCCAACCGTGTTCCTCTCTCAGGTGGAACGGGATCGGCTCCGCCCCGAAACTCTCGAGAAGCCGGGGAACCTGCATGTAGTTGGGAAGCATCACGGCGGCCTTCGACCCGGGCTCCATCAGGTGCCAGAAGCTCGCGAAATTCGCTTCGGCCCCGCCCACCGTTACGAGGACCGAAGCGTCCGAGGCGCCCCCGTAGAGAGCCGCGATCCGGCTGCGGAGCTCGTCGGAACCGTTGGATTGCCCGTATCCCATTCGGATCCCGTGGAGGTCGGGATCCCCGTCGGCCAGGGACAACAGCTCGGTGACCGTGAGAGGGTGGACACCGCTCTCCGAAAGGTTGTACCGCACCCGGTGTTCGTAGGTGGATTGCCACCGCTCCATCTGGAAGGGCACATACCGCACGACAAGCCTGCCTCTGCAAGACGACGGAAAAGGGCGAGACCGCAACGATCGACTTCTCGGCGATGGTATCTCGACCCTCCATCGCCCGCAACGGGTGCACTGCGCGATCGCAGTTCACTCCCGTGGCGGGTGAGGGTATATTGCAGCCGCCCTGCACCGAGACCCACGAAACCACCGGGTCTCTCCCGTTGATGCCGGATGCCGTCTTTCAATCTCGATTCGGAGAGTACGATGCCCGAGACCCTCCTCCCCGACTCCCTGGTGGTCCGTGGCGGCGGTGGCGGTCGCATCTTCCTGATTGTCCTCGACGGCCTGGGTGGCCTCCCCGACCGGGACACGGGCCGAACCGAGCTGGAGGCGGCCGACACTCCGCATCTCGACGTGCTGGCCGCCCGGAGTTCCCTCGGTATGCTGATTCCGGTCACCCCCGGTGTGACCCCGGGGAGTGGTCCGGGCCACCTCGCTCTCTTCGGATACGATCCGGTGCAATACCAGATCGGGCGGGGAATCCTTTCCGCTCTCGGCGTCGGTTTCGAGCTGACTCCCGGGGACGTAGCCGCTCGCCTGAACCTGGCTACGTTGGATGCTGAGGGCAGGGTTACCGACCGACGCGCGGGCAGACCGCGGGACAGCGAGGCCCGCCGCGTCGTGGAGAAGCTCGCGCGCTCGCTTCAAGCGCCCCAGGGCGTCCAGGTCATCCTTCGTCACGAAAAAGAGCACCGCGCGGTCCTGATCCTCCGAGGCGAGGGGCTCCAGGCGGACCTCGGGGACACGGACCCCCAGTCTACCGGGGTGCCGCCTCTGCCAGTGACCGCGCGCTCGCCCGACTCACTGAGAACGGCGGAGATCCTTCAGTCCGTCCTTGATCAGGCCCGCTCCATTCTCGCGGAGGAGCCCTCCATGAGCGGGATTCTGGCCCGAGGCATCGATCGGTACCACGGACTTCCCGGTTTCCAGGAACGATACGGCCTCAGGGCGGCCGCCATCGCCCGGTACCCCATGTACCGGGGAGTCGCCCGATTGGTGGGGATGGACGTGCCAGGCATTCCAGACACGGACACGGACGCGGTGTCGATGCTGGCCCGAGCTCACCGGGACTACGACTTCTGCTTCTTCCACTACAAAGCCACAGACGCCCGGGGCGAGGACGGGAGCTTCGACGCCAAGGTGGAGGCCATCGAAGCGGCGGATGCCCTGGTGGGGGACATCGCCGAACTAGAGCCCGACGTTCTGATCGTCACGGGAGATCACTCGACTCCCGCCAGCTATGCGGCCCATAGCTGGCACTCGGTTCCGGTCCTGTTGGCATCGCATTGGGCGAGGCCTACGTCATCCTCTTTCGGAGAGAGGAGTTGTCGGGGAGGCGATCTGGGCACGTTCGAGGGATGGCATCTGATGACACTGGCCCTGGCACACGCCGGCAGACTTGAGAAATTCGGCGCATGACGCCACCTGGTGTGCCCATGGACGTGGAAGAGCTTCTGCAGCGCGCTCTCGCCCTGGCGGAGGAGTCCAGGTGGGATGAGATGGCGGAGATTCTCAGGCTCGCGCTGGAAGAGCACGAAGCGGACCCGTATCTCCTCTGCTGGCTCGGAGTGGCGGAGAGGGAGCTGGACCTCTCCGGGGTGGCGTATGAGCGGTTCAAAGCCTGTCTGGGGCTCCGGCCCCAGGACCCTCGGGTGCTCTCCCTGGCCGGCGAGGCCCTGGCGGATTTCGACGACCCCGAGGCCGAGGGCGCCCTGCGGGCGGCCTCCGTTCTGGGGCCGAACCTACCGGATGTACGGCTCGCCTACGGCGCGTATCTCGCCCGCGAAGGTCTGTTCGAGGAGGCGTTCCAGGAGCTGGATGCGGCCCGGGAGCTGGACCCGGACAACCCTACCGTGGCCCTGGAGCGTGGGGTGGCCTTCGCCTTGTCGGAACGGATGGAGGAGGCTGCCAACGAGTTTTCAAGGTCGGTAGAGCTGGATCCCCAGGACGGTTGGGCCCGTGTGCTCCTCGGACTCAGCCTGGTGGAGACCGACGCCCTCGAGGAAGGCGCCGTGGAGCTGGTCGAGGGTGCCCGAGCCCGACCGGACGACCTGGAGGCGCACGTGCTGGCCGCCCTCGCGGCTGAGGCCGCGGGCTGGGAGGATCTGGCTTACGAGATGCTGGAACGGGGTCGTGAGGTGGCCCTCCCCGGAGATCTGGGGGAGCTGGTCGAGGCGGAAGACCGTCTCAATGCCGGGCCGCGGTTCGCCCTGGGCTTCCTGCGGGACAGCATGATGCCCCTGGCGTTCCATGCCCGCCTGATGGCGCGCTCCTGAGTGGCCACTCCCCGCGCCAAACCCTGAAGGAGGCGGGACTCTTGCTTGAAATCCCATTCGAAAGGGAGACTCTGGGCAACGGACTGCGGGTGGTGCTGTCCACGGACCGCACCGTTCCCGTGGTGGCGGTGAACCTCTGGTACGGAGTGGGATCCCGGAACGAGCGAAGAGGGCGCACGGGCTTCGCGCACCTCTTCGAGCACATGATGTTCCAGGGGTCCGTCAACGTGGCCAAGAGCCAGCACTTCGAGCTCGTGGAACGAGCTGGCGGATCCGTGAATGCTTCCACCTGGTTCGACCGGACGAACTACTACCAGACCATTCCTTCCCACCACCTGGAGCTCGCCCTCTGGCTGGAATCAGATCGCATGGGCTGGATGCTGCCGGCCATGACCCAGGAGAAGCTGGACAACCAACGGGACGTGGTGAAGAACGAGCGTCGCTGGCGGTACGAAAACCGGCCGTACGGAGACTGGGACGAGCGGCTCCAGGCCTTGGCCTTTCCCCCCAGCCATCCCTACCACCACCCGGTGATCGGATCGATGGACGACATCGATGCCGCCACGCTGGAAGACGTGGAGGACTTCTTCAGAACCTTCTACATCCCGAACAACGCGGTTCTGACGGTGTGCGGTGACTGCGACCCGGACGAGACCCTCCGCATGATCGAGCGCTACTTCGGGAGGATTCCCCGCGGCAACGCCATCCCGCCGCTCCCAGGCCAACCCGACCTCCCCTCGCGCATCGGAGGTACCGTGCGCCGGGACCTGGTGGCCAGCGTCCCGCTTCCCCGCGTGTACATGGCGAGCCGGATCCCTCCCTTTTCCGATGACCTCTTCACCGTGGCGGAGGTGGCCTCGGCGGTGTTGGGGATCGGGCGCGCCTCTCGCCTCTACAGGTCGCTGGTCCGGGAACGGAGACTGGCCAAGGACGTGGGTGCCTACGTGTATCCCCTGCTGACCGGCTCGGGTCTCTTCCTTTCGTGGGCCACGGGCTACTCGAACGTCGAAACCGAGGAGCTCGAGACGGCCCTTGCAACCGAGACGGAAGGACTCGCGCAGGCAGTCGCCGGAGAGGTCGACCGGGCGCTGGCCATGGCTGAGACCCGGGTGGTGAAGGGATTGGAGGGGGCTGGGCGCCGCGCCGACCTGCTCTCCATGTACGAGCTCTACTTCGGCGACCCGGGGCGCGTGAACTCGGAAATCGAACGCCTGCGGTCCGCGACGCCCGATCGCGTTGGGGACTTCGCCCGGACGCACTTCCACGACGAGAATCGCGCGGTGGTGACCTACACTCCTGGGGGCGACTCATGATGGATCCCGCTCCCCTCCGCACCACTCGACCGCCCGAGCCAGGGCAGGTCCGGCCCTTCACGTTTCCCGAGGTCGAATACGAGAGGCTGGAGAGCGGTCTCGAGCTGCGCACGGCCCGGATGCCGAGACTTCCGGTGGTGACCGCGACGCTGGTCTTCGGCGCGGGCGAAGCGACCCTACCGGAAGAGAGGGGCGGCCTGGCCGTCCTCGCCGGAAGCGCTCTTCACGGGGGCACCAGGCGGCGCTCGGGTGCGGACCTCGCACGCTCCCTGGAGGCCCTCGGTGCGTCCATCGAGGTTTCGACCGGTTGGGATGCATGCGCCATCAGTCTCACCTGCCTCGCTGACCGGCTGGACGCGGCCCTGGGTCTCCTGTCGGAGCTCGTTCAGGAGCCCTCGTTTCCTGAATCGGAAGTGGCCCGATTTCGCGACCAGCGCCTGGCCGCCATCGAACAGCGGCGGATGGATGCGGGGAAGCTGGCGGACGATGAGGCGGCCAGGGTCATCTTCGCCCCGGGAGTACCCTATGGCCGTCCTGTGGCGGGGACCCGCGAGAGCGTGGCAGGTCTGGATCGAGAGGACCTGACGCGGTTCGCCGGCGAGCGGTTCGGTCCGCGTGGGGCCGGTTTCGTCGTGGTGGGGGATGTCCACCCGGGCGAGGTTCGGAGCCTGGCGGAGACGCACCTGGGGGAATGGACAGGTGGCGGGGGGCCGGTCGGGGACGTGCCTGTGGCGGCCCGGTTCGGTCACCGGTGGGTTCGGGTGGTGCACCGACCCGGCTCCGTTCAGTCGGACATTCGGTTGGGCCACATGGGCGCGGCGCGCAGCTCCGTGGACTTCTTTTCGCTCCTGGTGTTGAACACGGTTCTCGGGGGGGCCTTCACCAGTCGTCTGAATCTCAACCTCAGGGAGACTCTCGGAGTCACCTACGGTGTCCGTTCCCGGTTTGTCTTCCGTCGGAGTCCAGGTCCCTTCCTCATCTCCACCGCGGTGGACACGGATGCGACGGCGGACGCCGTTCGCGAAACGCTGAGGGAGGTGGAGGGGGTGGTGGAAGCGGGACCGACGGAGGAGGAACTGTCCGCGGCCAGGGACTACATCGCCGGCGTCTTCCCGCTGCGCCTGGAGACCACCGGCCAGGTCGCTTCCGCCGTCGCCGAGTCGTTCGTGTACAGGCTACCTGAAGACTATCATCGGACCTACCGGGACCGCATCCGAGCCGTGGGCCGGGAAAGCGCCGTGGCGGCCGCTCGGCGCCATCTCCGGCCTCATGAGCTGGTGGCGGTGGTGGTGGGGGATGCGGAGAGGATCCGCGGTCCTCTGGAGGAGGTGGGACTGGGCCCGGTGGAAGTCTGCGAGCAGCCTTGAAGCCAATCCTCTGCAACCCTTCCCTGAGTGTCACGTATCTCAAGCTGGGGAAGGAACGGGAACCCGGGGGTTAGTAGGGGTCTTTCTCCCACCAGGAGCCTGAACATGCCGAAGACCTCCGGGGAGCGCAGCCGCGTGACCTTCGAGCGCATCTCGACCCGGCCCGTCTACGGGGGTCGTCTGGTCAGGCTCGATCTGGATCGAGTTCGGTATCCAGACGGCTCGGAGAGCGAGCTCGAGATCGTGCGGCATCCAGGTGCGGCGGCGGTGCTCCCGGTTCTGGGAGAGACCGGTGAGACCGATCCGGACGTCGTGCTCATCCGCCAGTACCGGCAGGCGGTGGGGGGGCCGTTGCTGGAGATTCCGGCGGGCCTTCCGGCGTCGGCCTCGGAAGACTGGGAGGCGTGTGCGCGCAGAGAGCTGCGCGAGGAGACGGGATACGAGGCGGAGCGACTGCACCGGATGACCCGAATGTACACTTCGCCGGGATTCACGGACGAAGTGGTGCACCTCTTCGCTGCGACGGGACTCACCCCGGGCGAGACGGCTCCCGAGGAGGACGAGTTCATCGACGTCGTCACGATTCCGTTCCACCGTGCGTTGGAGATGGTCAGAGAGGGTCGAATCATCGACGCCAAGTCCATTGCCGCGCTGCTGTACGCGGCGGCCGGGCTGCTCCCGAACGGAATCCATCGCCGGTGACCACCGGGGGCGGTGCTCTCTTTCGGAGGATCCGGCTGTCCTCTGTGGAGGACGAGATGTGCGTTAAGCCCCGTAAAATCAGGGCTTTGCGAATGGTATGGAACCTGCATATGCGGCGATTGGCGGGGTCGATTGCGACCCTCGGCTCCGGCGACGGGGCGGACGTTTCTCCGGAAGAGGTGGTGTCTTGATGGGGGCGAAAGCTGTACGTATCGTGGACCGGGCAAACGCCCGCCCCGCCCGGGTTGACCTTGTGTCGCTCGGCGACAGTCAGCTCGTGCAGAGCTTTCTGGACGGGAATGACCGGGCCTTCGGGGAACTGGTGGGGAGGTACGACAAGCGGTTGCTGAATTTCGTCTTCCGGACGGTGGGTGACCGGGAGCGGGCTCAGGATCTCGTTCAGGAGACTTTCGTTCGCGTATACCGGCACCTGCACCGGTTCGACCAGTCGAAGAAGTTCTCCACGTGGATCTACACGATTGCCAGCAACCTGGCCAAGAACGAACTTCGCAATCGGTCACGGAATCCCCTTGTGCTGTTCCAGACCATCAAGAAGAACTGGGAGGCGGATCACCGCCCCCTGGAATGGGAGGACAACAGCTACAAACCGGACGATCTCTTCCGAAAGCGGCATCTCAGGGAGCTCGTGGAGAAGGTGGTGCAGGATCTCCCGGAGCATCACCGGATCGTGTTCGTCCTGCGTGAGCTGGAAGGGAAGACCTACGAAGAGATCTCCGAAATCACCGGTGTGAACCTGGGAACCGTGAAGAGCCGCCTGAATCGAGCGAGGAACAACTTCGCCCGGATGATCGCGCCCCTTCTGGACTGATTGGCCGAGGCGCACGCCGGCTCGAACCGTAGGTCGGACGACCCGGGCCCCCCGCCGCGCGACGCGGCGGGGGGCCCGGGTCGCATGGGTCGCCTCCCACCGCGGAACCTGACGAGCGAGCCCCCTGTAACACATTCGTTGGCGGGTCCTCCAATGGGAGGAGGCGCCAGCGGCGGGAAGGAACTTCCGATCCGACTCCGCCTCGGGTGCGGAGAGGTTCAGAACGACGCGGTGAGAGGCGACAAAGCGTGATGGACTGCTCGGAATTCCTCCAGAGGTACTCCGACTACTACGACGGCTCGCAGGGGTCTGGTCCCTTCGAGGCCCATATGGACTCGTGCCAGAGCTGTCGACGCTACGATCAGGTCGTTCGCAGGGGTGTCAGGATGCTTCGCGAGCTTCCTCCCGCCCAGCTCTCCGAAGAGTTTCGTCCCCGTCTCCGTCACGGGCTGTTCCACCTTCATGATCACCCTGCCTTGGCGCCGGAAGGGAAGGGGACGGCGGTAAACACGACCACGGTGCTGGCGATGGCGATCGTGTTGACCGTTCTGGCCTGGAGTCCGACACTCTGGCGCGCCGAGGTATCCGTCGAGTTGCCGCCCATTGTGGTGAGCCAAGCCCCAGCGCGGCCGGCGGCCCCCCTACTCCGGGCAGGGCCGTTCCTCCCGACACCCTCGGATCAGACTCTGGGTGGAGCGGATTTCTGGAGTGACACCCCCTCCCTGCTCTACCGGTATTCCCCCCTCTCCGATCGGAATCGTCCACCGGCCCTTGTTCAAACCGGTCTCGAATAGTACCCCTGACACGAGAGGACCCCTTCAGTTTTCGCGCCTCGCGCCGAGGTGGGAGGGCCTGCGCTTTCCACCGTTCAAGACGGACGCCGGATGATCCGAAGCACGGACGCGAGTGAGCTATTGCGGACGGGGAAGGGAGGGCTCTTCTTCCTGTTCGGGGACGACGAGTTCCGTAAGGAAGAGGCGGCACGGGCCATAGCCGAAGCGCACCTGGACCCGGCGACGGCGGACTTCAATCGGGACATCCTCCGGGGCTCCGAGGTGAGCGTCGAGACTCTGGCGTCCATTGTCGCTACGCCTCCATTGATGGCTACGTGGCGGGTCGTGGTGCTGAAGGAGGTCGAAGCCCTCGCATCGCAGTGGAACGCCAGAGAGCTTCTCCTCGGGCTGGCCCGGCGCCCCCCCCGGGATCTCGCCATGATCCTGCTGGCGGACATCGGGAAATCCCGTGCTCGCTTCTACCAGGATCTCAAGAAGGCGGCTCGCTCTCTCGAGATCCGGGCGATGGATTTGGACGATGTTCCGGGCTGGGCGATGGCCCGTGGCCGCGAGGCCTTCCAGGTCGAGGTGGATGAAGCGGCTGCTCGGGCTCTCGCCGCAGCCGTCGGCACCGACCTCGGGATCCTCTGGCAGGAGTTGGCCAAGCTCGCGGAGTTCGTCGGCGAAGGGGGGACCATACGGGTGGAGGAGGTGGAGGCGGCCGGAACGAGCATCCCGAAGCAGGATCGTTGGGAATGGTTCGATCTGGTGGGAGCCCGGAGATGGAACGAGGCGCTTCGAGGTCTCCGGGTCCTGCTTCTCCAGGGCGAATCGGGTGTGGCCTTGATGATCGGGCTCGGCACCCATCTCCTGCGGTTGGGAGTCGTGGTGGAGGGTGGGACGACCGCACTGGAGGCACTGCTGCCGCCGAATCAGAAGTGGCTGTCCAAGAGGCTGTCGTGGCAGGCCCGCAAGTGGACAGGAGAGGAGCTGGAGCATGCCCTCCTGGGGCTTCGACGGGTCGATCAACTTCTGAAGTCCAGCACGCTTTCCGCGGAGCACCTCATGCAGGAGTGGCTCCTGGGCGAGATGGCACGTCAAATGGAGGTCGCGTGAGAACCGTTGTGCTCGCTCTCGTCATGCTCACGGGCGTCGCCCCCTCGCTCCACGCCCAGGATCCCAGCCTGAACCGGGTG